>JBAXXB010000007.1:0-41894 GCA_037128115.1 Bacteroidota bacterium
AACCCTACGCTCCTGGGGAAAGAGGAACTGCGTGATATATTAAACAACAAGCTCAGGTTTAAAAATAACATCCCGGATATCGCCTTTGAACATGACCTGAAATATCCTGACGCCCTCGGGATCATCCGAAGGCTGCAGCAAACGGCTGATGTTGAAGGATTGTTTTTTGGTGTCAAGCTTACCAATACCCTCGAAAGCGTCAACCATAAAAATATTTTCCCTGCACATGAACAGATGATGTACATGAGCGGGCGGGCCTTGCATCCCATTAGCGTAAACGTTGCCAGGAAGCTTCAAAACGAATTCGGCGGCAAACTGAATGCCTCCTTCTCGGCAGGAGCGGATTGCTTTAATATTTGTGACCTGGTCGACAGCGGGCTGAAGCCGGTCACGGTTTGTTCCGATATCCTGAAACCCGGAGGTTATGGACGGCTGAACCAGTATATCGAAAGCCTTTCGGCAAAAAAACCAGGAAATAAACTTTTAGCCCTCGAAAAGCTGAATGCATATGCTGACGAAGTGCTGCTGAACGAGGACTATAAACGGGATCCTTTTATTTCAAAAAGCATTAAAACCAGCCGGTCCCTGGGCTATTTCGATTGCATACATGCACCCTGTGTCGACGAATGCCCGACCAACCAGGATATTCCCGAATACCTCTACCATACTTCCCGGGGCGACTTCCAGAAAGCCTTCGATGTGATCATGGCTAAAAACCCCTTCCCCAATGTGTTGGGTGTGGCCTGCGATCATTTGTGCCAGACGCGTTGTACGCGAATCAACTATGAGCAGGCCCTGAAAATCAAGGAAGTCAAACGTTTTGTGGCCGCTGAAGGCCTTGACGCGGATATCAGCATTTCACCCCCGAACGGGCTAAGGGTTGCCATCATTGGTGCCGGTCCTTCGGGATTGAGCTGCGCCTATTTTTTGCGGATGGGTGGATTTGAGGTCGAAATATTCGAAACGAAAGCCATTCCAGGGGGAATGGTTTCCGAAGCCATTCCGGCTTTCAGGCTGAAAATGGAATCGCTTCGAAAGGATATCGATCGCATCGAAAATCTGGGTATCAACATTCACTATAATTCAAAGGTCGACAGCGATTTGTTTAACCAACTGCGCGCTGATTACAACTTTGTTTACATAGCCGCCGGTGCGCAGCTCTTCAAAACCCTGCACATGGAAGGCGAAAATGCCATGGGTGTCCTGAATGCATTTGATTTTCTGAAAAATGCAAAGCTCGGGAAGCATTTAGAGATAGGTAAAAATATCATGGTAATAGGTGGGGGAAATACGGCCATGGATGTTGCCCGCACTGCAAAAAGAATGGCCTCGGCCGGGAGTACTGTCAAAGTGATCTACCGCCGAACACGTACCGAAATGCCTGCCGATGTAGATGAAATCAAAGCCTTGCTGGCCGAAGGCATCGAATTGCTTGAATTGCTGGCACCCGAGATGCTGGTTGTGCATAAAAACAGGGTTACATCCCTGGTTTGTGCTAAAATGCAACTCGTAAAATCCAACACGGACTCACGGCTCACACCCGTAAAAATAGAAGGCGAATTTGTCGAATTCCCGGTCGATTCATTGATTCCGGCCCTGGGACAGGAAATTGATATTGATTTTATTTCGTCAGCTGACTTGCATACCGGGAAAGGCTCCTATGAAACCGGGATTCCCAATGTTTTCACCGGGGGAGATGCCATGAGGGGAGCCGCTACCATAGTGAAAGCTGTAGGTGACGGACGTAAAGCCGCCATTCAGATTGCCGCCAAGGCGGGCATCAGCCTTCCCTCCGAAAAACTTACTTCGGATAAAATGATGTCGCACAAGGATTTTATTATCCGTAAGTCGAAACGGGTGAAAATAAACGCTTTGTTCAGCGGTGATTCTGTTGAATTTACACCCGAATCGGCTATGGAGGAAGCCTCCCGTTGCCTTTTCTGCGGCGATGTATGCAGCGTTTGCGTTACGGTTTGCCCTAACCGAGCCAACAATTACTACCATACCGAAGTGGCTGAGATACCCATTTGGAAATTCACCTTCGATGGCGAAAAATCCTTATTTGAAATTGAGGATTATCTGAAAGTTCAGCAAAAATACCAGGTACTGAATGTGTCGGATTCCTGTAACGAATGCGGAAACTGTACTACCTTTTGCCCATCCAAGGGATCGCCCTTCAGCGATAAGCCCCGTTTTTGCCTTACACGCAAAAGTTTCGACCGGACCGACAGGGGGTTCTTCCTGCAAAAGGAAGGCGAAACAACTACATTACTCCACCGCCAAGGCGATCTCCTGATAAGTCTTACCAAAGGACAGCACGCATACCGGTATACCGACGAAGATTTAAATGTAATTTTTGATTTGACCGATTTCCATGTACTTGAGATCAATAACCTTAAGTCCGGCAAATTAATCAGGAATCTGAAACTTGCATCTGAAATGAAAGTGCTCATTGATTCGGTTACCAAATTATAGCCTGAATAAAAGTTTAGCGCGATACAATAGGCCTACTTCACCTAAACAGAAACGTATTAAAACAGGGTAGTTCCTCATGCAAATGCTTCTGATTCAATACTTGCAGGACCTACCATACTGCCAGTCATAAAAAATGTGGCCTGCTTTGCCCATTGTGGTAAATTAAGGCAGAATCAACAATTACATTCATAACTTTGTAGCGTAAAAGCTTAACACATGATAAAACTCACCGACAAAATTGTAAATCCTGCCGCAAGGCAGAAAGCCATTGAACGCTTCCGCGAAAAAGGCATAGTGCTCCCCACTTTTGCCCAGATGCGCAACCCGGAACTTGTTCCCGAAAAGATTACAAACCAGCTTAAAAACATAGGGTTATGGGACCTTCACCCCGCCAACCTGTTCCGCATCACGTGGAAAAACCAGCCGGTCGCTAAAGGTGGTCTGTATGGGGGAGTAAATTACATAGAAATCCCTTCCGAGATTACCGGGATACAAACCAGGATCATACTGCTGGTCGGGAAATATTTCCCTACCGGTGCACATAAGGTTGGCGCCGCTTACGGTTGTCTCGCACCCCGGATACTCACGGGGGAATTTGACCCTACTTACCATAAAGCCGTGTGGCCATCCACAGGCAATTACTGTCGCGGGGGCGCATTCGATTCCCAACTCATGGGCGTTACCGCCGTTGCCATCCTGCCGGAAGAAATGAGCAAGGAACGTTTTACCTGGCTGAAAGAAATTGGCGCCGAAGTGATTGCTACACCCGGTTGCGAATCGAACGTAAAGGAAATCTACGACAAATGCTGGGATATACGCCGTAACCGCCCCGACTGTGTGATCTTCAACCAGTTCGACGAATTTGGAAATCCATGCTGGCATTATAACGTGACAGCTCCGGCTCTTGAAGAGGTCTTTAATTCGGTAAAACCACCTAAGGGACAACTGGCTGCTTATGTTTCGGCAACCGGTTCGGCAGGCACCATTGGAGCTGGCGATTACCTGAAAAAGCAATTCCCGCACATAAAAATAGTGGCTTCCGAAGCACTGCAATGCCCCACCTTGCTCAACAATGGTTTCGGCGGGCACCGTATCGAAGGGATTGGCGATAAGCACGTTCCATGGGTCCATAATGCAAGGAATACAGATGTGATCACTGCCATCGACGACGAAGACTGCATGCGTATTTTCAGGCTTTTCAACGAGCCGGAAGGCAAGAGCTACCTGAAATCCCTGGGAATAGATGCTGAACTCGTGGATCAGCTCGGATTACTGGGGATATCGGGCGTGGCTAACATACTGTCAGCTATAAAAACCGCGAAATATTACGAAATGACGGGCGATGATGTGATTCTCAGCCTGGCAACGGATTCGGCCGAAATGTATGGTTCGCGACTCGAAGAATTGAATGCCGAAAAAGGAGCCTATACTTCGTTGCAGGCGGCAAAGGATATGGAAAAATGTCTTTTCGGCCAGGCTACGGATCACATGAAAGAACTAGGTTTTTACGACCGCAAGGCTATCCACAACCTGAAATATTTTACCTGGATAGAACAGCAGGAAAAAGACCTCGAAGACCTGAACCAACTCTGGTACGATCGCGATATCTGGTCTCAGCAGTTACAGCAGGCGGCCCGCTGGGATGAAATGATTACAGAATTTAACGAAGAAACGGGTGTGCTGAACAGGATGTAAAATGTGTTTTTAAAGTGTCTGCACAGCTTTTTCAGGTGTCTGACACTTTAAGATTTGTTTATTCGATTCATTCTCAGGTGTCTGACACTTTTGCCCTCATCGGCATCGTTTCCTGCTTTACGGATCCTTCTCCCGCTGCCTATTGTTGAATATATTACTTCAACGTCGCCTGTTTCAAAAATCCTGCCCATGACGTCAAAATTTATATACGAATGCACCGATTGCGGAAAGCAAATCCCCGCCGGCGAAATCATATACCTCTGCCCCGATTGCTCCGCCAGGCAATTGCCGGGTCAACCTCCGCTGGGAATACTGAAAGTGATTTACAATTACAAATTATTGAGTGAATTGTCATTTCGCGAACTGGAAGAAGACAATTTTCTGAAGTTATTGCCGGTAAATGAGTGGAAAAGCTTTCCTAACCTACGGGTTGGTCACACTCCTTTGTATGAAATTGATTCATTGGACAGCCATATTGACGATTTTGAACTTTACCTGAAAGATGATTCGCAGAACCCGACATTTTCCTTTAAAGACAGGGCTTCTGCCGTGGTTTCAGCTTTTGCAAGGGAAAACGGGCTTGATACCATTGTGGCAGCTTCAACTGGTAATGCAGGCTCTTCCCTGGCTGGGATTTGTGCCGCCCAGGGACAGAAAGCCATAATTTTTGTACCGGCGACAGCCCCCAAAGCCAAGCTCACGCAGATCATGATGTACGGGGCCACCCTGGTTCCGGTAGCCGGAAATTACGATAAAGCCTTCGATCTGAGTATCGAAGCTACCAGGCGGTTTGGCTGGTATAATAGGAATACCGCCTATAATCCCTTTACCATCGAAGGGAAGAAAACAGTTTCGTATGAACTCTTCAGCCAGCTGAAAGAACAATTACCCGATTGCATATTTGTTCCCGTTGGCGACGGGGTCATCATTTCGGGTGTGTACAAGGGCTTCGAAGACCTGCTCCTGATGGGAATAATCAGTAAAATGCCTGTTATTGTTGCCGTTCAGGCTGCAGGAAGCAGCAACCTGGCCGATAATTTAGGCAAGGAGGAATTTCATGTCACACCCTCCCACACCCTGGCCGATAGTATTTCGGTGGATATTCCCCGGAATTTTTACATGGCCGCTTCCTACCTCACCAAATATCATGGGCAAACCGTTACCGTTACCGATGATGATATACTGAAGGCTTCTTCCATCCTGGCCCGAAATACAGGCATCTTTGCTGAACCGGCTGCTGCTGCCGCTTTTGCCGGCTTCCTCGATCACAAAAAGAGGAATTTTATTCCCAAAGCATCAGTGAACGTTGTTCTTCTAACAGGCAGCGGACTGAAAGATCTCAATGCAGTACAATCACTGTTTGAAATTCCTCAGGCTGTAGCCCCGGATATGGATTCGGTCGAAAAATTTCTAAAAGATAAAATTTGAGTTTTATGGTCAACTTCATATTAAATGGATCGGCTGAAGTTTTCGATGGCAACCCGGAGATCGTTTTGTTAAAATACCTCAGGAATATAAAAAATATAACTTCCGTCAAAGATGGCTGTTCCTGCCAGGGTGCATGTGGAGCATGCATGGTGGAGATTAATGGTGAAGCAAAGCTTTCGTGTCTTACGCCCATGAGAAAGCTCGAAAATGCTATAGTAAATACACTGGAGGGCTTGAACGCTGAAGTCAGGGATATACTTGCAAAGGCATTTGTGGAAAAAGGTGCCGTTCAGTGTGGTTTTTGTACTCCTGGTTTCCTGTTGCGGACCAACGTTCTCCTTAAGAAGAAACCTTCGCCTTCGCGTGATGAAATTAAACAGGCATTGACGCTTAACCTTTGCCGTTGTACCGGTTATGTAAAAATCATAGATGCCATACACGAAGCCGCGGAGCGGATTCAGAATCAAAAACCCATACCGGGTAACATGCTTACAGGCGAAGTCGGGACTTCGTACCCTAAATATGAAGCGTATGATATGGCCGTTGGCAAACGACTGTTCGTAAATGACCTCAAATTTGAAGGAATGCTTCACGGGGCCTTGTGTTTTTCTGAACATCCCAAAGCAAAGATCCTGGAAATTGACATTTCAGAGGCGCTTAAATTAAAAGGCGTTGCTAGAATTTTCACAGCCGGGGATGTTCCGGGTGATCGATTTACAGGCTTGATTTTCAACGACTGGCCGTTGATGATCAAAACCGGCGAAACTACCCGGTATATTGGTGATGTGCTGGCAGGGGTAGTTGCCGAAACCGAAGATATCGCCCGTGAAGCTGCGAAACTCATAAAAGTTACCTATGAAGTATTTAAACCGGTTACAGATCCTCATGAAGCTATAAAACCCAGGGCCTTACAGGTTCACCCAAACCGTAACAACCTGTTGGAAACCTGCAAGGTATATCGTGGCGGGGATGCAGATGAAATTATAGCTCATTCTGCTTTTGTCGCTAAAGGTATTTACCAGACACAACGCATCGAACACGCTTTCCTCGAAACGGAAGGTGCCGTGGCCATGCCTTTTGAAGATGGAGTTCATATGTATGCCAACGGGCAGGGAATATATGTCGACCGAAAACAACTGGCGACCTTGCTGAATTTGCAGGAAGAAAAAGTCCGTGTCACACTGGTATCGACCGGCGGAGGCTTTGGCGGCAAAGAAGATATGACTGTGCAGGGGCATGCCGCCTTGTTCGCATGGCACCTGAAGAAGCCTGTTAAAGTGGTGCTTTCGCGCGGGGAGTCTATCCGTATGCACCCGAAACGGCACCCCGTGTACATGGATATCGCGGTTGGTTGCGACCAAGAGGGTAAACTTACCGGCTTAAAGCTTTATGCTGTAGGCGATTCCGGCGCTTATGCCTCGGTGGGAACAAAGGTGATGGAGCGTGTGGCGGGTCATGCCAGCGGGGCCTATCACTTCCCTTGCGTGAACCTCGACGCGCTCACGGTGTATACCAATAATATCCCAAGTGGCGCCATGCGTGGCTTTGGTGCCAACCAGGTGGCCTTCGCCCTCGAAGGATGTATAGATGAACTCTGTAAACAAGGCAATTTCGATCGCTGGCAGTTCCGCTTCGATAATGCCCTCGACGAAGGAAAAATGACTGCCACCGGCCAGGTGCTTCATCAGGGAGTTGGCGTGAAGGCGACGTTGCTGGCAGTGAAGCCGTATTACGATAAAGCTGAATTCAAGGGACTGGCCTGCGGTATTAAAAACAGTGGTGTCGGAAATGGCATGGCCGACTTTAGTGATGTGATCATCGAAATAAAATCCGGGCAGCATGTTGTTTTGCACCACGGCTGGACCGAAATGGGCCAGGGTGTTCATACCGTCGCCGCCCAGGTTTTACACCAGGAAACCGGGATTCCACCGGGAATAGTGGAAGTGATAGTGGACTCAATGGCGGCAATTACCACGGGTATGACCACATCTTCCCGCGCCACCGCTTTACTGGGAAATGCGATTCTTGATGCCTCTAAGCCGTTCCGCCAGGATCTGAAAAACCATAAACTCGAGGATCTGGTTGGGAAAACCTACAAAGGAAATTACACCTGCGACTGGACCACCAAACCCGGCGCCGATGTAAAGGAGATCGTTACCCATTTTGCTTACGGATATGCTACTCAACTGGTTGTGCTGGATGACAAAGGTAAAATCAAAATCGTTTATGCGGCCCACGATGCCGGGAAAATCATGAACCCGGTCATGTTCGAGGGCCAGATTGAAGGTGCCGTGCACATGGGGTTAGGATATGCACTCACTGAAGATCTTCCGATGATGGATGGACAATTGGTTTCTGCAAAAATGCGAGACCTGAAAATCCTACGGGCAAAAGACATGCCGGAGGTGGTTGTTTTGGGTGTTGAAGTGAAAGATCCGGTCGGGCCCTACGGTGCAAAAGGCTTGGGCGAGATCGGATTAGTACCCACAGCCGCAGCGGTAGCCAATGCATTTTGTGATTTTGATGGTGTAAGAAGATATACTTTGCCAATAGATAAACTTACACCATAATTTACGATTTACGATTTACGAACAGCCATCCCCAATCGTACCTCGTACTTCGTAAGTCGCACTTAAATTGTTGTATCCCATTTCTAAAGCTTAAAAGTATAAATCATGAATACCGAAGAATTAAAGCACAGATTTAAAATGTTTGCTATTGAGGTTGCTTTGTTGATACAGGATCTTCCTAAAAATAGCATCAACATTCCGTATTGTAATCAATTAGTAAGGTCGTCAAGTTCTCCTGGTGCAAATTATAGGGCTGCTTGCAGAGCAAAATCAAGTGCGGATTTTATAAACAAACTTAAGATTGTAGAAGAAGAGTTAGATGAATCAGTTTATTTTATGGAATTGCTATTGCATTTTAACGCTGATTTTGAGGCTCGGTTAAACATATTAATCAAAGAAGGGAATGAACTCCTGGCAATTACAGTTTCATCCTTAAAAACAGCAAGAGAAAATCAAAAACAGTAATCCGTTTCTTTTATTGTTAATAGACAAAATCTATCGCAGATCGTAAAATCTTCAACAATCGTACCTCGTACCTTGTAAATCGTACCTCAATAAACTTAAATCAAATGTCTCTTCTACTAACCAACGGAACCTACATTCATCCCGAAACTCTCCAATTTACCAGGACTCACTTACTTGTCGAAGAAGGTGTAAACGGGAAAATCAGTTTTATAAATGACATACCTGAGGGTAACTCGTTCACTGTTAAGGATTGCGCCGGCAAATACATCACACAGTCCTTTGTTTGCGGTCATCACCATGTATACTCTGCCTTGGCAAGGGGAATGGGTGCACCGAAAAAGAATCCGGCAAATTTCAATGAAATACTGGAATATGTTTGGTGGACACTTGATAAATGCCTGGATGCTGAAATGATTGAAGCGAGTGCTTTATATACGGCTATGGCTTGCATTAAAAATGGCGTCACTTTCGTGATCGACCATCATGCTTCGCCAAACGCTATTACTGGTTCGCTGGAAATTATCGCAAATGCTTTTGAAAAAGTGGGCGCTTCCCATTTGCTCTGCTATGAAATTTCTGACCGCGATGGATTAGATAAGACTGAGGAAGGGCTCAACGAGACTGCTGAATACCTGAAAAAACACCAGGGTTTAGTTGGCTTGCATGCTTCATTCACCGTTTCGGACGATACTTTAAAGAAAGCCGTCGAACTTGCAGGACGAAATAATACCGGGATTCATATCCATGTGGCTGAAGCCGAAAGTGATGAGTTGCATTGTACCGAAAACTATGGCATGCGGGTTATCGAGCGCCTGCAGAAATACGGCGCCCTGGAATCCGGGAAAACAATCCTGGGTCACTGCCTGCATTTGAGCGATAATGAAAAGAAACTCATAAGCGATAGCCCTGCCTGGGTGGTTCAGAATACCGAAAGTAACCTGAACAATAAAGTAGGTTATTTTAATGCCGAAGGATTAGGAGAACATATCATGATGGGCACCGACGGCATGCATAGCGATATGCTGCGCAGCGCCAAGGCTGCTTTTTTTGTAGGGCAGAATTTTGATACTATCGGTTACGACAGCGTATACACCCGTTTCCGCAATGCCGACAAGTACCTGCAAAGCAATGGTTTTACCGGTCATGGGCCTAATAACCTGGTAGTGCTTGATTATGATAATCCCACGCCATTCAATACGGGAAATTTCTACGGGCACTTCGTATTCGGAATCGAATCGAAACATGTGCAGCACGTGATTTCACAAGGCCGGCTGGTAGTCGAAAACAAGGAAATACGTACCGTTGATGAAGCTGAAATTCTAGCTAATGCCCGTATACAGGCCGAAAGACTATGGGCTGGAATGCGGTAGATGTGGATATCTCTGCAACAATTAGGTTGGAAGACTGTTGGTACTTAAACTTTTAACCATGACTTTTCCAGGTAATCTAAAACACCAGGCACACCACACCCAAAGGAAAGTGGTTCACTTATTTTTAACTCTAGCGCACTCTAAGTACTTAAGTCACTCATAACTCATAAATGCAAATAACCGTTTTACAATTAATTGGCTATCTCGCCTCCATTGCCATCGCACTGTCGATGACGATGAGCTCCATATTGAAATTCAGGTGGATCAACCTGGCCGGTGCACTGGCTTTTTCAACCTACGGCTTCCTGATTAGCGCCTGGCCTGTCGGCTTTCTGAATGCCTTTATTGCCCTGGTCGACATTTATTACCTGAATTCGGTTTACTCAAAAAAAGAGGTATTCGAGATACTGGAATTGCGGGCGGATAACCGTTACCTGTTAAGGTTCCTGGAGTATCATAAAAACGAAATCGGGAGGTTCTTTCCTGGTTTTACCTATAAACCCGAACTGAACACGGTCAGCTTTTTTGTACTGAGAAATATGGCTGTGGCCGGTGTTTTCCTGGCGCATCGCGATAACGACCACTGTCTTTCGGTTGGTCTCGATTATGTGATTCCGGAATACCGTGATTTCAAGAACGGGAAATTTATCTACCTTCGGCTGAGAAACCGGTTTATAGAAGAAGGTTTTACAAAAGTCGTTGCCGAGGGACGCAGCGAGAAATATTCACAATACCTGGTGAAACTTGGGTTTGAGAAAAATACCGAAGGCCGGTATGAGAAGGCTTTAGTGTCTGCACACCCGCAGGGTGTCTGACACTGGATCAGGAATAAAAATATTCGCCATGAACCAATTACTCATTATTAATGGGACAATAGTCACTGCTGAAACTACGTACAAGGCAGATATTGTTGTAAAAGATGGCCTCATTGCTAAAATTGGCAATCTTACTCTGGCTGATTACCCCGAAAGCCAGGTCATCGATGCCTTGGGCAGGTATATCTTTCCGGGAGGAATCGACCCGCATGTGCACCTGGAACTCCCAACTCCCGCCGGTGCATCCTGCGACGATTTCCTGAGCGGCAGCCAGGCCGCCCTTGCCGGGGGAACCACTTTTATTGTCGATTTTGTTACCCCTGCCAGGGGACAGTCATTGATGAAAGCGCTGGCTTTTCGCCTG
The DNA here is from genome assembly GCA_037128115.1 of Bacteroidota bacterium. Lineage (GTDB taxonomy): Bacteria > Bacteroidota > Bacteroidia > Bacteroidales > UBA4417 > UBA4417. The sequence continues at coordinate 11,183 of JBAXXB010000007.1, forward strand.
GAAGAATCCAATAAATGCTGGGTTGACTACACCTTGCACATGGGAATCACCTGGTTCGATGAAACAATACCGGAGCAAATGGAATGGTGTGTAAATGAAGTAGGTATTAAATCCTTTAAGACTTACCTGGCTTACAAAGGCAGCATAGGAATTGAATATTGGGAACTCGAGCAGGTTATGAAAAAGGCAGCTTCGCTGAATGCAACTGTGCTTGTACATTGCGAAGAAGGAGATGTAATATTACAATACCAGAAACAATTTATCACCGAAGGAAAAACAGGGCCACTTTATCACGCACTTTCGCGACCGGTTGAATCGGAATCGGAATCCGTTCGTAAAGTCATTGACCTTTGCCGCATAACGGGATGCAAAACCTATGTAGTGCATACATCAACTGCCAAGTCAATTGAATATATCCGGGCGGCAAAGAAGGACGGCCTACCGCTGTTTTGCGAAACCTGTCCCCAGTATTTAGTGCTCGATGAGAGCGTGTATTCGGAGCCCTTACCCGCTTCATTAAAATATGTGATCAGCCCGCCCATGCGATCAAAAAAGGACCAGGTAGCCCTTTGGGACGCTTTAACCGACGGCACCGTGGATGTAATTTCCACCGATCATTGCCCGTTCAATACAAAAGGCCAGAAAGATGTGGGTTTGAACGATTTTACCAAAATCCCAAATGGTGCCGGCGGTATTGAAAACAGGCTGGCACTGCTTTATACACATGGCGTATTAACTAAGAAGATCAGTTTGCAACAATTTGTAGGATTGGTCTCCTGCAACGCGGCCCGGATTTTCGGCCTTTATCCCCAAAAAGGAGCCATGGAAGTTGGTTCGGAAGCTGATTTAGTAATCTGGAACCCGGATATTAACTCTGTCATTTCAGTAAATAACCAAATTCAGCATTGTGATTCCAATATTTACGATGGGATTCCAATAAGTGGTAAAGCTGAACTTGTGATTCGGAATGGTGAAATTCACCACTAAACCGCTCACTGTATACCCCTTCTGCGGATTACCTTCATTTCGCTGGTACAACGGGCCTTTTATAGGTTTTCAGCTTACTTCAGCCTCGGGGATTGTATTTCCTCCCCTCTCAGCCTAGTTTGAGCGAGGCTCTGCACGTTTTCATCCGTGACTAACTGGTTCAGCGCATTGCGTATGGATGCATATTTGTCATGCAAAGGGCAGGGATTATTATCATCGCATTGCTTCAGGCCAAATCCACATCCGCAGAATAAACTATCTCCCTGCGTGGCAACAATCAGTTGTTTCAGCGATAAATCAGGTTTCTGGCTGTCGAAATAAAAACCTCCGCCTTTCCCTTTTTGTGATTCAATAAAACCTTGCCTCACCAAACGCTGTAAAATTTTAGCCGTATAAAAATGCGGGGCATCAATTTGCTCTGCAATTTCAGCTATTCCCGGCCGCTTACCATTAAAATTTTGTAACTGTATGTAAACCAGCCCCCTGATGGCATATTCTGTCTCCTTGTTGAACATGATGGTGCATATTTTGAATAATAATTTCGTGGCAAAGGTAATGTAAATATATTATAAATAATAAAAGACCTTTTAGTCTTTTATATGATTTATTGCCTATCTTTGCCCCGAAATTAAAACAAAATAGTATGTCAACAGAATCAAATACCGAAATGACGATCGGAGCCATTGTAGCCAACGATTTCAGAGCAGCGTCCGTGTTTAAGGAAGCCGGCATCGACTTTTGCTGTGGCGGCAATAAAAGCCTTTCGGATGCCTGCCGTGAGAAAGGCGCGGATGAAATTCATGTAAACCAGCAACTTGATTTACTTGCGCTTACACCCGTAAGCGGGGACATGAATTTTAAAGAATGGGATCTGGGGTTTTTATGCGATTATATAGTGAACACGCACCACAAATTTGTACTGAAAAACCTTCCTGAACTGGTATTTTATACTCAGAAAATTTCAAATGTCCATGGCGATCATCACCCTGAACTCACAGAGGTAGCATCCTTGTTTGCCAAAATACATGACGAACTTCTGCAACATCTTAAAAACGAGGAAGAAGTACTCTTTCCCGCTATCAGAACGCTACTGAAACAGCCATCCGATGAAGCCAGGGCTAACATTGTTTCCGAAATCCAACGCATGCAGGGCGAACATGAGTTTGCCGGTGGAGCTATGGATAAAATTAATGTCTTGACACACAATTACCTGATTCCTGAAGATGCCTGTAATACATACCGGGTTTCACTCAAACTGCTTGAACAATTTGAGGATGATCTACATATTCACGTGCATCTCGAAAACAACATTCTTTACCCTAAGGCCCTGAAACTGGCTGAATAAAAATAAAAGAAAATGAAAACGGCAACACAAAATCTTGAAAATGATCATGTTCAGATACTTCGGCTTATAGAAGTCATGGAACGGATCACTCAATCTGCTGATCCCAACGTGGAACACCCTGAACTGATTGTAAAAGTGATCCGCGAATTTGCCGATGAGCTTCATCATGCCAAAGAAGAGAATCTGCTTTTCCCATTGATGGTTCAGAAAGGATATTCGAACGAAACAGGGCCGGTGGCAGTGATGCTTCATGATCATGAGCAGGGTAGAATTTTTGTAAAAGGAATGGCTGAGAATATCAGTCTCTATAAGCAAGGCGGGCAGGACGCTTTGTCCGCTATTTACAGTAATATGCTGGGGTATGCTGATTTACTTAAAACTCATATTGCCAAGGAAAACAATGTTCTCTTTCGCATGGCCGACAAAGCATTCACCCCTGCCGAACAGGTGTCACTTCTAATTGATTTTATAAAAGTGGAGAACCAACAGCAAAACGGTCATAGTAAAGATGATTATGTTAGTATGATCAACAAACTTGCCGGCTTATATCCTGGATGATAAATAAAATACACACAAGGTGAATGAAATTCAATGCGACCCGTACCTTTTATTTAAGATCATCAATTAACCACAATAAATAACTAAACCAACAATTTATGACAACAAAAAAACTCTGGATTGCCTTTGTTGCAGTCATGGTTATTTCTTTTTCGGTACTGGGATATTTCGGCCGGGAAATCTACCGTAAAGCCCCGCCTATACCGGTACAGGTAGTTACCACAGCCGGCACTGTTCTATTTACCGGGCAGGATATCAAAGATGGACAGAATGTCTGGCAATCCATAGGCGGACAGGAAGTTGGCACTGTATGGGGCCACGGTTCGTATGTTGCGCCTGACTGGTCGGCCGACTGGCTTCACCGCGAATCCATGTTCATTCTCAACCAGTATGCCATGGAAAACGACAGCATGGAATACAAGGATGTTTCGGCCGAGAAACAGGCCATGTATAAGGTCCGCCTTCAAAAGGAGTTGCGGACCAATACGTACGATGCGGAGAAAAACGTTTTTGTCGTTTCGCCACTTCGTGCCGCTGCCATTGCTGATGTGAGCAAGCATTACGCGGGTTTGTTTATGAATGACCCGGCACTTGAAAAGCTTCGCGGATTCTATGCAGTCCCACCTAATTCAGTTAAAACCGTGGAGCGCATGGCTCAGATGAATGCTTTCTTTTTCTGGACTTCCTGGGCTTGCGTTACGAACCGCCCTGACAGCGAAATTTCGTATACCAACAACTGGCCATCCGAAGAACTGGTCAATAATAAACCAACCAGCTCACTTATTTTATGGACAGGCTTCAGTGTAATCATGTTACTGATAGGTATAGGATTACTTGTCTGGTATTATGCCTCCAGCAAACACGATGAGAGTATAGAAATGCTGAAACAGGACCCATTCTTCGGGTTGCGGATGACACCTTCGATGAAAGCCACGCTTAAATATTTCTGGGTAGTTACCGCGTTAATCCTGGTACAGATCATAATGGGAATTGTAACTGCTCATTATGGAGTAGAAGGACAGGCGTTTTACGGGATTCCACTGGCGCAATTCCTCCCTTATTCCCTTTCGCGCACCTGGCATGTACAGATTGCCATTTTCTGGATCGCAACTTCATGGCTGGCAACCGGCCTTTACCTGGCGCCCGCAGTCTCTGGCCATGAACCAAAGTTTCAGAGGTTAGGCGTAAATTTCCTTTTCCTTGCTTTACTGGTAATCGTAGCCGGATCACTGATCGGTCAATGGTTCGGTATTATGCAGAAACTTGGACTGGTTGCAAACTTCTATTTCGGTCACCAGGGGTATGAATATGTTGACCTCGGCCGTTTCTGGCAGGCATTCCTGTTTATTGGTCTTGTTCTTTGGCTTTTATTGATGGGCAGAGCAATCTGGCCGGCACTAATGAAAAAAGACGAAAGCCGCCATCTGCTTGCCATGTTTCTGATCGCATCCATTGCCATAGCAGCATTTTACGGTGCTGGTCTCATGTGGGGCCGTCAAACCAACCTGGCCATTGCCGAATACTGGCGTTGGTGGGTAGTTCATCTCTGGGTTGAAGGATTTTTTGAAGTCTTTGCGACGGTTGCCATAGCTTTCCTTTTTGTTAAGCTTAACCTTATACGCGCCGCTACGGCAACATCCAATGTGTTGTTTTCGACCATTGTTTTTCTTTCCGGGGGTATACTGGGAACTTTTCATCACCTTTATTTTTCGGGAACACCAACAGCAATACTTGCTTTAGGGGCATCCTTCAGCGCCCTTGAAGTTGCGCCGCTGGTGCTGATCGGGTTTGAAGCATATGGCACACTTAAAATTTCCCGAACCAGCAACTGGATACAGAATTATAAATGGCCTATCTACAGTTTTCTCGCCGTTTCCTTTTGGAACCTGGTCGGAGCCGGTATTTTCGGGTTCCTTATCAATCCTCCTATCGCCTTGTATTATATGCAGGGACTTAATACCACCGCAGCACATGGTCATGCCGCACTCTTCGGTGTATATGGCATGCTAGGAATAGGGCTGATGCTTTTTGTTCTTCGTAGCATGGATGCCGGCGCAGTATGGAAAGAAAAATACATCCGCTTCGCTTTCTGGGCTATAAATGTCGGACTTGCCCTGATGATACTACTCAGTGTTCTTCCTGTCGGGCTGGCCCAAACCTGGGTAAGTGTGAAATACGGTTTATGGTATGCCCGTTCGGCAGATTTTATGCAGGGTGATACCTTAACTTTCTTCCGCTGGCTTCGTGTAATAGGAGATACCATTTTTGCACTGGGAACCGTTGCCCTTGCATGGTTTATAGTTGGCCTCAAGACGGGATGGAGCCTGGAAAAAAAATAGATTCTGATAGTCAGCCAAAAGGTTCAAATTTGCGCCATGCGCGGATTTCACCAAATCAAGGCTAAGAAAAAGGAGGGGAGAAATGCGAATTTCAGATTAAATCACCCAACTCCCCATCTTGCAAATCAATTTTACAAATCAGTAAAACAGGCACTGATTCCCCTGCAAATTAGCTTAGCGTCCCCTGGTAACTTTCCCAGGGGGCGCTTTTATTTTCGAAAAGAATCCCGGACTTATTCCATTTACTCTATCGTAAATACAAATCCTTGTGTAATCGGCTATTTGATTTTTCGCCAATATCCCTTATATTTGTAAAAGCATTTTGATTGGCTGGAGTTCTAGAACTGCTGTTTATCAAAATTTGATTATCTGATGTCAGTTTCCACTGCTAAAGTTCTGGTTTAATCACTCTTCTTTCCGCTCCGGGCCTGCATGATGTTTAAGGATATTCCTTTTGAAACAAAAATAATCCCTGTACTGCAATTCAGTTCGTCAGAACTGCAGGTGATCAGGCATATATACAGGAAATACCTGAACAATAAGATCTTCTACCGATGCTTTTCAGAACCAGGTAGCCGGGACCGGCAATTCCGTAAGCTGGAAAGGAATCTTAACCTCAGGTCCTGCATTTTGTTTTTTTATGCTAACTCACTGTATAATCAGCCATTCGACATAAAAACACTTCATGGTTTATTTAATAAGCTTAAAAACCAGGAACTGGTTTTCCTGGAGCAGTTTCCCGGAAACGGGGCAATAAAAGAATATCACACCTTGGATAATAGGCTTCCTGTTTTCCTCATCAGTGGATACAGGCATTCAGCTCAGGGTAAAACAGACCTTGGTTACCTTTACAATGGCATATTAGAAAAGGAATCCAAAAGCTTGGCGACTCCTGAAACATTCAGCGAAAAACTTTCCAGGATCTCTACTACAGTCAGGTTTGCAAGCCGCTTGCCTTTGGAATACCTTTTCCGGGAAATAAAATCCGGTAATCGCCTGACCAGTAGTTTTCGTCACTATGAAAGCATTGCCAGTCTCTGGGAAACCATTAATATACTTTCGTTCCAGATAAATTTCCTTGTTTTCAACCGGGGGATAAGGGAACTAATCAGGGGAAAATCGGAACTGGCTGATCTGGCCTCGTTTGTAATGCTTCTGGGAGATGATTTTATCGACCAGATTGCCCGGAAGACAGGTAGTGAGAAAATTGTAACTATACTCAGACAGCATAAGGAGGCTTTCGAAATCAAAATCAGGCATGATTATACCTTGGACTCAAGCGGGCTGGTCGGGTTATATCTATCCTTACATATTGAGAACGAGAAAGTCAGTGAGATGAATATGCTAACCTTTGACCAGTTGTTTGAAATCATGAATGGGATTTACTCTGAAATAAACAGGAAACTCCTGAAAATGGACCCGCCCCGACGTGTAACTGCCTGTAATGCAATCAGCGGCTTCCTGAATTATTGCCTGTCAACATACATGGACGACCTGTTTTTCTCAGGCCTTCCGAAAGGCGAGAGATGCACGCTACGGAATACGGGTTGGTATTTCTATAAAAAGAACAATTGCGTCATGATGTATGGACTATGGCTTAGGTCTGTACTAATGAATATGGATTATGAAAAGCACATAAAGCAGATCAGGGAATGGGGAAGCCTGGTCGAAAATATACAGTTGTACGACGATCTAAAGGACATAAAGGCTGACTGGAATTACCAGCCCAATTACGCTTTGATTTTCAGTTTCGAATTTTTCAGGGAAGAATATGATTGGTTCGAAAAAAATCAGGATCATTTAACCGGCAGATCTACCTCGGACGAGATTATTGAATTGAGTATTGCTATGCCCAAAACGGTAGCACATATCATGCTACTAAGCAAATTTACGGGTATCAAACAGTTAAACTGGTTTACTCAATTTGCCACCAATTACTGCTGGAAACAAAACTGGAATAAGGCCTTCCTGCGTTTTAATTTTTTCCCGAAAAGCCGGGGGCATGATTTGGCAAATAACCCTGTGCTATCCGAAACACGTAATCTCTTTTCAACTTCTTCAAAAGAAGTCAACCTGGTGTTCAGTTTGCTTTCCGGTACTTTTTCCTTATTTGAAACATTCGAAAAGAAAGACTTCTACTTTGATTACCTTTTAATGCTCTGCCTCTTCGATCATAATTTCAGCCGGAATTTTCACTTAAGGACAGGCATTCCCGATTCCTATACCTTGATTTTCAGGTTCCAGTTTATGAAAACCGGTCACAGGGCGAGGCTGTTAAGCAGCTTTATGAAGACCAAACGTGCGGATGTTTTATCAGCCCTGGAACAATGTAAGGATAGGGAAAGGACCGGCAACAGCATAATCCCGGCGGAATTGCATGGCTATATTTACTCGCATTGGTTATAACATATTGTTTATCAGCCGAATCGCTAAACAGAAGGAATGCGGCAGGCTTTTTGCTAAATAAAAAGACAAAGTGGGTTCAATCTGGCAAAGAATGAGTACTTTTAAATCTCATTCCGGAAATAAAACCGCAAAAACTTACTAATGAAAAGAGTTGTCTTCGCATTGCTGATCTTATTTGCCTCAGCTTCTTTTGCACAAAACTATTCCCAGTGGGAAAATATTCCCCTGGTCACTGCCGCCGAATTCCGGAAAGCAGAGCCCCAGGTGATGCTGGCCGCGGATCTTGTGCTGTCGACTCCTATTGAGAAAACCAATAAAAACAGGCTAAATGCCATTTCGTTTATCATGAAATGGATGGGGGGAACTTCTGATTATTCCTTTGTACTCGACGAAACCATGAGAAGGGTGACATACGGCGATAAAGATATGTTGGGTGTTTATTTTGCCTGCCTTTCGAAATATGCCATACAGAAGGGTAAGGGTGCCGACCGGGAAGACATCAGGATTAAATCCTACGCCATGCTTGCTGCTTACTGCGAAAACCCGGACAACAATATCAAGGTGAGGGGGGAAATAAAAAAACTGGTTGACGCCAAAAACCAGAATAAGATGAAGGAATACCTTGATTCAAAAAAGAAATAACCGCCCGTTCACCGGCGTATTTCAACAGGGCTGGCCAGAACAAATGCCGTCAGTTAATGTTTATAACATAAAATGTTAGTGCCAACAAATGTAGTGCAGGCGCTACTCAACAAAATATTTTCCATTTAACAACAGAGATGCCCGGATATGCCTGAAAAAATTGTTGAAGTTAAACAGCTTTCGAAGCTTTTTGGCAGAACCAGGGCTGTGGAGGATGTGAGCTTCGACGTTTATAAAGGAGATGTGTTTGGTTTCCTGGGGCCGAACGGGGCCGGGAAAAGCACCACCATACGTGCCATGCTTTCGCTTATTACCCCTACTTCAGGGGATATTCGTCTTTTCGGGAAGCAACTTAGTACCAACCGAGGTTTTATACTTTCTAACATCGGATGTATAGTCGAAAAACCTGATTTCTACCAGTACCTTTCGGCTACAAAGAACCTGGAGATCTTTGCCCGTATCTCCGGCTCGTCCATTTCCAGGAGCCGGATACAGGAAATGATTGAATTCGTGGGCCTGAAAGGACGCGAAAACGATAAGGTCGGCCATTATTCACACGGCATGAAACAACGTCTCGGCATCGCCCAGACCATACTGCACGACCCCGACCTCATCATACTCGACGAGCCTACCACCGGCCTCGATCCCCAGGGAATTATCGATATACGCAACCTGATCATGCTGCTCAAAACCGAGCGGAACAAAACCATTGTGCTTTCCTCTCATATTCTTTCGGAGATAGAACTTATCGCCAACCGTATGGTCATTATCTCCAAAGGGAGATCAATAGTGCAGGGCAATGTGTCGGAACTGCTCAACAGGCAGGAACTCATTGTCAGTTTTGAAGTGGATCAGCCCGAAAAGGCCCTTGCTATTGTTAGCGCTAAGCTGCCGGCACCAGCAGTGGGGAATATTGAAAACAACTTCCTGCACCTGCAGATATCACATGGCGATATCCCGCAGGTAAATACCTGGCTTGCGGAAAACGACATTAAAGTATTCGGGATTGACTCGAAACGGAAACTCGAGGATTATTTTTTAAAACTGGTGAGCAAAGATGTTCTGGAAAAGCACGTATAACGAATTCATCAAGATAGCGGCCAAACCCCGTTCGTATATTGGTCTTGCTGCCATTACGGTGCTGGTAAGCGTTATACTGTTTGCCATGAAAGTGGATGGACAGGCGTATCTTTCGCTGATCACTGCCTCTTTCGAACAGACTCTATCATTCCAGGGCAATGTACTCAACGGGAACCTCATGGCCTTTATCGTGCTTCAGACGCTGATCATACAGGTTCCCTTGCTGGTGGCCCTGGTCACAGGCGACCTGGTTTCGGGCGAAGCCGCCATGGGAAGCCTGCGCATGCTGGCAACCAAACCCATATCGCGCAGCAGTTTGTTGTTGTCGAAGTTTTTTGCCGGCAATATATACACGCTCATCATACTGGTTTGGCTGGGGGTAATGGCCATAGGTTTCGGCCGACTGATTTTCGGTTCGGGCGATCTGATGATACTCAAAAGCGAAGGACTGGTGATACTGCAAAGCAAGGACGTGCTGTGGAGGTTCTTCAGCGGCTTCCTGATCGCTTACCTGGCCCTGGTCACCATCGCTACCCTGTCGATCACCCTATCGTGTTTTACCGACAATTCCATAGGGCCCATAGTTACTACCATGGCGATCATCATTCTTTTTACCATCATAGGGACCATGGATGTGCCTGTTTTCGATCATATACGGCCCTATCTTTTTACAACCCATATGGCGGCCTGGCGTAGTTTTTTTGACGATCCCATTCCCAGACGGGAGATCATCCATTCGGTGACCATTTTACTGGTTCATATTTTCAGCCTGCTCGGCATAGCCTTGTATAAATTCAACAGTAAGGATATTCTATCATGAGGACTTTAGCAAGGGCCGGACGCTGTTTCGCATTTTCCGTCATGGTATGGAGCAGTTTGGCTGTTTCGGCCCAGAAAACGCCCAACCAGGTGCTGCGCAGCGTTTACCAGAAGATGATGAAAGTGAAGGATTATTCGGTTGAAGCCACCATCCGGGCCGATATCCCGCTTATTAAAATACTGCCTGTAAATGCCGTGGTCTATTTCAAGCAACCCGATAAGTTCAGGCTGGTGTCGAAAAGCATTGCCATACTTCCCCGGCAGGGTTTCAGCGACCTGGCGAAAGTCATAAAGGATTCAACGGCTTACACTGCCGTCAACACGGGGAATGAAACTGTTGATAACACCCCCGCCCGGGTCATCAGCCTGATCCCTGCATCGGATACCGGCGACCTGGTGCTGGCTAAATTCTGGATTGATGTTTCGCGCATGCTGATCCTTAAAACACAACTCACCACCCGCTCGAGCGGAACCATGCAGATCGAATATTTTTACGGCAGCCAGGTAAGCTTTGGACTACCGGACAAAATGATCTTCACGGTGGATGTGAAGAAATTCAAGATCCCGAAAATCGTTGCCACCGACCTGAAAAACCCGGGACCCCAGACTAAGGAGAATACGAAAGCTTCAAAAAAAGGCGTTATTGATATTAAACTCCAAAACTACAGCATTAATAAGGGGGTGAAGGACGAGGTATTCAGGTAGACGGGAAAATTCGAGTTGGGTGAGAAGGAGGAGGGGTTTGAAGAGTTCAAGGAGTTCAAGGGTTTGAAGAGTTCAATGCTTCGCGTTCGAAGAGTTCAAGGGTTCGAAGAGTTCAAAGGTTCCTGGGCTCAGGAGTTCCTGCGTTTGACGAGTTTGAAGAGTTCAATGCTTCGCGTTCGAAGAGTTTGAAGAGTTCAAAGGTTCCTGGGCTCAGGAGTTCCTGCGTTTGACGGGTTTGAAAGGTTCAAGGGTTTGAAGAGTTCAATGCTTCGCATTCGAAGAGTTCCAGGGTTCGAAAAGTTCAAAGGTTTAAAGGGATAAAGAACTAATCCCCATATCTTTTATTGTTACAACTTCATTTCTCTTCTTATCTCACTTCCCGTCCCCAAATCCTAGCCCCCATTCCCTAACCCCTAAATTTCAACCCCTTGCCCAATCCCATTTCCATATCCCTCGCTCCCTTCCAGGGAATAACAGGCGTTACTTTCCGCTACATCTACACTAAGCATTTTGTTGGAGTGGATAAACTGTACACTCCTTTTTTTACCGGTATTCATCACGGCAGCAAGATGCCTGCGCGGAAACTGCTGGAGCTCGGCAGCCCCTTTGAGAATGGGGTAGAAGTTATACCCCAGATTCTCAGCAAGGATGCTGATGAAATACTGCGCTTTGCCAGTTTCTGTGAAAGTCAGGGTTTCAGCGAAATAAACTGGAACCTGGGTTGCCCCTATCCGCAGGTAGCGAATAAAAAAAGGGGCTCGGGAATGCTGCCCTATCCTGCCATGATGGAAGAAATACTCGCCAAAGTAATGGCGGAGGTGAAAATCCGTTTTTCAATTAAATGCAGGCTGGGCTATACTTCAGGTGAGGAAATCTTCAGCCTGGTGCCGCTCTTTAACCGCTATGCCGTTTCGGAAGTAACTATACATGCCCGTATTGGCAAACAACTTTACAGCGGCGTTCCCGACCAGGATACCTTCAGCAGGGTTATTGCACTCCTTAGCGTACCGGTATCCTACAACGGTGATATTTTTTCACCCGGAAGTTACAGGCATTTCGAGACGGAATACGCATCCATACATACCTGGATGATAGGGCGTGGTTTGCTTTCGGATCCTTTTCTGCCAGCACTCATAAAAGGATTACCCTTGCCTGCGGACCCGAAATCCGTTATCCGCCGGTTTATGGATGACCTCTACCTGGCTTACCGTAAAAAGATGAACGATAACCTGGCCGTTATAGGCGTTTTGAAGGAGTACTGGAATTACCTCTCCGGGTCTTTCGACGATCCCCACAAGGTGTTTAAGAAAGTGAAAAAGGTGAACAGTTTTGACGAATACGAAGAAGCCGTGGCCCATATTTTCAGGGAATATGAATGGGTGGGATCGATTGATACGTAAGATACGAACACCGACATCCGTTTATTACCTGACATAAATAGAGCCTGCCAGAAAGCGGGGGATGGGAAAGCAGTATCCGGATAAGCGCTTTTTGCATCCCTGCGCTTTGGGTTTATCCTTCAGGAATAAGCTTTCAGGACATTTTTGTCCAATCAATACATGTCTTCCTGTACGGGACTTTTATAAAATCGTGCCGACCACACCACCAACAGCTAAATGCCTGCGCAAATCATCCGGTAAGTCAGTTCCTGTACGACTGACCATTTTTAGAAAAACCAGTAACCCCCGAAGTTGAGTATTCGCGCTGAAATGCTATACGTCACTCAGTTCAGTATTCAGATTTACCTTTTACAATCCCATGGTGAATACAAAAGGCTGATTCCGTATTTGCGTTAATTTCGTATGATATAAAAGGAAATATATGGAGAAAAGGAATAAATTTACGGGGATGAATGGGAGAATGAAGCGGCTTATTTGAGACAGGGATAAATGCCGTATTTCAGACTGCCAAAGCTATGTTGTAAGCAGTAAAAAACTCCGAATTTCACAACATTTATAAACAATAAAATGAAAATATTCTTTGCAATTTTGGCTGCACTACTTTTAACAGCAAAGGTATTTGCTCAAACAGTGGACTATAATCTTCCACAGAACTGGATGTGCCATCCTGTTTTAAAGTCTACGGATGTGGCCAGGCGGTATCCCTTAAAGTTGAATGTACAACATAGGGACCTGACGCAGGAACCTGAAATAAATTATCCGCCCTATACCGATACCTTAGTGGATATATTTTATGTGTATCCTACCATCGACACTACCTTATCCTTTGCTGCCAATACGGCAATAAATGATATTGATACGGTTACGGCCCAATTTGTGTATCGTGAGCAGGTGGGTATTTATGCCCGGTTCGGCAGGGTCTTTGTCCCATACTACAGGCAGGCGAATCTTCGCGTTTTCGTTGATGGGACCATATCCCCTTTGGCTCAGGCCAATTATATGGAAATTGCATACAATGATGTTGAAGCCGCCTTTGACAATTACCTTACACATTACAATAACGGTCATAAAATTATCCTGATGGGGCATTCGCAGGGAGCCTATCTGATGCGGTTTTTATTACGAAAAAGATTTGATAATAACCCCACATTGAGGTCTCGGTTAGTGGTTGCCATTTCCGGAGGGGAACCAAATTATTCGGCTAAAGGAAGCAGAACCGGTGGCTCCCTGCAAAATATCAAAACGCTGGACTCCGTTGCCGAAAGCGGATGCATGATAAACTGGCGGACATGGAACAGTGATTCTGCAGTTCAGGAACTGCAGGGAAGCTCCTTTTTTTTCAACAGTAATTTTGTTGATAAAGGGTTTATTTATCAAACCTACGATACAGCATATCACCAGGAATCTAATTATGATTTTGGGTATGCTGCCTCGGGCAACCCCAAAATACTAACCCGTTACATTTCGCTTGGTGCAGATTTGACTACCTATTATGGGTTTGACGATATGTTCAGGGCGCACAGCACTCCTCCTGCTAAAGTGCCGGGGGGTACTTATTTACTGATCGACACTATAAATTATAATCCGCCTGACCAAAGAACAATACCCTATTTCTCGGAAATACCGGCTATGCTTCAAAACGTAATTCCTATCCCTGCCGGCAATAAAAATTACCATATCTGGGATATGCAATTCGTACAGGGCGATTTAATGCGGCTTTTACCGGTATTGATTGCAAAAGCCAAACCAACTGGTATTCCGGAAGAAAATCATTTTGAAAATACTGTACTGATCTATCCCAATCCATCGACCCATATTGTTCATTTAAGCAATCTTGATTCAAAACTCAAAAGCACCAGACTTTTCAATTTGCAGGGGGTGCTTATGGAAGAGTTTTTCACAAACGATTTTTCAGTTTCCAATCTTGCAGCCGGAACTTATATTATCAGTGTTCAAACAGATAAGTCAACATTCAGCAGTAAACTGGTTAAACAATAATGCTACAGCAACAATATTAACCCAATTTCAGGGAAAATATAACAAAGCGCTAATGGACCTGTAAAATGCTGGGCAAATTTAAATGTGAGTTGTACCTTCCTTAATACCCAGTTGGAATGAATTGCCAGGAAAAAGTCCGGCAGAGTGCTGTTTATCATGGGCATAAACCTATCGCCGAGGCAGTTGAAGCGATTGTTCCAAGAAATAATTCTTTACCTGGTCTCACTTTATTCAGGAGTAATTTATGACGAAAATAGTATGCAAAATCTGAAATCGTACAGCAAGCGAGAAGAAAAGGCGAATTACCTTACGCATGCCTTCGGGGTTGTAATGGTAGTGCTTGCTACTGTCGTATTGATACACAAGGCTGTTGTTGCCGGCAATGGGTGGGCTATAGTGGCGTTTTCCATATTCGGGTTTGGCATGTTGGCCTGTATGTTGTCGTCAGCCATTTATCACCATGCCCGTAAGCCGGAAATAAAGTCTGTTTTACGCCATTTTGATCATGCAAATATCTATGTGCTGATAGCATCCAGCTATTCGCCATTTACCCTTATATTGTTGCGGAACGAAGGCCTTTGGGGCTGGGGGCTCTTTGCCCTGATCTGGCTGACGGCCTTTGTAGGTATAGGCTTTAATTTTGGTACACTCAAAGTAAACAACCACCTCAAAACGGCTTCGTATGTTCTGATGGGCATGCTGGTGTTAATCGCTGTGAAGCCCTTGGTTGATGTTGCTTCGGCTGGGAATTGCCTGTCGGTTTTGTACTGGCTGGCAGCGGGCGGTGTATTTTATATTACCGGTTCGCTCTTTTACGCACTAGCCAAACACGAGTTTGTGCACACGGCATTCCATGTATTCGTGCTGCTGGGCCTGGCCTGTCATATTAGAGCTGCCTGCCTGATACCGTTATAAGTGTCTTGTTAATACTTTATCGGAGATATTTGAAGTAATTCTAAAAAATACACTAAATGAAAAATTTGCTTTCAATAATACCTATATTTCTCCTTTGCCTGGTCGTTTCATGCAGGGATGATAACCCGGTAGCAGACAGTACTTCCCATTCAAGTTTCGACGCAGGGAACGTGCATTATGTATCAAACGTTACAAGCGCTTACCTGACCGGTTTTGGACTGGTATTAAATATAAGGGGTGACAACTTCGAGTTGAATATCATTTTATCAGATACTGCAAGCCGGATATTCACCATCACGGATACCTTAATCGGATCAGATACCGGCAAGGCAAGATGTGTATTCAAACTGAACAACGATTTCAAGTTTTCGACTTCTGGAAGCATACACTATGATCCGATTACCAAATCCGGAACATTTTCAGTCGTTGCCGAAGACTTAAGCCTGTTAAACGGGGTAATAAAGACCGATACTGTTCTGAATCAAGGCATTGTTGACTTTAAGAACCTCAGCGAGACCGATGTAAACGGCTGGCCTATGAACACGCCTGATGCCACCGACTGGGGTATACGTGCCAGCTGGGATGCTGTTGAGCGCCTGGTATTTAATTTAAAAGAAACGGCCACCCCTGCAGGTAGTATTCAGTTAATTGAATACCCGAATCCTTTAGCTGGCATTTTAAGCTTACAACTGGCTATTCCTGCCGGGAGTACCGCCGACCTGTTACTGGTGAACCAAAATTATGAGCTGGAACAAAAATTCGTCGGGTTGGCACCCGGGGTATACGTCATGCAACTGAATAATCCTGCTTACACGGGAAATTATTACCGCTTATGCTATAAAATAAATTCAGGAACCGTGCAATTATACGGTGCCGGCGACCTGAAAATAGTATCATAAACGGTGAGTTGAAAAATTGATGCTCAAGGAATAATAAATGGATGTATCTTTAAAGTATAAAATGTTAAAACTAATACCATGACCGAAGACCATTATCCGGGGGTGTTCGACAGATTTAAAGCTATTGCTGCGGATGGCGCCCTCGTAATTGTTTTGATGTTCGCCGCAGCGTATGTTTTTTCGCTTTTCGAAACTGTACCTGATAATGCCCGCATCCTTGCATTTGTCCTGATTTTCATCCTTTATGACCCTCTTTTTACAGGCATTTTAGGAGGAACCGTAGGGCACATGATGATTGGCATCAGGGTTAAGCGGGCATCGGATGAAACGAAAAACATACTATTTCCGCTGGCCATAATCCGGTATATAGTAAAAGCCGGCTTAGGCTGGATTTCGTTACTCACCATTTCGGGAAATGCAAAACGGCGTGCCATTCACGACTACCTGGTGGGTTCAGTGGTAGTGTATGCGAAACCATTTGAGCATACTGAAGAACCCGAATGAAAAAGAATTATAAGTACAGGCTGAGCCATACCGTAATGAAAGTCTCAGGACTTTTATTGATAAGTATTGCTTTGTTGATTTCGTACCGTGTTTTTAACAATGCTGACCTTAAACGTCATAAAGTTGAAAATCGGGCTCTTGTCAAAGACATTGCTTACTTCGATTATGTTGAAAATGAAAGGTCTATGCAGCATCTTCGCTTTTACCGGGTCAGTATACAGTATCTATTCAAGGGCAAGTGGTATGATAAGACCCTGGAAATGCAGCCGGGAGAATACAAATCGATGATCCGCGGGAAACTAAGTGTTGACGATACAATTAAAATCATTCATTCTTCGGTTAATCCTTTAAATGTTAAGATCATAAACCAATAAATCGGCTGTTTATAGTCTACAAACTGAATCCCGGCATACGGGAAAAAACGAATTGGAAATGAAAATAGTCCTGACCATTTTTATATTGTTCATTTCAGCCCTGGTGATGGGCCAGCCCGGCACGGAGAAATTTCCCGTCCCGGAAAATGTATTTATCAACCCCATTATCCCGGGCGGTTATCCCGATCCTTCCATCTGCAGGGTGGGGGAGGAATACTATATTGTGAATTCTTCGTTTGAGTACTTCCCCGGCCTGCCTATACACAAAAGCAAAGACCTGGTGAACTGGGAACTTACCGGCTATGGATTGCAGAGGAAGGAACAATGCAACGGGGCTGTGAACCTGGTGGATGTTCAGTCGGATGGAGGAATTCATGCGCCCAGCCTGCGTTACCACGAGGGAACCTTTTATATCATTACTACTAATGTTTATTATAATGTCGAAAAGAACCAGACTGATTTTGTCAACTTTATTATAACGGCGAAGAAAATTGAAGGCCCCTGGTCGGAACCGCATGTTTTAGCGGGAGCCCCCGGCATTGACCCGGATATTATTTTTGATACTGACGGAAAGGTGTGGTATGTAGGGACTCATTCACCCGACAAACCGAACTTCCCCGGGGAAGGCGAAATATGGCTTCAGGAAATCGACCTGAATAACTGGAAACTAAAGGGCGACAGGAGTTATCTGTGGCGGGGTGCCTGTGGAGGTGTATGGGCCGAAGGCCCCCATATTTACAGGAAGGACAATCGCTACTACCTGATGCTTGCCGAAGGGGGAACCAGTTTTAACCATGCCATGATGATTGCCGTGAGCGATAGCATCAGGGGGCCTTACGTGCCCGACGAAAGGAATCCTATCCTCAGTTCGAGGCAGCTTTCGTATGATAACTGGGTGGTAAGCACAGGCCATGCCGACCTGGTTGAGTTAAGTGATGGCAGGTGGTTTATGGTGGCTTTGGGAGTGAGGGGCGATGAGGCAAGAAGTTCAAATATGGGTAGGGAAACGCATCTCGTCCCGGTGCAATGGGAACGCGAACCCTTTGAATGGAAAAAAGTAAAATATGAATGGCCGGTTTGCGCCCCGGCAACTGGGAGAGTTGAACGATACAATCCCTTGCCGTTTAAAGACCTACCGCAAGTGAGGAACGATGTATTCCTGGATCAGTTCGATGCAAAAAGCCTGAACCTGGAATGGAATTTCAGGCGGGTTCCTAAGGAAGGAACTTATAGTTTAACCGATAATCCAGGCTTCCTGCGTTTGTTCTGCCAACCCGACACGATCAGGGAGAGAGGCAGCTGCAGCTTACTGGGTATAAGGCAAAAAGAAAGTGATTTTGGGTATAGTGCGGTCATGATTTTCAATCCCAAAACTGAAGGAGCTGAATCAGGCATAAGCCTGTTCCAGAAAGACAATAATTATTTCACCTTCACGGTTTTTCTGAAAAACGGAGTGTATAAACTCCGCCTAAAGCTTGCTGAGCCTGGTAAAGCCCCTGGGATAATACAGGAACGTAAACTTCAGGAATATACCGGTCAAATAGCTTTCAAAATAGAATCAAGAGACCATACATATCAATTTCTCTACTCACTCGACGGGGGAAAATCCTTTGCGGCTTTTGCCACTACCCGGGCTGATTATATGCTAAGCAAAGGTTATACCGGCGCTTATCTTGGCCTGTACTCCAGCAGTAATGGCAGGTCTTCAGCCGATTATGCCGATTTTGACCAGGTGAATTACCGGGATTTTCAGCGAATTACAAAATAGGTTGGCACACTGGCTGGTTTATACTGCTTGCAGGCACCGTGAGTCAATTCTTCGTAAGGGAATGTTCCGGACAAGCTGCCTGAAATGAAAAACCCCGCCGTTACGGCAGGGTTTTATGTAGTTTGTTGTTCTCAGCGTCCTATTTAGGATCGTAAGCCCATTTCAGCAAAGTCGATCCCCAGGTAAATCCGCCTCCAAAGGCAGCCAGGATGATGTTATCGCCTTTATGCAGCTTTGATTCCCATTCCCAGAGGCAAAGAGGTATGGTTGCCGAAGTGGTATTCCCGTAACGTTCGATATTGATCATAACCTTTTCTTTTTCCAGCCCCATGCGGTTAGCCACGGCATCGATGATGCGCATATTAGCCTGGTGCGGGACCAGCCATGCCAGGTCTTCGGGTTTCAGGTCGTGTTTTTCCATCATTTCGGCCGAAATATCCGCCATTTTGGAGACCGCCCATTTGAAAACCGTTTGGCCATCCTGGTAAATATAATGTTCTTTGTTATCTACCGTTTCGTGCGAAGCCGGGCGCTGTGATCCGCCTGCCTTCATATATAAATGATGACGCCCTGCACCGTTGGTCCTGAAAATGGAATCAATCATTCCAACGTCTTCGGTGGTGGGTTCCAGCATAACAGCTGCGGCAGCATCTCCGAAAAGGGGGCATACGGCACGGTCGGTATAGTCGGTAATGGCTGACATCTTATCTGCCCCGACAATAATCACTTTTTTATGTGTTCCGGATTCAATAAATTTTTGCCCTACGGTGAGTGCAAAAAGGAAGCTGGAGCATGCGGCATTCATGTCGTAGCTGAAAGCATTTGTTATCCCGCATTTATCGCTGATGATATTGGCCGTGGCCGGGAACATCATATCGGGTGTAACGGTGGCACATATAACCAGGTCAACATCTTCCGGGTTAGTGTTGGTTTTGGAAAGCAGAAGTTTGACTGCTTCAGTGCCCATATCCGATGAGGCAAGGCCTTCGCCTTTTAAGATATGGCGTTCTCGTATACCGATGCGGGTCATGATCCATTCGTCGGTAGTATCCACCATCCGGCTCAGTTCGTCATTGTTGAGTATATAATCGGGCGCATACCCTGCAACACCGGTAATAGCGGCTCTTAGTTTTGTCATAAAGTTCTTGTTTATTTTTGTAAAAAAGTAGTTAGTACAAACGCTGTTAACAAATTCCCGGGTTGGGAAGCTGTCCCTGGATCAGGGAGGCCGGGTAATCTTATTCTACTACAAAACCTCCGTTGAGGTTTAAAAGAGCATGCTTTATTTTGGAGGCAATCTTAGCTCTATACACGTCACGGCCCAGTAAAACCATATTTTTTATGGCAATATCGTTCGAAATGCCGTGTCCCATCACTACAGTCCCATTGATTCCAAGTATGGGAGTACCGCCAAAGTTCTCGTAATTCAGCCGGCAGAAGTAATCATCCAGCAGGTTACGTTTCTCCATGATGCGGTAAAAGGACTCTATGAGTTTCAGGATTATATTTCCTGTAAAACCGTCGCAAACAATCACGTCAGCTTTATTTCGCAGAAAATCACGGCTTTCGATATTACCGGTAAAGTTAAAGTCTTTCGAATTCTTCATCAGGTGGTAAGCCGATTGGGTAGTCAGGTTTCCCTTTTCCTCTTCGCGTCCTATATTCAGCAGTGCTACCCTTGGGTTTTGCACGTGGTACACGTGTTGAACATAGATGGATCCTATCAGCCCGAATTGATAAAAGATATCGGGTTTGGCGTCCGGGTTGGTGCCCACGTCGACCAGCAGGCTATACCCGCCATCTTCCTGTGGAATAATGGCGGAAGTACACGGGCGTAGAATACCTTGGATGGTATTTACGCTAAAAATAGATCCGACCAGCATGGCGCCGCTGTTCCCGGCGCTGGCGAACGAATCAATCTTTTTGTGTTTCAGCATGTTAAACCCGACGCTTATACTGGCATCGGGTTTGCGGGTCATGGCCTTGGTGGCATGCTCACCCATTTCGATAATGTCGGGGGCGTGAACGATGTCAAATATAGCAGAATCGCAACCGCGTTCGTGTAATAACGAACGGATTACGGCTTCCTGGCCTATCAGAACGATCTTATCGCCGGGAGACAACTCTTTAGCTGCCAGAATGGCACCGTCAACAGCTGCCACAGGGGCGAAATCGCCACCCATTACATCCAATCCGATTCTCATTAAAGAATCTTTTTACTAAACATGGTTTGCCGTGTTGATGGCAAAATTAAGCTGTCGTATTTTTTTCAATGGCAAGGCGGCCTTTGTAATAGCCACATTCCGGGCATACCCTGTGGTAGAGTACCGAAGTTCCACAGTTTGAACAAAGAATGAAGGTTGGAGCTTCAAGTTTATAATGGGTTCTGCGTTTCGCCGTTCTGGTTTTCGAGAACCTGTGTTTTGGATTTGGCATTGTAAGGAGTATTTATTGTTAATTCCAGTTATTAATCAGTGTTGAGTTTTTTGAGTGCTTCCCAGCGGGGATCAACCGTGTCGGTTGGCCGAAGGGTTTCGAGTCGACGCAGCATATCGGGATCGCAAGTGCTGTTTCCGTCTTCATCGTCAGGATGAAGCAGGCGTGCTGGCAAAGCCAGGTGGATAAACTCATAGATGTAAGAAGAAAGATCAAACTGGTATTCCGTTTCCGGGATCACAATCACATCTTCACTTTCTTCCATATATTCAGCTCCCAATTTTACAATAATCCGCTGTGCATCTGACAGTGGGAAGTAAAATTCATCGCTGCACCTATCGCAGGTTACCAAAACTTTGCCTTCGAGTCCGAGGGTAAAAATCATCATTCTTTCCTGTTTCTCGAGGACAACGCTTACATGAACCTGCCCGTGTTGAATTTGCGAAAACTCAAAATGTTCAAAGAACGAATCCTTTACCTCAAACTCAAACTGATGGTTTCCAGGCTCAAGCCCGACGTAGTGAATAATATATTCTTTGAGGCGGTTCAAGTGATCAGTATTAAATTGAGGGGCGCAAAATTACGAAATCCAATTCTAAATAACAAACACTTGTTTTGCAGATATTTATTAGCGCAAAACCACAGTATTACGATCATACAGCCTGGGTAACATTTGTACCGCCAATTTGAAGACTGCATTTATCCGGTTATTTTCGCCCGAAATCAGCAGGAATTTCGCCCCAGGCTTTGGTCTCCCATTTTAAAATCCGGGTATCGTAACTATTATTATGCAACCAGGCCACTGCCCGGTCTAATAGGTCGAAAAGGCCCTTGTTTTTTGCACTTGGTTTAAGCAGGGTGGCAACCTTTTTAGCTTTTACCCATGCAATGGCATTCCGAGAGTCGCTGTAAAGTGGCAGGGCAAGCCCGTTTTGCTTCAGGTAAACAAGCCCGCTGACAATCGCCAGGAATTCGCCAATATTGTTTGTTCCTTCCGGGAAGGGTCCGCGGTGAAATATCTCCTGCCCGTTGATCATGTTTACGCCCCTGTATTCGATGATGCCTGGATTCCCGCTGCAGGCTGCATCTACACAGATTGCCTGCTTCAGGGGTTCCCCGTACGCTTTGCGGAGCTCATTGTTCACCGTGGCTTTTGCTGTCTTGCCAAAATAACTCCAGGGATTGCCACCAATGGCACTTTTTGCTTCTTCCAGGCTTGGAAAGCCTTTGTACTTTGCGCCGGTATAACCGTCGACCTGTTTTTTACACTTGTCCCAGGAATCGAAAATGCCTTTCTGATGGCCTTCCCATACAACGTAATATTTACTTTTCGGCTTATTCATAACAGACTGCAAAAGTACTGGATTTTCAGTTTGCTTGCTAAGGGCAGCGTTTTGATAGAAAAAGGGAAACCCTCTGCCCGGTAAGCCATTGAGTATGATTAATTAACCCGTATGGGACTAAAAAAATTGACACCTTTTTACGGATATCCTTGCTTTGATCTTTCATTTTAGCCTAATTTTAGAAGATCAAAAACCCATCTCCAAATCAATATCCTATTGAATATGAAAATGAAATATAGCCCCGCCTTCTGGCTTATCCTTTTATTTGTGAACCAGCTTTTACCGGCCCATGCACAACAAAAATCCATTGACCAGCGTGTTGATTCTGTGTTGCGATTAATGACTCTGGATGAAAAAATCGGGCAGATGAACCAGTATAACGATGACTGGACGGCTACAGGCCCGGTTACGGTCGACAGCGATAAAGGCAGCCAGATACGCAATGGGCAGTTGGGTTCCCTGCTGAATTGCGTGGGGGTGACCAGGACTGAAAGCTGGCAAAAGATCGCCATGCAATCGCGTATGAAGATTCCTTTGTTGTTTGGGCAGGATGTTATTCACGGATTTAAGACCACTTTCCCGATCCCACTTGCCGAAGCATGCAGCTGGGACCTGGATGCCATGAAATTATCGGCACAAACGGCAGCGGCCGAAGCCAGTGCCAGCGGCATTCACTGGACTTTTGCACCCATGGTCGACATAGCCCGCGATCCACGCTGGGGCCGTGTAATGGAAGGAGCAGGTGAAGACCCATACCTCGGTTCGCAGATTGCGGTGGCCAGGGTAAAAGGCTTCCAGGGGGAGCAACTGGGCGGAATCAATTCGTTGATGGCCTGCGTTAAACATTTTGCCGCCTATGGAGCGGCCATTGGCGGAAGAGACTATAATTCGGTGGATATGAGCGACCGCCTTCTTTGGGAAGTGTACCTACCTCCTTTTAAGGCCGCCGCCGAAGCCGGAGCCGCAACATTTATGAATTCGTTCAATGATATTAACGGTGTGCCTTCAACCGGGAACAAAGTTTTACAGCGCGACATACTTAAAGGTGACTGGGGATTTACAGGTTTCGTTGTCAGCGACTGGGGTTCCATTGGCGAAATGATAAACCACGGCAACGTAAAAAACGAGTATGAAGCCGCTTTATCGGCTGTTACTGCGGGCAGTGATATGGATATGGAAAGCCGCTGCTATAAAAACAACCTCGCTCAGCTGGTTAAGGATGGCAAAGTTCCGCTTGCCCTGGTGGATGACGCCGTACGCCGTATCCTGAAAAAGAAATTTGAACTCGGGTTGTTTGAGAATCCTTTCAGGTTCTGCAACGCCGAAAGGGAAAAGAAGGCGCTGAATGACCCGGAACATGCAAAGATTGCCCGGGAGGTTGCAGCTAAAAGTATAGTGTTGCTGAAAAATGAAAACCATTTACTACCTTTATCCAAAAATACCAAAACTATTGCCTTTATAGGCCCTTTGGTTAAAGCCGTGAAACAAAACAAAGGGTTCTGGGATGTGGAAATACCGGGCGGTGATTCAAGTTTTATTGTTTCGCAGTGGGAAGGTCTGAACAAGAAAGTCGGCACAACAACTAAATTGTTGTATGCAAAAGGCTGCGCAATTGAGGGTGAAAATAAGGATGGATTTGCCGAAGCGGTGAATGTGGCGATGCAGGCCGACGTGGTGATACTGAGCATAGGCGAACGAAGGGATATGAGCGGTGAAGCCAAAAGCCGCAGCAATATCTGTATTCCGGGCGTCCAGGAAGATCTGCTGAAAGAGCTTCTTGCTACCGGCAAGCCGGTGGTAGTCCTGATCAACGCCGGGCGGCCCCTTGTATTTAATTACACAGCCGATCATGCTCCCGCCATTTTATATACCTGGTGGCTGGGTAGCGAAGCAGGGGATGCAATTGCCGATGTGTTGTTCGGTGATTACAATCCTTCCGCGAAACTACCGATCACTTTTCCACGCTCAGTCGGGCAGATACCGATTTACTACAGCCATTTCAACACAGGCCGCCCCGCGACCAGTGACGACAACCACATTTATAACTCTTCGTACACTGATCTTTCCATTTTTCCGAAGTATGAGTTTGGCTACGGTTTGAGTTATACCACGTTCGGCTACAGCGATCTGAAACTGAGTTCGAACCAGATGAAAAGTACGGGTACCATTGACGTTTCGGTTACCATCACCAATACAGGCAAATACGATGGGGAAGAAATTGTCCAGTTGTACCTGAAAGACAAGGTTGGTTCGATTACCCGCCCGGTGAAGGAACTGAAAGATTTCAGGAAAATCGGGCTGAAGGCAGGCGAAAGCAAAACCCTTACGTTTAAAATAGATAAAGAAAAACTCTCATTCTATAATCAAAACCTGAAATGGGTGGCCGAACCCGGTGATTTCGAACTGATGATTGGGGCTTCGTCAGAAGACATACGGTTGAGGAACAATTTTGAACTTATACTGTAATATCTCTGGTAACGTAGGCTGAAAACATAAAATTTGGCCCGGCGTCTTTACCAGGTGCCGGGCCAAATTGTTTAAACGATGCAATCTTCAGGGCTCCCTATTCAAAAATCCGGGTCAGGCCTCTTTCATTCAGTTTGTTCAGAATACCGGCCGCATCTTTGAACTTATTATTCAGGATCATGGAAGCGATAATATATGGCTTGAATCCGGCTTCTTTATAGGTTTCGATGCGGTAACGCTCGAAAACACTGCCTTCCACTTCACCTTCCTTGCACGAGATACCCGAAATGTCAGCCGGCAGGCAATGCATATACAGGGCCTTCCCGTCTTTCGTAAGTTTCATTTTTTCCTCGGTGCATTCCCAGCTTTTGAAACGGGCATTGTTTGCCAGGCATTCCTGCTCAAGGGCTTTGAGGCCATCCTTGTCGTTGTTATGCAATAAAGGTGTGCGGCGTTGCATCACTGAAAAAGGAGCCCAGCTTTTGGGATAAACAATGTCAGCATCCCTGAACGCTTCGTCCATGTTGTTCACCACCCTGAATTTTCCACCCGAAGCAACTGCATTTCTGCCAGCCAGGTCTACTACATCAGGAATGAGGGAATAGCCTTCGGGATAAGCCAGGTCCACTTCCATTCCGAAGCGGGTCATGAGGCCAATGATACCCTGTGGCACCGAAAGGGGTTTCCCGTAACTCGGCGAATAGGCCCAGGTCATGGCGATTTTTTTGCCTTTCAGGTTTTCGAGGCCGCCGTAATAATCAGCCAGGTGCATCAGGTCGGCCATGGCTTGTGTAGGATGGTCGATATCGCATTGCAGGTTCACGATTCCCGGGCGTTGCGGCAGGACTCCGTTCTGAAAGCCATCGTCGAGCGCATTTCCGACTTCCTGCATATACGTATGCCCTTCGCCAAGGAACATATCATCGCGTATGCCGATAATATCGGTCAGGAAGCTGATCATGTTGGCCGTTTCGCGCACGGTTTCGCCGTGGGCAATCTGCGAGGTGCTTTCGTCCAGGTCCTGAACTTCGAGCCCGAGCAGGTTACAGGCCGATGCAAAGGAGAAACGGGTACGGGTGGAATTGTCCCTGAAATTGGAAACAGCAAGGCCCGAGTCGAAACAACGGGTCGAAATATTATGATCGCGCAGGTATTTCAGGGCTTCGGCTACCAGCAGGGTTTGTTTCAGTTCATCTTCGGTTTTATCCCAGGTTAACAGGAAGTCGTTGGCATATAGATTGGAATTCAGCTGTTTAAGCGATTCCAGTATTTGATTGAATGATTTCATTGGAGGATTCGGTTATATGTTAATAGAAAAGGGATGATGAAGAATGCTTAGCCCGTGGCACCTTTTATTGTATATGTTTCCGGCAGACAATGTTCTTTTGCCCCAGCAATATTAGTTCTATCATTTCGCAACGTTTAAAATTAAACGCAAGAACGCCAGGATATCATGATGCATGCAGAAGACCGGTATAGTATTCCGCTTAGATCAGGAAAGCATAAGCCGCGTAAAAGGCTGAAGCCGTTTCCAGGTGATCAATGGGAACTTTTTCGTTGGGTGCGTGGGCAAATACTTCGTTACCGGGGCCAAAACCAATAATGGGGATTCCATAGTACCCGTTGATGGTCACGCCGTTGGTCGAAAAAGTCCATTTATCGACGAAAGGGTCTTTCCCAAAAAGTTGTTTATACGCTTCCACACCGGTGGTTACGGCAGTGTGTTCGGCCGGTATTTTCCAGGTTGGATAGTATTTTTCCATACCGTATTTCACACCTGTATAAGCAACCTCTTCGTAATGCAGCACTTCGACGGTGGCATCCATTTCTTTGATGATCTCCTGTATTTCGGCAACGGCTGATTCCTTGGTTTCGCCCCAGGTAAGGCGGCGGTCGAGGTGAAACTGTGCATAATCCGCTACAGCACACAGCGAAGGACTTCCCGATTTGATTTCCGAAATGGTAACAGAACCTTTTCCAAGGAATTCGTCGGAAGGCAGGCGTTCATTCAGCTTTTCAATTTCAAGGGCGGCACGGGCGGCCATATAAATGGCATTTTTCCCGCGTTCGGGAGCGCTCCCGTGGCACGAAAGGCCTTTGAAACGCACCAGGATTTCCATCCTTCCGCGGTGACCGCGGTAAATATTCAGGTTAGTAGGTTCGGTGCTGATGGCAAAATCAGGTCTTATATTTTCTTCCTCTACCAGGTATTTCCAGCAGAGACCGTCGCAGTCTTCTTCCATGACACTTCCGACAACCAAAACGGTGAGATCGCGGTCAAAGCCAAGTTCTTTCAGTATACGCCCGCTGGTCACGGCAGCCGCAGGCCCGCCTTTCTGATCCACGGTGCCACGTCCAAAAACATAGCCATCCTTAATTTCGCCGCCGAAAGGATCAAAGGTCCAGTTGTCAGGATTTCCGACGTCTACGGTGTCCATATGCCCATCTATGGCCAGGATTCGTTTGCCGTTGCCAATGCGGCCGATTACATTTCCGAGACCGTCGATGCGTACCTCGTCGAACCCGGCTTCTTCCATCTGCCGTTTCAGCTCCAGCTGAACGTCTTTTTCGTACATGCTGGTCGATTTTATCTGTACCAGTTTCGACAGGTTTTGTGCAGTATAATCACGGTACTTGTGCGATAATTCATTGATTTGTTGAAAAATATCTTTCATTTATTCAGAGGTTAGGCTTTAGGGGTTAGGTTTTAGGGAATAGGGTTGGTTTCGTGCATTTCAGGGGCTTTCTTATAATATGGAAGGTTTGCCTTCCTTAACCCCTAACCCCTAAATCCTAACCCCTTTCTTTTTTATTTCTTCTATGCTATTTAATACTACCTCCGCTGTGGCAGGCAGTGAAAAGGCGGGTTCAAATTCATGATTTCCGACGGCCGATACGGCATCTTTTATGGCGAGCCAAACCGAAAATGCCAGCATCAGCGGTGGTTCGCCCACTGCTTTGCTTTTCCGTATGCTTCCTTCGTTAGGGTAACCCATGAGTAATTCCACATTGAATACATGGGGGATGTCGTTTATGGTCGGTATTTTATAGGTATCAGGCGAATGGGTGAGTAAATTTCCTTTGTTATCCCATTTGATTTCTTCGGTTGTCACCCAGCCAACACCCTGTATAAATCCACCTTCAACCTGGCCGATATCGATCTCCGGGTTTAACGAATCACCTACATCGTGCAGAATATCAGCCTGTAACAACTTCGATTCGCCGGTGAGCACATCCACTTCCACTTCGGATACAGCCATTCCGAAAGCGAAATAATAGAACGGGTTTCCCCGGCCTGTTTCACGGTCGAAATGGATCCCCGGGGTTTTATAAAATCCCGTGGCGCTTAGGCTGACCTGGTTCAGGTAAGCCAGTTTCACCAGTTTGGGAAATGGAATCCTGGTATCAGGGTTGGAAGCAACGAATACGTTATTGTCGGAAAACACGATTTCATCGGCACTGATTTTGCCAGCTTTTAGAATTGTTTCCAATTCCAGGGAAGCTATTTCAGCCAGCCTCGACTTCAGCTTTTCGATAGCATTCTTAACCGCCATTCCGTTCAGGTCGCTGCCTGAGGAAGCGGCGGTGGCTGATGTATTGGGGACTTTTGAAGTATTGGTCGGGCGAATTTTGATAAATTCAGGAGAAACGCCGAATTCGCCGGCTGCAATGCCATGGATTTTTGTATTCAGGCCTTGGCCCATTTCGGTTCCGCCATGGTTTACGGCTATGGTTCCGTCGTTATAAATGTTTACCAGGGCACCTGCCTGGTTAAGGAATGCGGTGGTAAACGAAATACCGAATTTCAGGGGTGTAAGTGCTATGCCCCGTTTAACAAACTCGTGATGCTTGTTGAAATCGTTGATATTCTGCCTGCGACTCATGTAACCCGATGACGCGAGGAGTTTATCATACATCAGGTGCAGGTGGTTGTTTTTAACCATTTCGCCATAGGGCGTGGTGTTTTTATCCCCCGTTCCGTAAAAATTAAGTTTACGGATTTGTGCCGGGTCTTTTTTCAGCATCCTGGCCATACGGTCGATAGCTGTTTCGATGACAGCCATGCCCTGCGGGCCCCCGAAACCACGGAATGCCGTATTGGAAGGCAGGTTGGTATAGTAAGCCTTGCCAACGATACGAGTATTGGGAATATAATAGGAATTTTCGGCGTGAAGCATGGCGCGTTCCAATATGGCACGGCTCAGGTCGGTGGCTGCACCGGCATCGCTGTTCAGTTCAACGGAATAGGCCAGGATTTTTCCTTCTTCAGTGAATCCTATAGTATAGGTCGAAAAAAAACGGTGGCGTTTGCCCGTCATTTTCTGGTCGTCGTCGCGGAAGAGATGAATCCCTACAGGCCTGTGGCTTGCATTTGCAAGTAAAGCAGCCCAGGCAGCCACATGATTGCCCTGGGTCTCTTTCCCCCCGAAACCGCCTCCCATCCGCCGGACTTCCACATCGACTTCGTTTTTAGCAAGCCCAAGAACTTCGGCAACAATAGCCTGGGTCTCGGCCGGGTTCTGGCTCGATGCATGCATCAGCATTTCGCGGCCTTCGCCAGGGATGGCCAGGGCCGATTGTGTTTCGAGGTACCAGTGTTCCTGTGCCCCGGTTTCGAGTTCACCGGAAATAGTATAGGGAGCTGCCTTTAAAGCGGCATCCACTTCACCACATTCTATCCTGCGCGGAGGTGTAATCAGTTTATCCTTTTTAATAGCGTCAGCTAAAGTCACAATGGCTTCGAGTTCTTCGAACTCTATGCGCACGAGTTTTTCGGCTTCGATCGCGGCTTCTTCTGTTTCGGCGGCAATCAGGGCAATAGCCTGGCCGATAAAAGTAACCTCATTTACAGCCAGGCAAGGTTCGTCGTTCACTACGGGCCCCATCTGGTTTTCGCCGGGAATATCGCGGTGAGTCAGAATGGAAACTACTCCTTTAACCTGGAGCGCTGCCTCTATATTAACCGATAGGATTCGGGCATGCGCAAACCGGCTGCAAATCACCCGGCCTGTTAACTGCCGGCTGGCATGAATATCGTTCACGTAAACCGATTGCCCGGTAACATGCTTTATGGCGCTGTCGTGTTTCAGGTCTGCAGTTTTCATTGTCCGGCTGTTATGGTTTCTGCATAGAATTTCATAAGGAGGTTACGGGCCACCAGGTTCCTGTAATCAGCCCCGGCACGGGCATCGCTCAGCGGGCTGAACTCCCTTACCAGGATTTCCATGGCTTCTTCTACTGTTGCCCTGGTCCATGGTTTCCCAGTAAGGAATTCTTCCGTTTTGGAAGCCCTGAGAGTCTGTGCAGCCATGCCTCCAAATGCCAGTATAACCTCGCTCACCTTTTCCTGATCCAGTTTCAGCGAAAATCCACCGCTTACGGTCGAAATATCCATATTTTTCCGCCTCGAAACCTTGTACGAGCGGATGATAGTACCGGAATCGGCTTTTTGCAGGTGAACTGCTGTGATCAACTCATCCGGGTGAATATCTGTTAAACGGTATCCTTTCAAAAAATCTTCTATCCGGATCATTCTTCCGGAAGATGCCGACTGCAACCTGACCAATGCCTTGCAGGCAATAAGCAGGGGCAGCATATCGCCTATGGGAGATGCCGAACCTATATTTCCCCCGAGAGTCGCCTGGTTCCTGATTTGAAGCGAGCCGAAAATGCCCAGCATATGATGTAAGGCAGGTAGTTTTTCGGCCGAATATTTTTTAAGCTGTTC
>JBAXXB010000008.1:0-36864 GCA_037128115.1 Bacteroidota bacterium
AGGTTACATTGGTTTTGTTAACAGTGGCTGATAAAATGTCAGGTTGAGTGATGGTCTGAGGTCCAAGCGTAATGGTACAGCCTGTATTAGCAGCATCGCGAATCTGAACGCTATAGGTATTAGGAGCTAAGCTGGTAAAACTACCGCTAGTCTGCCATGCACCTGCATCGAGCCTGTATTCGTATGTACCGTAACCGCCAAGTGGTAATGAAACGGTAATGGTTCCATTAGCAGCATTGTAACAGGTTACATTGGTTTTGTTAACAGTGGCTGATAAAATGTCAGGTTGAGTGATGGTTACTGAAGCTGTATTTGTACAAGTAAGGACATCAGTCACAGTAACAATATACGTTCCTGCACTTAAACCAGTTGCAGGATTAGAGGTCTGTACAGGTGATGTATTCCACGAATAGGAAACTCCTACCCCTGTAGGTGAAGTTACTGTAGCTGTACCATCGGCACCGCCATTGCAACTAACATTGGTATGGGATGTTGAAATTGACGGTAAATTATGAATTACAACTGTTTTTGTAACTGTTGAGGATTGACAGGCATGTGCCTGAAAACCGTTGTCATTATCAACAGCTACATCTTCTGTTACCTGTAAGGTTAAGGTATATGTGCCTGCGGGTGTACCTGGTTTAAACACAGGAGCAGCCGAAGTAGTACTATTAAGATCTCCAGCACCAGTTCCTGTCCAGGAATAAGTGTGGGTATAAGATGGATTAATAGGGGCAAGGTAAGGATCCTGATGAGCATCATAAGCCCAGGTAACGTATGAAGAAACAGGAGTAGTTGCCAATTCGCTGATACAAATATCCTGATTTGAGAAAGTAGAAACTACCGGATGGTTCCAGATATAAAAGGTGTTTGTAATGGCAGCCGTAGTGCCAACCCATTTGTATTTGAAACTATAACTCTTACCGGATTCGAAGTTCGAAATGGTAGCTTTGTACATCCAGTTAGGATCACCAACACTGTATACGTGAGGAGTGATGGTAGCAGGAAAGGAAGCATTAGTTCCGTTAGCCACCCAACCAATAATAGCCGGGCAACTTGTTCCCGTCTGCCATGCTTCGATTTCGACAGTAGCGCCCACCGAATAACAAACACTTTGGGCTTCGGCTGTACCGGTATAACAAGTAGTTCCTGGAGCACGAACACTTCCTCCGGTGCCAGGCTTACTAAATATTATTACTTCTCCGGTATTTACTTTACGGGAGAAACCGTCATAGTAGCCTTCCGAAAGAACCACCTTTTCAATGGTGGGGTCCTGCGCAGCTTTCTGTAATTCGGTGTTACTCGACACCGCTACTGTTCTGCCCCATTGGGCAAACGCGCTTGTACTGAGCATGCTCAGAAACGCTACAGTAAATAAAAATAATAGTAATCTTTTCATTGTCATAGAATTAGGGTTAATGGTTATTACTTGAATTGTTCACTTGATATTCGGTTATAAAACTGGGTTAGAGAAGTTATTTATGGAAATCCTGTTCATTGCCGTTGAATTGAAAAGAACGGGGTGTTTCGATACCTAAATTCTCAGTCTTTCACTTTATTACCAACTTTTAACACGAGTTTAAAGTAATTGTTCGAAGGGATGGATGCGCACGTAAAATAAGGTCATGTCCTTGCAATCTGTCAGGGAGTTTTTGTTTTTGTTACACACCCCCCGGGGAATGCAGGTTTTTTGGATATACCTTATTATATACACTTTAAACATCTGCTTCGGTATATCAGTTAATTCACAGGATGATTTAAGAACTGTTATGGTATTTATCCACGGGCTGCCCGCGAGGATAGTACACCAGGAAAATATTCTGTTTTATGATGGTATTTATTTTGAACATGTTAATAAATTGAATTTACGTAATCCGGGTTCAAAAAAACTTCTACAATTCCCGCCTATTTATAACTAATGGCTAACATGCAAATAAAATATTTTTAATAACGCTACAAATATACATACATTTTGAGAAAATGCAGTCTACGCTATTAAAAATAATCGTACCCAAAAACAAACAAAGAACATGTAATTTAGATTATGTTCTGCTGTTCAGGCATTTGCAATGGTTAAATGTCGTACAAGAAGTTTCAGAAGTAGTCTTTAGCAGGTTGTTGGTATAAAGCGTTTCATGAATTTTATACTGAAATTCGCAACTAATATACGACAAAAATTGCAATTTGCGTAAAATACGGGTTGAAATTTTTAAAAAAAAGATGTTTGAGTACCCAAGATATTGTTTATCATCATATTACGGGTTGTTAATTTATAGTTAAATTTTTGTATTGTGAAATATGGTGCAGGGTTACAGGGTTGCAGGGTTACAGGGTTTGAAGAGTTCAAGGGTTCAAGGGTTCAAGGGTTAAAAGGGTTACAGGGTTACAGGGTTTGAATAGTTCAAGGGTTCAAAGGTTAAAAGGGTTACAGGGTTACAGGGTTACAGGGTTTGAAGAGTTCAAGGGTTCAAGGGTTAAAAGGGTTACAGGGTTACAGGGTTTGAAGAGTTCAAGAGTTCAAGAGTTCAAGAGTTCAAGGGTTAAAAGGGTTACAGGGTTGCAGGGTTTGAAGAGTTCAAGAGTTCAAGGGTTAAAAGGGTTACAGGGTTAAAGGGTTCAAAAAGTTTCAGGTTTCAGAGTTTCAGTGTTTCAGGAGTTCAAAGGTTCCAGTGAGTTCTATTTGCATGTCTGCTTTCTCAGTGGCTCTTGGTGTTCTTAGTGCCTTAGTGGTTCACAGGGTTCAAAGGGTTGCAGGGTTACAGGGTTTGAAGAGTTCAAGCGTTCAAGGGTTCAAAGGGTTGCAGGGTTTGAAGAGTTCAAGAGTTCAAGGGTTCAAGAGTTCAAAGAGTTTCAGCTTTTCAGAGTTACAGGGTTCAAAGAGTTTCAGGTTTAAGAGTTTCAGTGTTTCAGGAGTTCAAAGGTTCCAGTAAGTTCCATTTGCATGCCTGCCTTCTTAGTGTCGCTTAGTGTTCTTAGTGCCTTAGTGGTTTATAACCCAGCAATGAAATCGTGAGGCTGAAACTGGACAATGAAGGCTCATGTTTAAAGGTTCGAGTCCGGCAGGAAATGACTGATAATTAATACGATAGTGCTTAATTGAAAAGAACGGGCTTCCCTGAAAAAAAGACGCAGCGTCTCACGATGGCAAGACGCAGCGTCTCGTAAAAAAAGACGTAGCGTCTCACTATAGCGAGACGCAGCGTCTTTTTAGGGCATCAAAAGGCTCCTTAAAAAGGACTGAACAACTTACTACCGGATGCTGTTTTAATTACTAAGGAACAGGTAATACCCAAACCAGGCAAGACTAGAGTTTCTCGTATTTGAGGGTTTTCAGCATATCCCTTATTTCGGCACCGGGCCTGTACAACACCCTTGATTTGCGGATAGAGGATGCCGTAACCTGATCAGGGGTAGCGGCCGGGTCGCTGCTGATCGAAACGGAGAAAGAGCCTAACTTGCCCAACTGTACCGAACGCCCTGCTTGCAGCTCCGAATTTATGGTTTCGAGGGTAGCAATAATAACGGCATACACATCGGGACGGCTTACAGTGCTTTTGTCGGCTATGGATGCCGAAATGCCATCGATATCGGTTTTCCCCTGGGGAGCGGCGATGGCGTAATACATGGGTGGATCGTCCGGCTTTTGAAGGTTCTTGCGCGGAATGGTTTTAAATTTAATGCTCATAACATTAAGTTTTAGGGGTTAATAAAAACGGTAAGGTTTACAGTATAAGCTTGTGAAATAACCTATTAACTCAGAATACAAGTTTTAGAATAATCGCC
The DNA here is from genome assembly GCA_037128115.1 of Bacteroidota bacterium. Taxonomy (GTDB): domain Bacteria; phylum Bacteroidota; class Bacteroidia; order Bacteroidales; family UBA4417; genus UBA4417. The sequence goes on from JBAXXB010000008.1 coordinate 3,784, forward strand.
CACGAAGAAGTAAAAGTACAAAAAATGAATTATCCAAATTTATTTTCTGGAAAATATTTTTATTCACTGTTGTCCGATAATAATGATATGTCGTTGCATATTTTGCGGTTCTGTGATTAGATATTTTATTTACTGCAGAGTTGCGCAAAGGAGTCGCAAAGAACCGCAGAGCCAAATTTCCCTAACTTCTCCGCGAAACTCTGCGAAGAACTCCGCGGTACTCTGCGGTTAGAGCTTTTTATTTGCCGCTGAGTTGCGCAAAGGAGTCGCAAAGAACCGCAGAGCCAAATTTCCCTAACTTCTCCGCGAAACTCTGCGAAGAACTCCGCGGTACTCTGTGGTTAGAAATTTTTATTTACCGTTGAGTTGCGCAAAGGAGTCGGAAAGAGCCGCAGAGCCAATTTCCCTAAGTTCTCCGCGAAACTCTGCGAAGAACTCCGCGGTACTCTGTGGTTAGAAATTCTTACTTACCGCTGAGTTGCGCAAAGGAGTCGCAAAGAAACGCAAAGCCTTTATTTCCCTAACTTCTCTGCGAAACTCTGCGAAGAGCTCCGCGGTACTATGTGGTTAGAGCTTTTTATTTACCGCTGAGTTGCGCAAAGGGGTCGCAAAGAACCGCAGAGCCTTTATTTCCCTAACTTCTCTGCGAAACTCTGCGAAGAACTCCGCGGTACTCTGTGGTTAGAAATTCTTAATTACCGCTGAGTTGCGCAAAGGAGTCGCAAAGAAACGCAAAGCCTTTATTTCCCTAACTTCTCTGCGAAACTCTGCGAAGAGCTCCGCGGTACTATGTGGTTAGAGCTTTTTATTTACCGCTGAGTTGCGCAAAGGGGTCGCAAAGAACCGCAGAGCCTTTATTTCCCTAACTTCTCTGCGAAACTCTGCGAAGAACTCCGCGGTACTCTGTGGTTAGAACTTTTTATAACCTCAGGGTTGCGCAAAGGATTCGCAAAGTGCTAAAGTTTGCAATGTCACAAGGGATTTAGGTATGCAAACGGACATTCATTTAATAATGAAAGAAAAGATGGAAACAGTTGCATTTGCCCCAAAACGGGCTAATGGGCTATGAAAGAAAAGAGAAGAGCACGGATAATGTCGGATTTTCGCTATATGCTTGCTAATCATTTGTTTTTCATTCATGCAGGCACATTACCTATTTGTCGGGCAGCGCAGGGTTACCTTAACCTGTAATTATGGAATATTTAATTCTAACAAAAGTTCTACTCTTTTTGATCACAGAATTTATGGTAATTCGATACTGCCTCCGCATTGCCATTTTCCATGGCAAGTTTAAAATCCTGGCAGGCTTTTTCACTTTCACCCAGGCTACTGTAGTTTATGCCCCGCAGGTTAAGCAAATCGCTGCGGTTAGTTATCCCAAGTTCAAATGCTTTGTTTATATCGAGTATACTTGCAGCATGCTTTGCAGTGAAAAACAGGCAGAGTGCTCGATGGCTATATGCTTCCGCAAACTGTGGCTTTTTAGTGATAAAATCATTTAGTAAAGTGATAGCCAGTGGATATTGTTTTTCGTTAAAGGCTTTATTCGCACGTTCGTATAAGTTTTGGTATGGGCTGATATCAAATGTAGTATGCAGGTTTTCACGCAATTTTTTAATGGCGGTATCGGAGGGTAGATATTTTGCGGCCTGATCAATAATTTGCAGTGATAATTTTTGTTGCCCATACTGCCAGTGTTGATTTGCCGACATTATCCATGCAGATGGGTCGGTTTTGATTTGGGTGAGGTATTTATCGAGGATTTGCATGCCTTCGGTCTGGCGATCTTTCAGAAACAAGCGTGAACTCAGGGCTGTTACCAGGTTGCCGTACAGTGGTTGTTTTGCATACGCCTGCTCTCCCCAGTAAATGGCACTTTCGGCCATAGCCAGTTTGTCGTAACACATGGAGATATAGTAATCCCTGCGGCTGTCGTATGGGCTGGAGTTATCATGCTTCAAAAGTGAAATAGCCTCACCGAACCGGTTCTCTACAATCAGGTAACGGGCTTTATTAACTACTATGGGCTCACCCAGGCAGGTTAGGTTGGGGATAGCAGGAAATCCCTTCAGCATAAGGGAGGCCGGATGTTTGAAATTATTTGTAAAATTGTCTTCCCTGGCCAGTAGCTGGTAGTGCAGTGATACAGCATTCTGAGTAAGTGCATAAACCGCAGCCACAGTTAATAAAGCACAACATCCTGCTATGGATGTATCAATCAAACGATTCGTTTTTTTTGATTTTACAGTAACGGCTGAAGGTACCTCATACTTTCTTTGATTTAACAATTGCTTTGGCGAAAAAGCTATAGCCATGGCGACATAGAAAGAGAGAAGGGCCTGAATTTCGGGCCGGTCGGCCGGGAAATTAAAGAATGCATCCACGCTGTATGCCAGCAAACCAAATGCAGGAAGAAACAAATATTTCAGTGATTCATTATCAGGCCTTGGTGTTACAGCGACCTTTATGAAAAAAAACAGGGCCATCAAAATAATTGAAATAAATGCTAATCCTCCAAAAATCCCTGTTTCGGCAGTAACTTCGATAAAATCATTATGATTTTTATAGGCATAGTTAAAATCAGCACATAAGGGGTTTTCGTATTTCAGCACTTCGACTTTCCAGTTACCGGTACCAACTCCTAATAAGGGGTGTTCTTTTATCAGTATAAGCGAACGTTTCCAGTTAGCCAGACGGGCATCCGACGAGCTTTCACCCGGCTTGATGGTCGATAAACGCTCTACGACACCGGTATTGAACTTTTCTTTAGTGTCCTTATTAACAGGGTACAGGAAATGCTGTATAAGTGAAAACAGAAGAAGGGCAACAACAAAGAAACCTGTGAAAGCCAGTATTTTATATAGATTAAATGTATGCTTTAAAACGAAATAACGTAAAATAAAATAGGATACCAGGGCAATCAACAGCAAGGCGAGGCCAATATAAAATGCGCGGGCACTCATAAAAAGGACGGCAAGGGAACCCGCAAAAAAAGCCAGATAACCAAGTTTCTTCTTCCAGTCATCGGTGAAAAGCATCAGCCATATAGCGACAGGTATTTTGATGAAAAGCGCTGCCGAAAGAACATTCTTATGCGAATATACCGTTTTGATATCATAGATTGACGATATATTTTTATTTATGTATTCAATAATATGATAGAATACCGTGAGGCAGTCGAAAAGCAGCAACAGGCTTAAGGCTATGGCTACATGAAGTATATACCTGCGGTCGCTGCTAAAAATTACATATAGTGAATAAGTTGAAGCAAATACAGAAAACAGTTTAGCAAAGTTAATGATGGATTCAGGCAAGTTGATGGCCTGGAAAAAAGAAAGCAGCGAGATAACAATAAATAAGGTATATGCTAAGCCGATGTAATTCCGGAAAAATCCCGCCTGTATTTCGGTTCGGCGCCTGAAATCTTTATCTAAAAGGAAAACGATAAGCGATACCAGGTTGAGTATAGCAATACTAAGGAATTTAGGCCCGTTGGAGTCGAGCGTGTAAAAATTCGGTGTATATACAGGTATCAGCAGGTATGCAAACAAAAGCAGGTAATAGGCGGTTTTCAACGGGGTGTTTTGCCGCTTGCTCTGAACTTGGGGTTTTGAGCTAATGGGTATATTTTTTTTCATAGGATAACAAGATTACCGGATATTAATGCTTTGCAGCAATAGTACATTTCATTTCTACGGCATGAAGGTACAAATAAGATAAATACATTATGCAATTTGATGCACTTTTTGTGATGCTGATTTTATGGGAAAAGTGAATGGTAATCGGTTTGAGAGTAAAACAGGTATACCTGGTTAGTCAATCATAAATTCGTGGATATTAGAGTAGTGAGGTTTATATTTAAAAGCAGGCAATGGATAGATAGAGAGGCTATGAATGCCCGAGGAAGGGTGAAGTTAGGAGTAAGGTAGGTCCGGCTTTTACACATGGACACAGATAAGGACGCTTTATATTTGATAATGAAATAGGCATCTAACCGCTGAGTGCCGTAAAGGTGTACGCCTTGCTGCGCTAAGGCATTCGACGTATAAAATACTCCGCGGTACCTTGCGCCTTCTCAGTGATTTCAGCGTTTAATATCCCGGATTTTGCTTTCTATTAAGTATGCTTTGTTAAAATAAACCTGGCAGATATTTTGAACCACAATAGTCACAATAGGTAAATGGAATTAAGAAAAACCAGATATCCTATATACTACGGCGTCGAAAATACATGCCAGCCCGTATTCGGGTATTAAAAATCAACATTAATTTTGACAATAATATTCTTAATGTGGCCTATGTGCCTGATGTGGTTTGATTTTTTTATAGTAAAGTAGAATTAAGCTGCAATAGAGTATACAAAAAAGCAGCAACCCTCCATAAGAAAGTTACTGCCTTCGAAAACCGACTTAGCGGTTAAATAAAAGATTATTAAACGTTGAACAGCGAATTGACGATAGGGTCGTTTTTGCTGGTACGGTCGTCGATACGTTTATCCATCATAAGCGGATAAACACATTCGTCAATCAGGGCCTGGCTGGTACGTGTGGTAACTTTGTAGGCACGCCCGGCAGCGGAGGTCGATTCGTAGGAGAAATCCCAGCCCAGTACCATAACCCGGGTGCCCCGGCTGTTGATTTTCTTGATAAGGGGAACATAATCGGTGTCGCCGGCAATGATAACAACAACATCCAATTGCTTTACGAGTGCAAGCTCGTATGTTTCGAGCGAGAACCATACATCAATTCCTTTTTCTTCGGCATCTCCGGTGCGGGAGTCAACCAGTAAAGGGTAGTTGTGCGTGGTTATTCCTTCGTACATGAAAATGTCGTCAATACGACGCTCATTTGTCATCTGGGTGAGGCGATAAGCTTCGTCGGGATACTTTTTCTCCAGCTGGCTGGTAGAATAACGACCCCGGAACCAGTGTGTTTCAACCACCTGGCAATAACGTTTTTCAGAGTTCTCTAATTTTGATATCTCATCGCGCAGGAATTCTGCAAGCCCATTAAAATTAATTGTGCTTTTACGTTCATGATGATACCTGTAGTACGAATTCACTTTCAAAAAGAAAGTTCCATCGATGAAAAGTCCGATTTTTTTGATTTTTTCTTCCATCTTACTGAAGCCTATATAATTACACGAAAAGGTTGTGATATATAATCTGTCTAAATAACATCACCCCTGTAAATTTGTTCATTTTCTTCAAGCTGTATTAATACTCTGTTCAGCCTTCAGTATATTGTATGACTAAACACGGAGAAACTGGTTCTCCCCTTTTTTGAAGAGGAGCAAAAGTAATCACAATTTGTTAAAAACCAAACTTTATAAAAAAAATCATTTTCGTTCCTGGGCGCGCCGAAAAGCTATAATCGCCTGCAGCCCTGACCTGCCAGAAGGTAGTACAATTAGGTCGAACTTCCTGCCTACAGATATTATGAATTATTAACAGGAAGCTGGGAAGAAGAACTGGTATTTATCAGATTTTCCAAAAGTTAAGATTACCCGCAGTGGTTAAATGGTTTTTTGGTTTATCGGGTTTAATAAAGTAAAAATAAGTTTTTAATCAGCTTGAGAAAACCTCACCTTTCATCGAATCATTCTTAAAGAGGAACATTGCCCGGGATTTGACTTTTACCTCGTATTATCCTGATTTTGGTACAAAATGTGATTACGACCTCACAAATATAGGCAAAAAATGATGGAAATGAAAGCAAAGCTAAAAATATTTTCAGAATCCCTGTCTTAACTCATGCGACCAGGTGTATTTGCCTGCTTTGTCCTTCGTTAGAATGCTAAAACTTTTGTTTGTATCAATCCTTACGCGGGTAAAATAATCGCAGAATGAGAGGGCGAAAAACAGGCTCCCCAGGGTGGGTGTATCGCTGTTGCGATAATTCATCCGCAATTCACGAGGCTGGCCAATCCACAACCCGGTAATATTTTCGGAGTAAGTGAATTGTTTGAGTAAATTCTTTCCGGTACTGTCAAAAAGGTACTCCCATTCACAACCATAGATTGCCTGTCCGCTGGGTTGGAATGCCGGCAAAAACCAGATGCTGATACTTTGGTCCGTATTGCGGTGAACGAAAGAGGTGAAATATATATTACTTGTATCCCTCACCGTTTGAAAATGCGCGTCGGCTTGCGATAAAGCATAGCCCGATGCTAGTAAAGCTGATGTATCGCTATGACCGTGATAGTCTGAAATATTGAGCATGGAGTCGATTACCACATGCTTGAGAATGCTGAATTTTTCACCGGCAATTTTTCCGCCTATGGTGTGCCAAAGGTGTTCCTGGGTAAAACTAAACCATTGCAAACCAGTGTACTCTTCCTGCCTGCTTAGGTTTACAGTCGAAAGTTGGGAAAAATAATCATATTCGGTAAGCCAGTTGGCCAGTTCCAGTTTCCTGTTGAATTCAATAGTATCGAAGGCCGGGACTACATTTTGTGTTTTAGCCGTATAGCCGGAAATCAGAATCAGCAAGGCAAGAGAAAGTGCTTTTCCCATTTAATTAGACTTTGATTTGCCGCTTAGCGTATAAAACAGTCCGAAAGAGTAATCCATTCGGGAAATATTCTGGTAGTTTTCTTTATCCAGTTCAACTACCGTTTGCGTTGTACCGTCATCCTGGGTGAATTTCTTCAGAATTGCCTTAATATAACTTCCCTGGAAGGCAATGCTCAAATGAGGGATTACTTCATAACTCACCCGCAAAGAGGTCGACAGGCCCGGTGATGATCCTTTGAACATGGCTGAATCACCAACAGCCTTACCGATATTCCGGTAAAACAGCCAGGCAGGCCCTGCTCCGGCTGTAATGCTGAGCTTGTTTTTCAGCAGTGGAAGCTTGCCGTATACCATGGCTGAGACTGTATGAATGCTCATGTTACTCGACAGGTCGACATAATAAATGTGAGAAAAGAATTGTACAATGATGCTGTCGACCTGTTGTTTGGTATTGAACCTGCAGTATCTTGCTCCTACGCCAATGTATTTATTGAAGAAGTATTCGGTTTCGAACCCGTAATTCCAACCTGAGCGTAGTTTATTAAAATAATCCTGTATTTCAGGAGCCAGGCTGTCGGGTGCTTTTTCGAGAAGCAGGCTTGGGCCGGCCATAGCGCCTATCCAGAAACTGTTGGCTCCGCTTGGCGGGAAACTATTGCTTTGTTGCTGGGCTGTTAATTTGCCAGCAACTAAAGAGATAAAAATAATCAACAAGTAGTTTCGGTGCATGTTTAATCGGCGATTTGGGGAGATGTTCAAAGTTATAAGGCCTATAAATGATATAATTACAACATTTTCGGACTACACATTAATTATTTGACTATCTGCTGGCTTACCTTATATTTAACTGCTCTGCGATGCTTTGCATCTGCTTTGCGAAATTCTTCGGTTTGAAAATTTAACCGCAGAGAACCGCTGAGTTAATGGCAGAGAGCCGCAAAGCTATAGCTTGTTAACTAATCTTTTTATGCCATCAACAACACGTAAAACATTAAAATTCATCAATAGTCTTAGCTTACAACCAGATAGTATCATGTAAGTTAAAGCCTGTGCACTATGGATTTCGTTAATTTCGGACTACACATTGATTATAGGACTTTTTGCTGACTTTCCTGAATTTAATAACTCTGCAATGCTTTGCATCTGCTTTGCGCAATTCTTCGGTTTGAAAATTTAACCGCAGAGAACTGCTGAGTTAATGGCAAAGAGCCGCAAAGCTATAGCTTGTTAACTAATCTTTTTATGCCATCAACAACACGTAAAACATTAAAATTCATCAATAATCCTAACTTACAACCAGAAAGTTTCAGGTAAGTCAAAACCTGAGCAACATGAATTTCGTTTAACGCCTCAACAGATTTAATTTCAATAATTACTTTTCCTTCTACAACCATATCTATTCGGTAGCCGACATCCAACCTTACTTCTTTATAGACAAGTGGCAATGGCTTTTGCTTTTCAACTTTTAAACCTGCCTTTTGTAATTCGAAAAACAAGCACTCAAGGTAAGCGCTTTCGAGTAAACCAGGGCCAAGCGATTTATGAACCTCAATTGCACAACCTATAATCTTTTCTGAAATCTCGTTCTCTAACATAATTAACTATTTTACAGCAATATCGGTTAGTTAAGGAGTTTGAGCTTAAGGAGTTTTTAATGCAATGTACGCTAAGAAGGCACAAAGTAATGCAAAGCCTTTTCTTGTCGAATACCTTTGCGGAACTCTGCTTGAAACTTTGCGGTTCTCTGCGGTTTAGTTTCAATATTTTAGGCTACTAAATGACATTTATTATACAAGTTTTATTTTGATTCAGTACGCAAACAGATAGTCATATTATATTTACTTGTTAATTCTTGAACAAAGTTAACTGATCCATGTAACAATCTCTAAGTACTGACAGGAATTATTTTGAAGTATTATCTGATTCATAAAATTTCAATTTACAGTAGGGTGGAGCGAGAACACAGAAGAGGCTGTATCAAAAGTCATTTTACCACAGAGTTGCGCAGAGTTATTGCCTTTTAAATTAATGCTTTGCGGTTCTTTGCAGTTTTCCTCAGCGGTTCTCTGCGGTTAATTGTTTCACTTATGATAGAGCCTCTCAATGCTTTTTCCCCTTACTTGCTTTTGTCCGGAGGTAATGGAATCGGTGGCTGCTCCTTATAAGCCTTCAGTTCGTCCAGCACAACTTCAATGGCTTTATTCAGCTGGTCATCAACACCGTCAAACTCCCTCGATGGGTCGTTATCAATTTCGATATCGGGCTCAACACCGTACCCTTCGATGATCCATTTGCTCTCGTTGGCTGAATAGCTGGCGAATTCCGGCTTGCGGAGGTCAGCCCCGTCAATGAACGGCAATGAACCTCTTATGCCAACAACGCCACCCCAGGTGCGTTTGCCTATCACCTTCCCAAGCTGGTGTTTCTTGAAACCATATGGGAAAAGGTCGCCATCGGATGCGGAATAGCTGTTGATGAGCAATACTTTCGGACCAAGCATCATTTTGGTCGGGGTATGACCCACAAGGTCCACGTTACGTGCCATGTTGCTACGGGTAATCTCCCTGCTCAGGCGTTCGATGATCATAGGCGAAACGTTGCCTCCGCCATTGCCGCGATCGTCGATAATCAGCGCTTTTTTAGCCAGCTGGGGATAGAAGTATTTGACAAATTCATTCAGCCCTTCAGGACCCATGTCCGGGATATGAATATAGCCAACCTGCCCCTTTGTTGCTTCGTCCACCTTGCGGATATTGTTTTGTACCCAGGTGTAATAGTATAGCTTTGATTCATCGTTTACAGGAACAACCAATACTTTGCGGCCGCCTTCGGCAGGGGATGCGTTCAAGGTGAGTTCTACATTTTTACCGGCTTTATTAATAAAGGCAGCGTTAATGTCGAGCATATCTTTGGTCGATTTGCCGTTTACTGATGTAATATAGTCGCCCTTTACGGCACCTACGCCCACTTCGGTGAGAGGCGAATGAAGGTCCTGGCTCCAGTTTGCGCCCAGTAACAGGCTATCGATGCGGTAGTAACCTGATAGGTCGCGGCTCAACTGGGCGCCGAGCAATCCCAGACTGATTTTTTCGACAGGTTTGCGCTCACCCCCGCCAATGTATGCATGGCCTATGCTGAGTTCGCCTATCATTTCGCCTATCAGGTAGGTGAGATCATTCCGGTTGTTGACCCATGGAAGCATAACCGCGTATTTATCGTGCATGGCTTTCCAGTCGACACCGTGCATGTTGGGCATGTAAAAGAAGTCGCGCATCTGGCGCCAGGCTTCATCGTAGATCTGTTTCCATTCCTGGCGGTTGTTCACCCATACTTTGAGGTCGGACAGTTCAATATACTTTTCGGTGTTGACCTTCGACGAAGGGAGGTCAATCATCGAATAGCTTTTCCCTTGCCTGACCAGCATCTTCTTGCCATCGGCGGTGATATCGAATCCAAGACCTGAACCAAGTTCTGTTTCCTTTTTCTGTTTCAGGTCGTACACTTTCGCCCACATGCCTTTGTCGTTGGCCGTGTTGTAATAAATCTTGTCCTCAACCGACCAGAGGTTCCAGTAGTTCCCGGCTTCGACCGGAATTTCGATAATGCGCTGCTGAATGCCTTCGAGGTCGATCTTGACCGGTTTCACATCGGGTTCGGCAGCCTTATCCTGTTTTTTGTCTTTTTCGTCCTTTTTCTCCGTTTTTGCATCTTTCGTTTCTTTTGCAACTTCAGTCTTGACTTCATCATTCGAAGGCGCAAAAGGTGAAGGTGTATCTTTTGCCAGGGTCACCATATATAATTTCGACATGTTCTGGTAGGCAAAGTTCCATTCGACATTGCTGTAGATAGGATCAAAGGTGCGGTCGGAAGTGAAAAGCAGGTACTTGCCGTTACGCGAAAAGGTGGGCTGGTCCGACGAAAACCACTGGTCGGTGACGGCAGTTTTTGTTTCATCGGCAGTATTAAAAAGCATGATCTGCTGCATACCATTTTCGAGAGCATTGCTGTAAGTTATCCAGCGGCTGTCGGGTGACCAGTCGAAACTGCCAAATTCCCATACTTTCGATTTGTCGACCAGGGTTATTTTTTTGGTGTCAATATCAACATATTGGAGGCGCAGCATCTTGTCGTTCCACAGTATTTTTTTGCTGTCGGGTGACCAGTGGATCCCGAATTTGTACGTATCGGCATTGGTGGTGAGTTGCACAGGGGCTTCACTTCCATCCTGTTTGGTGATGTAAATTTCGTATTCACCACTCATATCACTCAGGTAAGCAATCCATTTCCCGTCGGGCGACCAGGCACCTTCACGGTCGTGCGCATTGCAGCTGGAGGTCAGGTTCCGGGTAATGCCTTCCTTTACAGGGACACTGAAAATATCCCCACGGCCTGAAACCACTACCCTGTTGCCATCGGGTGAGGGATTCACGGAGCCCATAAATCGGGTGGCATCTTTAAGTTCAGCCCGGGAGGTATTAAAATCATCAGCAATCTGGATCACTATTTTGGTGGAAGTCTGCGTTTTGAGATCGAAAATATAAATAAAACCACCGTTCTCATAGATGATCCGGTTGTCGCCAGCCGATGGGAATTTGATATCGTAATCGGTGTAGCTGGTTACTTTCCGGGTCTGGTTGGTTTTCAGGTTGTAACAGAAAAGGTTCATGGTGCGGTCGCGGTCGGAGCAGAAATAAATCTCATCACCGAACCACATGGGGAAAATATCCTGCGCATTATTGGCGGTAATATTACGGGTAGTTTTGCTTGCAAAATCGTGAATCCAGATTTCATCGGCCATACCTCCCTTGTAATATTTCCAGGTACGGAATTCGCGGAAAACCCTGTTATAAGCCATCTGTTTCCCATCAGCCGAATAGGAGCAGAAACCTCCTGTCGGAAGTGGGAGTTCCTTCGACATTCCGCCGACTGCAGGTACTGTATATAGCTGGCCAATAAAATCATTAAAGGTTTGCTTCCTCGAACGGTAAATAACCGACTTGCCGTCGGGTGTCCAGCCCATCACTATATTATTTGGGCCCATCCTGTCGCTGATGTCGTCGCGCCCCAGCGTGGCTGTTATGGTTAGCCTGGCAGGAACACCACCTTGTGCCGGCATGGTATATATTTCTGTATTCCCGTCGTACTGTGCCGTGAAGGCTATGGTGCTTCCATCGGGCGAAAAGTGTGAAAACATTTCATATCCTGCGTCGGTAGTAAGTTTGCGTGCCATACCGCCGGCTACCGGGACCGTATACAGGTCGCCCGCATAGGAAAATACGACCTGGTTCCCATGGACAGTCGGGAAACGAAGCAGCCGGGCTTCATCCTGCGCTTTAAGTAAGCCTGGAAGGCCCAGGAGGATGACCAGGAAAATGAAATTGGAGAATATTCGGTTCATAGGTTTTGAATTGGTAGCATAGAGGTTTTTCAGGGACAAAGATAAAGAATCCGGGTGGAAGTATTTGTATAGGACTTTGGATTCATTTCCAGTAGTGCCGGGAGTAGCTGAAGTGCCTGGATTGCGTAAAGTGCGCTATAGTGCCTGGAGTAATTTAAAGAGTTGTATCTGGTCAATTCAAATATTTATCAACCAGGCATCCGGGATGTATATAAAGTGCTAATTTAGCATCCTGATTTCAGTATCTACAGGCATGGATTTTCTACTTTCTGATAGCTGGCTTTTTACCTGGGTTTTATTACCCTGCCTTATTTTCTTTGCCCGGATCTGTGACCAGAGTATTGGAACGCTAAGGCTGATTTTCCTGTCGAAAGGGATGAAATACCTGGCTCCCTTCCTTGGTTTTTTCGAGGTTATTATCTGGCTGCTTGCTATAGGACAGATCATGCAGCACCTCGATAACTGGGTTTGTTATGTGGCCTATGGCGCCGGGTTTGCCTCAGGCAATTTTATAGGGATAACGCTGGAAGAAAAACTTTCAATAGGCACTTCTATCATCAGGGTAATACTTTCCGGCGAATCACCCGAACTCATTTCCGCTCTTAAATCCCATAACTTCGGGCTTACGATTCTTGATGCCGAAGGAGCCAAAGGGAAAGTGAAAGTCCTTTTTTCGATTATTCGACGGAAGGAAATACCCACATTCCTGATGACACTTCATGATTTTCATCCCGGGGCATTTTATACCATCGAAGATGTAAAAACAGCCAAAGAGGGTGTTTTCAGGCATGCCGGTCAAACTTCACTAAGCATGAAAATGGCTTCATTATTAAAAAAGGCAAAGTAAATTATTGGTATTGATAAATTAAACTGAAACGGGAACCAAAATCGCAATATTATCCAACGAAGGCTCAGCCGGTCGTTCGCTCATTGCCTTGAACCTGTTCGAGGCGGCTAAACAGCAGGGTATTTTTCCTCTTGAACTTGCATGCTTCGATATAAGTAAACCGGACCTGATCAAATTCTCTGGTATGCAGTTGATTGCTACCGAAGAAATAGTTGCTCCCTTGCCGGTAATCGATGTCTCAAAGTGCCGGTATTGTGGGGTTTGTGCGGGGTTTTGTCCTCAAAAAGCAATACAGTTCAACCGTTTTATCCCTTCAGTTACCCTGGTTGTATCACGCTGTTATGCTTGTGGCAATTGCCTGAAAGGCTGCAGCAGGAACGGGATAAAACTTCGGGATAAAATATGCGGAACCATACTGAAGGGCAGTTTAGGAAAACATTCTTTTATTGCCGGGTGTCTTGACGATACATCCGGGTTCGAAATACCGCTCATTAATGCCCTGCTCGAAAGGTTAAATCCTGATTTAACAGTTGTATGCGACTTTGGACCCGGCACAGGAAGTCCTGTTGAGGCCGGTCTTGCCGGGATGGACATCGCTTTGCTTGTTGCCCAACCCGGTCCGGGCTGGGAAACGGATATGGACCTGCTGCTGGAACTGATTCAAAAAAGCCATGTGGATGCAGGATTGATCCTTAATAAAGTAATACCGGGATCGGAGATCATTGACGATATCAGGGTATATTGCACGAACCACTCCTTCCCCTTGCTTGGAATAATTCCTTTTGACAAAAACCTTGAGGATGATTCAGATTTCCATACTTTTGCCAATCGAGGAACTACTATGCAGGGCTTCAGCGAAATATGGAAGCAGGTGGTCGGCATGTTCAAGGTACCTTTAGCTGTGAAAAACTAAAATAGCAACATCATACTCATACAACTAATTGATTTATAATGAAAAGTAAAAACATCGGTTTTAATTCCAAACTCATCCATGGGGGTGAATTCAATGATGCACTCGGAAGTGCAACGGTGCCTATTTATCAGACTTCCACGTTTAAATTCGAAAGCGCCGAACATGGTGCTGCCTGTTTTGCCGGTGAAAGTGATGGCTATATTTATACCCGGATCGGCAACCCGACCATACATGCCCTGGAAACTTTACTGGCAGAACTCGAAGGAGGTTGTGGCGGTATCGCAACCAGCTCAGGCATGGGCGCAGTAAATATTGTATATGGGACTATGCTGGCACAGGGCGACCATGTTGTCAGTTCAGCAGCCGTTTACGGACCTTCCCGCGTCGTGCTGGAAACCTATTATAAAAAATTCGGGATAGCTTCTTCTTTTGTCAATACTGCTGATATTGAAGAGGTCCGTAAGGCAATCAGGCCTGAAACCAAGTTGTTATATATAGAAACACCTTCGAATCCTACGATGGAAATTTCCGATCTGAAAGCCTGTTGCGAGCTGGCTCACCAGCACGGAATTCCTGTTGCTATAGATAATACTTTTTGCAGCCCATACCTGCAGCGCCCCCTGGAATTCGGAGCCGATATCGTACTGCATTCGCTTACCAAATTCATCAACGGGCATGCCGATATAGTAGGTGGGGTGGTGATCGCAAAAGACGAAGCCTTGTATAAGAAATTGCGTTCAGTTATGGTAACATTAGGGTTCAATATGGATCCGCACCAGGCTTATTTGGTCATCCGCGGCGTTAAGACACTGGGTATCCGTATCGACAGGGCCCAGGAATCGGCAATGAAAATTGCCACATTCCTCGAAGATCATCCTAAGGTGGAATGGGTCAGGTATCCGGGGCTTATTTCGCACCCCCAGCATGAACTTGCAAAGACGCAGATGGACGGATTCGGGAGCATGATCAGTTTCGAACTGAAAGGCGGTATCGAAGCTGGCAGAATCCTGATGAACAGTGTACAGATGGCTATTCTTGCCGTTTCTTTGGGAGGGGTCGAAACCCTTATACAACACCCTGCATCGATGACACATTCAAAGGTTTCGGCCGAAGGAAAAGAAAAAGCAGGTATCACGGATGGACTTGTCCGCTTTTCGGTTGGCATTGAGGATGCCGCAGATATTATTGCCGACCTGGAACAGGCGCTGGCTAAAGTGTAGGGTGTACTTATTTACAGGCATAAAGTTATCCTAAACGGGGTGATTGCAAAAGATAAATCCGGTCTCAGTGCCGGATTTTCTTATATTTGCCATTCACATACAAATATTCTTGATTGTGAAATATAGTATCCTCTTCTTTTTTATTTTCATTTGCCTTATTTCAGCCCGTGCACAAAAGGTTGCAGTTGTATTGAGCGGGGGAGGAGCCAAGGGTGTTACGCACATAGGAGTGCTCAGGGCGCTGGAAGAGAACGGCATCCCCATCGATTATATTGCAGGGACTTCGATGGGAGCTATCATAGGCGGATTATATTCGGCTGGCTATTCGCCCGATCAGATGCAGCAGCTTATTAATTCCGAAGAGTTCACGAAATGGGTTTCCGGGAAACTGGACCTGCAGTACACGTATTTTTTCAGGCAAGGTCAGCCTGACCCATCATGGCTGAGTTTCAAATTCAAGTATGATTCTGTTTTACAGACCCAACTGCCAACCAACATAGTTTCACCTATCCGCATGGACTTCGCATTCCTGGAACTTTTCTCTGAAGCTTCTGCCGTTTCCGGGTACAATTTCAACAATTTAATGGTTCCCTTCCGTTGTGTTGCCTCCGATGTAAGGTATAACAAACCTTATATCCTAAAGAAGGGTGATTTGGGCTCAGCCATACGGGCTTCCATGACCTTCCCTTTCTATTTCAAGCCGATCCGTATCGACGGCCGACTCTTGTTCGATGGGGGTATGTACAATAATTTCCCTTCCAACGTAGTGATGGATGATTTTTACCCGGATATTATAATCGGGAGTAAGGCAGCCGGGAATTATGCCCCGCCCAACGAGGATGATGTGGTTTCGCAACTCACCAGTATGCTGATGGGTGAAACCAAGTTTGACTTGTATTGCGATGCCAGTGTATTGGTTGAACCTATACTGAAGGATGTGAACGTGATTGATTTCTCCAATACGGAAGCCTTTATCGACAGCGGATATATTTCCACCCAGCGCCTTATCCCCCAGATCCGTAAATTTGTTCTCGATACAGTGACCCAGGCCATGCACGACAGTATCAGGAGTGCTTTTAACAAGCGCAAACCCGAACTCAGGGTGAACAGCGTAGAGGTAAGAGGAATCCAGCAAGGCCAGGCTTCGTATATTGCCAACGCGATCATTGGACAAGTGTACAGCCGCCGTTCGAAGTCCTACTATTCACAGGACCTGAACATTGACGAGGTTAAATCAGGGTATTTCAAAGTGCTGGGCGAGAAGCGGTTAAAGTCTGCGTATCCTACACTGATGTTTGATACAATTTCGCAGCGGTACAAATTTGTCATGGATGCGCAATATGAAAAGGGTATAGTGGCTGATTTCGGGGGGAGCCTCTCCTCGGGCGCTACCAATGAAATTTTCCTGCAATTAAAGTATAATCTCTGGCGTAAAGTAGCTACATCAGTAAAAATAAACGGTTCATTCGGGCGGTTTTATAACTCCGCCTTGCTGGGTGGAAGGGTAGAACTTCCCGGGAGGAAACCAAAATACCTGGAAGCATCTTATACATTTAACCAGTTTAATTATTATCGCACCAAATCGTTCTTTTTTATCGATAATACGCCCAGTTTTCTTTACGAAAACAATACTTTTTTTCTTGTGGATATGGGCTTTCCAATGACTTACAAAGGCAAACTGGAAACCGGTTTTGCCTGGGGTACCAACCGGGCCGACTATTTTCAGACCAATACAGCAACTGAAAAAGATGTTGCTGACAAAACAAAGTTCAACTTTTACAGTCCCTACCTGGAGATTGAATTTAACACGCTGAATCATAAACAATATTCGAACCAGGGATCCCGTTTTTATGCCTCTGTACATTTTGTGAGCGGGCTCGAAAAACAAACTCCTGGCAGTACATCCCTGCAACAAGGTGCCTATACAGATTATCATAATTTTTTTATAGTTAAAATGATGTTCGATAAGTATTTCCGTGCCGGAAAATTCTATCGTCCAGGGATCAACCTTGAGGTCCAGGCCAATACCCTGGGGAGTTTCAGGAACTATACTTCGACGTCGCTCTTTATGCCCGGATATGCTCCGATTTACGAAATGTCGACCATGTATCAATCCGTATACCGTTCCGATGGGTTTGCTGCACTTGGTATACGCAATATTTTCTCCCTGACTAAGAATATTGATTTTCGCGCGGAAGGATTCCTGATGGCCCCTATGCATGAGTTCAGCAGCGGTGTGATGCGTGAAACGGTCATCAGTCCCATCTTCCCATCCCTGCACTATGTGCTGTCGGCAAGTTTTGTCATTAATACACCTATTGGCCCGCTGAGTGCTTCGTGGAACAGATATAACGACGGGACTCCGGCTTCGTTTTTTGTAAATATTGGGTACATAATATTTAACAAGTCAGCCTATTGAAATGCTGCAAATCTCCTGGTCTTAATACGGACTGTTGAAGTAAATCTGAATCAATTTTCAACAAAATGATCTACATAACGAAATCTTGTTAAATTTGCAGTCCCTTGTACAACAAGGAATACAATGCTAACAACCTTTTTCGAAAGAGAAACACACATACCACCGCTGTTTCACTGAAATAGCGGGTATTTTTTAACCTGATCAATAGTTTAATTACTAACTCATCAACAGATGGAATCTACCAAACATCCCGATCAAAATCCTGAGGAAGCAAGCATGCCCGCCCGGGAGGAGAATTCACAGCTGGAAAATGCTGTAAACACAGTTGAAGAATCACCATCACCAGTCGAAACCGCAGTTGCAGAAGCCGAATCCGGAATCTCAGCCGTTGAAGTGACTGAAGCTGAAGTACCTGCCGAGGCAGAATCTATCGGAATTGTCGAAACGCTGCAAACCAACGAAGTACCGGAGACGGAAAATTCATCCCTGCCGGAAGAGGTAGCCGTAGCGGAAGTTGTTATCCCGGCCGAAATACCGGTGGTCGCTGAAATACCCGCCGAAACGGATGCCGTTACAGAACCGGAACCGGTTGTTGAAGCAGAAACGCCCGCCACTCCGGTTGAAAGCGCTGAACCTGAAGTCGCAATACAGCTGGAAGCTGAGGCGGTATCAGAAGTTACAAGCGAATCGGAAGCGGATTCCGTACAGGAAATTCCTGTTGAAGCACCGTTAGTACAGGAGCCTTCATTAGTCGAAATATCAACTGACGAAGCTGAAGCAATCGACGAAGTGATAGATGCAGAAGTTGCAGCCGCTGAATCTACCGGCATTGATTATGCCCAGATGAGCAGAGAGCAGCTTGTTGCCATGCTGGAAGAAACTGTACTGGTTGAAGATGTTAATGAAATAAAATCAAAAGTTGCCCTCATCAAGGTGGCATACCTGGCTCTAGCCAATAAGGAAAGGCAGGAGATGTACCAGAATGCGGCTGCCAGCGAAGAGGCTGAAAATTTTGAGATTGTTGACCCGTTGGAAGACCGTTTCAAAGCAGCTTTTGGCATATATAAACACAACAAATTCCGTTTTACGGAAGACCAGGAGAAGATAAAAGTTCAGAACCTGGAAGCAAAAAAGAAGATCCTGGATGAGTTGAAAGTGTTGATCAATTCTGAAGAGACGCTGAAGAAAACCTACGACGAATTCAAGACATTACAAGAGACCTGGAAAGGCATAGGGATGGTTCCCAAAGCCGAAGCGCAGGGCCTGTGGCAGAATTACCATTTTCTAATCGAGAAGTTTTTCGACAAGGTAAAGATCAATAAAGAGCTGAAAGACCTCGATCTTCGTAAAAACCTTGAGCGTAAGATCGAATTGTGTGAGAAGGCCGAAGAACTGGTACTCGAATCATCCATTTCACAGTCATTCAAACGTTTGCAGGAACTTCACGAAGAGTGGAAGGATGTTGGCCCGGTTGCCCAGGATAAACGCGAGGAAGTTTGGGACCGTTTTAAAACAGCTACCGAAAAAATTAACGACCGCAGGCACGAATTCTACAAGCAAATTCAGGGTGACCTGGATGCAAATTATGCTGCCAAAGAATTACTTTGCGAAAAAGCAGAGCAACTGGTTGCGACAGAGTTTAACTCTATCAAGCAATGGCAGGACAGCACCCACCAGGTGAATGAGCTGCTTAAGATGTGGAAATCGGTTGGACAGGCTCCCCAGAAAGTAAATAACGAAATCTGGAACCGCTTCAAAGCCCAGCTGGACCTGTATTTTTCGAATAAGAAAGATTATTTCGGGAAGCTGAAAGACCAGCAGTTGCACAATTATAACCTGAAGGTTGATCTTTGCCTGCAGGCGGAATCATTTAAACTGAGTACCGACTGGAAGAACTCCTCGCGTGAACTCATCAAGTTGCAGGATGAATGGAAGAAAATAGGCCCTGTGCCCCGAAAACACAGCGAAAAGATATGGAAGCGTTTCCGTACGGCCTGCGATGATTTCTTCAATACCAAGAATGAGTATTTCAAAGGATTACAGGCCAGCGAAGGTGGAAATTTACAGCTTAAACTCGATATCATTACCAAGCTCACTGAATTCGAATACAGCGAAAACAGGCAGGAAAGCCTCAACAAGGTGAAAGAACTTCAGCGTGAGTGGATGGATACCGGCCATGTTCCCATTAAGGAAAAAGACCGCATTCAGGCTGAATTCAAGGCTGCTGTGAATAAAATCTATGATAAGCTGAAAGTCGATTCCCAGGAAGCCAGTCAGATGACCTATAGGACTCGTTATGAGAACGTGAAGGATCAGCCTGATGCCGGGCGCATCATTAACCGCGAACGTACCGGGCTGCAGTCAAAAATCGATAGCCTCAAGGAAGAAATCCTGCTTTGGGAGAACAATATAGGGTTCTTTGCCCGCTCCAAACAAGCCAACTTGCTCAGGGCCGAATTTGAAGGAAAGATTGCTCATGCGAAGGAGGAACTCGCCTCGCTCGAAGCCAAATCAAAAATTCTTAAGACAGTTTCACGAGAACAACAGTAACGAAAAAAGCCCCTCTCCGGGGCTTTTTTTTTGGTTAACATGGTTTGATGCCCGACTCTGCCCGTTTGATTGCATTCGGTAAGTGGAGAGCTACAAGGTAGAATATTGTGCGTAAATCACTCATATTATGACTTTTGATCATTCAATCACGACAATTCAGAATTGATGCGTTTACCCTGTACTATATTATTCTTATCTTTGTCTTATGTCAGCAAACACTTTCGGAACCTTATTCAGGCTTACCACCTTCGGCGAGTCACACGGAACTGCCCTGGGCGGGGTAATCGACGGTTGCCCGTCGGGCCTGCATATCGATATGGAATTTATCCAGCACGAACTTAACCGCAGGCGACCCGGGCAGTCGGATATGACGACACCCCGCGATGAGAGTGATACCATAGAGGTGCTGTCTGGTGTTTTCGAAGGACGATCGACAGGCGCTCCCATTGCCTTTATAGTCCGGAACCGTGATCACCATAGTTTTGATTATGATCAGCTTCGCACAGCTTACCGTCCATCGCATGCCGATTACACCTACGACAGTAAATATGGCTTTCGCGACTACCGTGGGGGCGGGCGTTCATCGGCCCGCGAAACGCTTTCGCGTGTGGCAGGCGGTGCAGTGGCAAAACTGCTGCTGCAACAATCAGGTATACAGGTAAAAGCCTTTGTACAGAGTATTGGTGAAGTGAAAACCGAGAAGAAGTATACTATTAATCAGTTGGATGAGGTAGAATCTAGCCCTGTTCGCTGCCCCGACGAGGAGGCGTCAGCAAAAATGGTTGAACTGATTACCCGGCTAAAAAACGAAGGCGATACTACCGGTGGTATTATCAGTTGTATTATCAGCGGTGTTCCCGCAGGATTAGGCGAACCTGTGTTCGATAAATTGCAGGCTGATCTGGCCAAGGCGGCTATGAGCATCAATACTGCCAAGGGGTTTGAATACGGCGAAGGTTTCGGTGCGCCTTCCATGCGGGGCTCGCAACACAATGACCTTTTCGTTGTCGGTGAAAATGGTGAAATAAAAACCCTGACGAATCATTCCGGAGGTATACAGGGCGGGATCAGCAATGGGGACGATATCCTTTTCAGGGTAGCTTTTAAGCCTATTGCTACCATACAGCAGGCACAGCCATCGGTCAGCAATAAGGGTGCATCTATAGTGCTCGAAGCAAAAGGCAGGCATGATGTCTGCGTTGTGCCACGGGCTGTTCCCATCGTTGAAGCCATGGCTGCATTGGTCATAGCCGATCATTTGCTGAGAAACAGGGGGGCGAGGTTGTAACATAAAAAACGACAAAGCAAGAGCCGGAAAGGTGAGTACTAACCAAGAATATTCATCAGAATTGGTTTTAACGTATTGAAATTGTTATAATTAGTCCTCAATTTAGTGCCTGATACATGGTACCATATGTTCGTTAGAAGCCGTTTTACACTTCCAAAAGATACCGGCAAAATAATTTTCCTATCACAATTTTCCTGAACAGCAGCGTTATAGTAAAATATTACTTATCTCATTTGTGATGAAAAAGGCACTTAAGATTTCGGCCCTGGTATCAGGCTTTTTGTTCGTGATAATACTTGCTTTGCCCTTTGTTTTCAAAGGTAAAATTCAGCGCGCTGTTCAGACGGAGTTAAACAAAAAACTGAACGCCAGCGTTACTTTCGATGGGGTAGGAGTGACGTTACTGCGGCATTTTCCCGATCTTACGGTCAATATTAAGGATCTTTGTGTCATTGGTTCCGGAGATTTCGCAAAGGATACCCTGGCTTCGATCCCGGCACTTTCGCTTACGCTCGACCTGGCCAGTGTTTTCAATGGAAGCAATTACAAAGTGAAACAAATAGGGCTCAAATCACCCCGGCTTCTCCTAAAAGTTCTGGCTGACGGGAAAGCCAACTGGGATATCATGAAAACCACCGGGACTGCCGATACCGTTACTGCTCCCTCCGCATTTAAAGTTTCCCTCGACAAATTCAGTATCTCGGATGCGCTTATAGTGTATGACGATGCCGAAATCCCTACCAGGCTTGCTTTCGATGGTTTATCAGGAACCATGAGCGGCGATATGACTGCCGATGTTACATCCCTGGATATCAAAGTTGCAATTAAGGGGGTAACCGCTGACTATGACGGCGTCCGTTACCTGAGCAAAACCAAAGCCGGCTTGACGACTATGCTGGAGGCAAACCTTAATACCTGGACTTTTACCTTTAAGGACGGAAACCTGCGCCTGAATGAACTGAATATTACTGCAGACGGCTTTTTTGCCATGCCAAAAGAAGGATATAAAATGGACATCAGGTTTGCTGCAAAGGAAAATACCTTCAAGGCATTCCTTTCACTTATACCGGCAATCTACTCAAAAGATTTTGCTAACCTGAAAACTTCGGGTAACATGGCATTTGGTGGTTTTGTAAAGGGCCTGTACAACGATGTTTCAATGCCTGCATTTTCGCTTAATCTGAAGGTGGCCGACGGTATGTTCGGTTATCCCGGCCTGCCGGGTAAAGTGTCGGAGGTGAACCTGAAGGCATCCGTTTCGAACCCGGATGGGGTGATGGATCACACCACTGTGGATGTGCCCCGCATGCACCTCAGTATGATGCATAACCCGATTGATATCACCCTTGCAGTGCGCACCCCCGTTTCGGACCCGGATATCAGAGCAACAATAAAAGGTACCCTGAACCTGGGTGATATACAGAAGATTTACCCACTGGGAGAAAAAACGAACCTGTCGGGGATAGTAAAGGCAGATATGGCTTTTAATGGAAAGATATCGGCTATCGAAAAAGGGGCTTACGACCAGTTTAGTGCCTCCGGCTATGCTATGGCCGATAATATCGACTACTCCGGTCCGGAAGTTCCTCAGGCTGTCAGAATCAGCAAGGCGCGGTTCGATTTTGCACCGGCTTATGCCCAGTTGACTGGTTTAGCTATGAATATAGGTAAGAGCGACCTGGCTGCCAATGGAAAGGTGGAGAATTATATCCCGTTTATTATGAAGAAAAATGGCATTCTCAAAGGAGAACTCAAACTGACTTCGGGCTTTATGGATATAAACAGCCTAATGACAGCTAACTCTTCGGTCCCGGCCGCAAAGGATACTTCTGCCCTCACTGTGGTTCAAATACCAGGGAATATGGATATCACAATGAACACGTCATTCAGCAGACTGATATATGATACTTACGATATGAAGGATGTAAGCGGGGTGATTAAAGTACAGGATCACAAACTGCTACTCGACGGGTTACAGGTTCAAATGCTGGGTGGTACCGTGGCAATAAAGGGAACGTACAGTACCTTGAACCCGGATAAGCCACTGGTGGACATGGATCTGCAGGTAAAAAACATAGATGTTAAACAGGCCTCCCAGGCATTCAGTTCTATTCAGAAATTTGCCCCAATTGCTGGCAAACTCAAAGGGGCAATGAGCACTAACCTGAAATTCAAGGGCGCCCTGAAAAAGGATATGATGCCTGAATTAACATCAGTTTCGGCCAATGGGCTGGTGCTTTCGGACATACTGGCTTTGACAGGCCTGAATACCTTTGGTAAGATTGCGGATGTGCTGAAGATGGAAAAACTCAGGAATCCTTCCCTCGAGAAGATCAATCTTTCCTTCGATGTGCTGGATGGGAAAGCCACGGTAAAACCTATGGATTTTAAGCTGGGCTCCTATAAGGCTAATTTTTCAGGAACAACCGGTCTCGACCAGGTGCTGAATTTTATACTTACGCTGGATATCCCACGCGCTGATTTTGGCATGAAAGCGAACAGCGTTCTCGACGGGCTGGTGAAGGATGCCTCCAAAAAGGGTGTGAAAGTCAGCCTCGGCGATATTATTCCGGTTACCGTTCTCATTGGTGGTACAGCGACCGATCCCAAAGTGACGACAGGGATAAAGTCAGCCATGGCCGGGATGGCCGAGGATATGAAGAAACAAGCCCTGGAGCAGGTTGAAAAGAAAAAGGAAGAACTGGTAACTAAGGCTAAAGCTGAAGCTACAAACCTGATTTCACAGGCCGATGCCGAAGCAGCTAAGATTCTTGCGGAAGCCCAAAAGCAAAGTCAGAAGATAATGCAGTCGGCTAACCTTGCTGCCGATAAGTTCCGTTTTGCCGCCGATTCATCCGCAAACCGGCTGGCAGCCGAGGGGAAAAAGAACGGTTATATTGCTGAGATTGCAGCAAAAAAAGGTGCCGAGAAAGTAAAGAAGGAAGGCAGTGAGAAGGCGAATAAAATAGTTTCGGAGGCACAGAAACAATCCGATGCCATACTGAGCCGTGCACGGACTGATGCTGATAAAATTAAACAGGACGCGCTCAACAAAGTGAAATAGACAAGGAAATCTGACCCGGGAAACCCATGCAGGGAATTTATTGTATCCTTTTAGTCCTGCCGGGCTTCGGAAATATGCAGGTTGTTCGCATTGAGCAATGCTCGGGAGTCGGAAAGAAATTGCTTCAGATCTGTATATGATTGTTTATCAATTAATACTGTATCATTTTCGAATTGTGCAGCAGGCAGGATGAAATACTGTTTCCTGCCATCAATAAGGGGATTATAAACCCAGGTAAGCCTGTAAGCAGCATCTTTAATTTGGGTGTGCCCGGCTTCCTTCTGCAATGTTACTTCAACCATACTGCCTCCGTCAGTATATTGTTTGCGCTGGTTCGAAACGAAATTTCCCAGCGACCATACTACCAGTTGTTCCTTGCTGAGGCTGTCAGCTTTATGCCATTCCATGGGTTGTATCACATGGGGGTGCGAACCTATGATAATACCTGCTCCATGGGTGAACAGGAACCCGGCTATGTCTTTCTGGAAGGCATTGGGCTCCCTTTGGTACTCTTCCCCCCAATGAATAAAAACAATAGTCATATCAACGGAAGAATCGCTTGAAGCCTGCAGGTCAGCCAGCATCCTGTCTTTTTCAATAAGACTTACCACTTTGTTATCCGGCACCGGGATTCCATTGGTACCATAGGTATAATTCAGGAATGCCAGTCTGAATCCCTTTGTGTTGATTATCAGTGGGTTTGATTTTTTATATGTATTTTCGTCCCGGTATGTTCCCATATGCATCATCCCAATACTGTCGAGTATGCTTACCGTGCGTTCAATGCCTGTGCGCCCGCGGTCGCAGCAATGGTTATTGGCTGTGCCGACCAGGTCGATACCGGCGTTGAGCATGCCGTGAACCAGTTCGTCGGGCGAACTAAAGGCAGGATAACCGCTGTAAGGCTTCCCGGCGAGTGTAGTTTCGAGGTTTGCTATGGCCAGGTCGGCGCTTGCAAGAAAGGGGCTTATATACCTGAAACAGGAGTCATAAATATAATAGCCAAGATCATTGTTCCAGGCTGCATCAACCTGAGGCATATGCTGCATGATGTCGCCGGCAAAAATAAGCTTAAGTTCGTGTGCGCCTGCAGGCACAGCGGCCTGTGAAGCATTTACGGGTGTCTTAGCGGGAAGAGATGAGAGGAGTATTAGTGCAGAAAGTACCACCGAAACCTGCATGATTCTTCTTTTAAAAAACTGGAACAGGGTATTGGAATGTAAAATTGAAATAGAAGCAGATGTCATAGCTTTACAATGAGGTTGATATAACAGGTAAAAATGAAAAAAGATTCTAAAAAGGTATTATCATTCGATTTCAACTAGCTCGCATTTCTCCTTCCAAGCTCAAACTGCAATACTTCGCAAAATACCCGGGTGCGTTTACAACCTGAACAACAAGCTGATCCTTCCCCATTTATGCCATAATCCGCCTTTATATTCAGGAGTCAGGTAATGCTGTGCCAGTTCCAGGCCCATTGCTTTGTACCTCACATGAATGCCACTTTCGGCAGTGCCCACCACACGCTGAATCTCGTTTCCTTTTAAGGTGAAAACATTGTCATGGTTAAACATGCCCCCTTGCAGAAGTGCATTATACGCAACGATACTGATATGTGTTTTTGCGAAAAAATAGCATTCAAGATCAGGCCATTTTTCATTTTCGGCCAGGCCGAAAACCGGGTCTGCTTTACCTGCCTGGAACTGAAGGCCTACCCCGGCATTATTGTATAGAGTCCCTGCCTTGATATCGACTCCGGCAAGCAGGGTCATACTTTTTTTGCTTACAACCGCTTTCTGGGCCTGCAGGCTGTAATTCAGGATTACATCGGTATTGATCTGGGTATTCCATCCCTGGGGTGTATCATTGGTTGGGAAAGTCTTATGCACCAGTGTCTGCAGGTAGGACCCGGGTGAATAAGGACCTAGGTATCCGGCATCCAACTGTGAAGACATTTTAATCTTGCGTAAAGGATCAGAAATGGTTCGCCTGAACCCGAAATACAGGTATGACGAATAAGGCCGGTCGTGGCTCAAAGCGGGAGCAATTCGCGTGTCGGTTGGAGTGTACATGTCCTGCACCATGCTTAAGTTATAGGTAACTGTAGCCTTGTGCTGGTATGGTATCATAATTTTCTGAATCACTGACTGGCTTAGCCAGGCTGCCTGAAGATCAAAGGTGATTCCGTTGGTAAAATACCGGTCGGTATTGGCATAGGTAATCAGGTCGTTTTCAAAGTTAAACTTCAGAATGGTGCGTGTATCAATTCGTTGCTCCACCCATACAATTCCTGGTATGATCCTGGTAACAAATCTTTGAGTAGTGGTGTCTGGCATTGAAATGATAATTCTCTTTTCCCGGCTTTTTAATCTTTGGAATAAGTTGAAGATTGGCTTTTCGGGAAGGGTATCTGGCTTGTAAACCTGGACTTTTTTCAGGTGATTTCGGCTCCCGGCTGAAATATTATTTTCCGGGGTGATATTAAATATCTGGTTAAAAGCGCCCTGCAGGTCGGCTATCCTTAAAGGGACGGGATTATTGACTGTATTGAAGAGGATAATATCATATTTCCCGGCCAGTTCCTCCATCGAAATACGCACCCTGTCGCCGTTCGTTTTAACGAAAACCATCTCCCTTGTATTGGTGTCGAGCAAAGGAATGCGGTGAAGGGAAAGTACCTTTTCGGCATAAGTTAAATTGCGGCTTGCCGGTGAAGTATGTCGTTTTGGTGTCGTGATCATAACACCGGCGGGGTAATCGATTACCAGTGGGGAGTGTGCCATTACCAAATCCGGCACCTTTACCTGCTGCGGCCTATGGCAGGCGGTAAAAAACAGCAACGAAACCAGCAGTATGTATAATACTCTCATGAGTGTACAACAATCCTTAATAGACAAAAATACTCAAAAAGGCAATAACTGCCTCGTTTTGATGCAAAAAACTGCAATAAGTCAAAGCGTTGTGTCTCTTTTGATTAAAATAAACCTTACTGGCTGAATTGCAAAACATATAAACTGAATGGGAAGTATAAAATCGCATGGGAATAGGCAAACATGAAGATAGCCAGCCCTAACCGGCGAGAACCATGGGTAGTTTAAACTGCTGAATTTCAGGCACTATTTTTTTGCTGTCCGTTCCAGTTCGCGGAGGTTATCCAGCTTTTTACGGGTAAGAAAACTGTTGATATCTCCCAGGTGTTCCTTTACCTGCCGGTTACCGAATTCGAAAACTTTATCCACCAGGCCGTCGAGGAAATCGCGGTCGTGCGAAACCAGGATAAGAGTGCCGTCATAGTCCTGTAGTGCACTCTTAAGGATATCCTTCGTTTTCATGTCGAGGTGGTTGGTAGGCTCATCGAGAATAAGGAGGTTTACGGGTTCGAGAAGCAGCTTGATCATGGCAAGGCGTGTACGCTCACCTCCCGAAAGCACTTTCACCTTCTTGTTCCAGCTGTCACCACCGAACATAAACGCTCCAAGGAGATCTTTGACTTTGGTGCGTATATCGCCCTTGGCTACGTCGTCAATGGTCTGAAAAACAGTGTTTTCTTCGTCGAGTAAGGAAGCTTCATTCTGGGCGAAATACCCTATCATAGTATTATGGCCCAGGGTGAGAGTGCCTTCGAAATCCGTTTCACCCATCATGCTTTTCACCATCGTCGACTTGCCTTCGCCGTTTTTACCCACGAATGCTACTCGTTCGCCACGCACAATGCTAAAGCTTGCATTCGAAAACACGTTATGTGAGCCATAACTTTTCGACATACCTTCCAGGATCACCGGGTAGCTCCCCGAACGTGGTGAAGGTGGGAATTTTAGCCGGAGTGAAGAGTTGTCTTCCTCATCAACTTCGATTACAGGAAGCTTTTCCAGCATTTTTACACGCGACTGCACCTGGTTGGTTTTCGAATAGGTACCCCTGAAGCGGTCGATGAAATCCTGGTTGTCGGCAATGAATTTCTGCTGTTCCTCAAACTGTTTCTGTTGCTGCTCCCTTCGCTCACTACGGAGTTGCAGGTATGTGGAATAATTGACCTTGTAATCGTAAATGCGGCCCATGGTCACCTCGATGGTGCGGGTAGTAATGTTGTCGACAAATGCCTTGTCGTGCGAGATCACAATTACAGCCTTGGCGCTGTTGATCAGGAAATCCTCGAACCACTGAATAGATTCTATATCCATGTGGTTGGTGGGTTCATCGAGCAGGATGAGGTCGGGCTTTTGAAGCAGGATTTTTGCCAGTTCGATGCGCATGCGCCATCCACCGCTGAATTCGTCGGTAGGACGGTTAAAATCATCGCGGACAAACCCAAGTCCAAGCAAAATCTTTTCCACTTCCGCATCGTAATTGATTTCTTCGATGGAGTAGAATTTCTCACTGAGGGTCGAGAGTTGTTCAATAAGTTCGTAATACCCGGCTGATTCGTAATCGGTGCGTGTCGAAAGCTGGTTGTTCAGGTCTTCAATTTCTTTCCGCATCCCGAAAATATTAGCGAAAGCCTGTGCTGCTTCTTCGAAAACAGTGCGGCTATCCTGGGTGAGCAAATGCTGCGGAAGGTAAGCTATAACCGCATCCCTGGGCGCCGAAACCTTACCCCGCGAAGCGGTCTTGATACCTGCAATTATTTTAAGTAAGGTGGATTTCCCTGCTCCGTTTTTACCCATGAGCGCAATCCTGTCCTTTTCATTTATCGCAAAAGATACATCTTTAAAAAGCGTGGTCCCTCCAAACTCAACTGTAAGCCCGTCAACTGAAATCATTTCTATATTTTAATGAGGGTGCAAAGATACCGGTTTTTAAAGGAGCTTTTGTCAAAGCGGCTTCCTTCCATGCATATTCATTCCTGGAAAATCTTTAAAATATTGATATATAGGAAATAATATATGTTTTTATTTTGGTAATAAATTATATCTTTACCTCAGTTTTTCAGGCTTGGAATCCCGGATCACATCAGCAACTTACGGCAAAACAAAAGAAATATGTCCGTTCCCGGAATAATTAGCGGAGTAAATTAATACCTATGACCAATCAGCTACTTACGACTTTTGTTCGCGAAAACAGTATAAAATACGGTTCGCGTAATGCGATTTTCTACCAGAAAGACGATAAAACCTGGCACCCGATTACCTGGGCTGAATTCTGGAAATCAATTCAGGATACGGCGATGGCTTTGCTTGCCAACGGGGTGAAACCCGGGGACAAGGTCGCCATAATGTCGCGCAACATGCCCGAATGGACCATTACGGACTATGCCCTTCAACTGGTACGTGCGGTTTCAGTTCCTTTGTTTTCATCAACCAGCGCTGCCCAGGCCGAATATATGCTGAATGAGACGGAATGCGTGCTTTTTATGGTTGGTGAACAGGAGCAATATGATGTGGCAAAAGAACTATTCGGAAAGGTGCCAACACTCGGGAAAATAATAGCATTCGATTGTGTTGTTCAGTTAGATACTGATATTCCTTCAGAGTATTTTTCCGATTTTAAGACTTCCGATAAGGGAAATGCATATAAGGAGCAATTGCAACTCTTGTCCGATGCAGGGCAGGACCAGGATTTGTGTTCAATCATTTATACCTCGGGCACTTCGGGCGAGCCAAAAGGTGTAATGCTCACTGTAGCCAATTTTGTGCATTGTGTGCGGATTCACGACCTGCGTATAACCATTAGCGATGAGGATGTATCGCTTTGTTTTCTTCCGCTCAGCCATATTTTCGAAAGGGGCTGGACATTTATAGTGTTAAGCAAGGGAATAACGTCTTATTACCTTCGAAACCCCAAGGAAGTAGTTGATGCGGTTCAGTCGGTTAGGCCTACTCTAATGTGCTCGGTACCAAGGTTTTTCGAAAAAACGTATGAGGGAGTCAATTCAAAGATTGCCAGGAGTTCAGCGCTGAAACAAGCCATGTTTAAATGGGCTATCAATATCGGTGGTAAAAGGCTCGATTACATCTGGAACAAAAAAACAGTCCCGTTTCACCTCACACTGGCTTATGCCATAGCCGATAAACTTGTTTTAGCCAAGGGCCGTGCCGTTCTTGGAGGCAGGTTCCGGTTTATGGTTTGTGGCGGAGCTTCGCTTTCGCTTGATGTTATTCATTTTTTCGAGCAAGTGGGTATTCATATCAAGATCGGGTACGGGCTTACAGAAACAATTGCTACTATAACCTGCCTGCTGGATGATGACCTGAATACGAGTTCAGTTGGGAAGGTAATGCCGACGTTGGACGTAAAAATCGGGGACAACGATGAAATTATGGTAAAAGGCGGTACCATTTTTTCAGGGTACTACAAGAAACCAGAGCTCAACGACGAAGCCTTTAAAGATGGTTATTTCCGTACCGGCGACGCCGGACGACTGGACGAAAACGGGTACCTGTTTCTTAAGGACAGGATAAAAGACATCATAAAGACCTCATCCGGGAAATATATCGCGCCTCAGAAAATTGAATCCCTTTTGTCGGGGGATAAATACATAGAACAGATCACCATAATCGGCAGCGAACGCAAGTATATCACGGCTCTGGTTGTTCCTGCCCCGGCTGCTTTCGAAGAGCTGATGAAAGAGATGGGACTTGTGAACAAACCCAGGGAGGAACAGGTCAAGGAAAAGGCAGTAATTTCTTTCTACCAGAAACGCATCAATGAGTTGCAGAAGGATTTATCCTCTTACGAACAGGTGAAGAAAATCGTAATGCTACCCGCCGAATTCACTATACAAACCGGGGAACTGACTTCTTCCCTCAAAATCAAACGCAGGGTTGTTGCCGAGCAGTTTAAGGACGAAATTGAAAGTATGTATAAGGGTGACTAGCTACATAGTTAGTTGCTCCTGTGCGTATACAGACTATTGGCCATTTTATCGGGAATCCATAATAACTGGCTCCCTCCCGGATTGTAAGATTCAAGAATAACAATTCTTCGAACCACTAAACGCGCAGCATTGAACGCCGCAGGCATTTGAACTCTTCAAACCATTTGAACGCGGAGCGTGGAACGCCACAGGCAATAAACTCTTCTAACCCTTTAACGCGCAGCATAGAATCTTTAACGTTTAATTTCCAGTCCTGCTGTGTTTCCATCTCCTATGCGACCAAAGCCAATAGGCCGGCTCATTAAGGATGGATTTTTCGAGTTGCTCTTTGTAAAGCCGGGTTATATCCCCATCGGGCAAAGAGGAGGGGTTTTCGGTCAATAACACAAGATCTATGGTATAATATCCACGCTTTACTTTTTTAATGTCGACATATATCACCGGCAGGTTATATAAGCGGGCATATTTTTCCGGTCCGTGAAGCCAGGGCGTATCGTGGTTGAGAAAGTCAAACCAATAGCAGTCTTTCAGGTTCGAAGGGCTCTGGTCGGCAGCCATAAGGAAAGCATGCGGGCTGGTTGAAAGCCTGTCAAATGTACGAGCAGTTTGCTGTATTGCCGCAAGTTTGGTATTGAATTTGGCCCTGTGTTTTCGTACAAATTCGTCTACCAATTTGTTACTCATGGGTTTATAAAAACCAACCAGGGGATATTTGATCTGCAGACCAGGAGAAAGGGAGCCCCATTCCCAATTGTTGTAATGCCCCGGAACAGCTATAACGCTGAGCTCCCTGTCGAAATAATAATCGGCCAGGGTGGGATTGAGAATGCGATGCCTTTGGATCAACTCCTCCGGGCGCATGGTAAACCCTTTAATGCTTTCGAGGCTTATATCGCAAAGATGATGATAGAATTTCTTTGTAAGAATCCTTATCTCCCTGGAATTCTTTTCCGGGAAAGAACTGCTCAGGTTTGCCAGTACTACTTTTCGCCTGTATCCAACCAGATGATAGATAATGAAATATACCAAATCCGAGAAAATAAATATGACACGGAAAGGCATGATTCCTACAAGAGCAATCATGAATCTTAAAAAGAAGTAGGCGATTTTATTCAAGGCTCAGGTCTTTTAAATGAATTAAAACAAAAGTGGCTGGCTTAATTGTAATAAAGCTTTAATTGGCATTAAGCCCGGAGTTTCAATCCGGGAGCATTTTCCTTTGGGATTTTTTTCGGCAACAGGGACTTATCTAATTATATGAACGTTAGAGTAGTTTATTCTTGCCTAAACTTGTTTCCCTTAATTTCTACCTGTTCTTCTAGCGTCTTCCGGTTCCCAAAAGCTATGGACTATCTCCCGGTACCTTATTCTTACAATTAGAATAGAAAACGGACGTAAGCACCGATCCCCGGATTCATGTTGGTATACCCGTTTAGTTTCACTATCAGCCAGTGTGCCGTAATTCCCGGTTCTACGATAATGCCGTTGCCGAAAACCAACGAGGCTCCCCCGCCGGCAAACATCCCTACACCTATGCCACCCTGGTATACATTATAGGTCTGCATATTGCTGTTTGGTATATAGCCGCTGTTCCCATAGAGGTTGATCATGCTGTACTCCTTCTGTTCAATAAAAATTGAGCTTTGCTTGACTTTGGTACTGTTAATATTTAACCCACCCGTCAGGAAATAGGAAAGCCCTTCATCTTTGGGATAGGTTCGCTTAAGCCCTATGTCAGCGTACACACGTTCTTCCGAGCCACGTATAGGGTATAGCCGCAAATCGGGTTGGGTTGCGTATGGTTTGGGGTCAACTTCCAGGCTTATGGCATCATTTGCCTTAAGCCGCATATAATTAAATTCGATCAGTAGTGCCAGCGTGGGACTAAAACAGTACTGAGCATATATGCCGGGCTGAATAGCGAGTTTATAATGCATATTTTGCGGTAAACCAGCTACTTCCACCGTATCATGAGCACCCAGTACATTATATATTTCCTGGTACCAGTAGTAATTCGACATGACGTAATTTACGTTGTTCTCATTCTTAGCGTTG
>JBAXXB010000009.1:0-36038 GCA_037128115.1 Bacteroidota bacterium
TGAGCATAAAGGCTTATCGGAGCCGGTGTTCGGAACGGTGACGCTGATAAAGTAAATGGCAGGAAAGAGAAAAAACGGTTTTAAACTTTTGTTAAAAGACTGTTTTTCTGTCATTTATACCGGTAGTATTTGAAGAAATTTACTTTTTACTGGTC
The DNA here is from genome assembly GCA_037128115.1 of Bacteroidota bacterium. Classification (GTDB taxonomy): domain Bacteria; phylum Bacteroidota; class Bacteroidia; order Bacteroidales; family UBA4417; genus UBA4417. The sequence continues at coordinate 156 of JBAXXB010000009.1, forward strand.
GGATGCCCTATCAGGAGCAATAAAGTTTGCTTTCCAAATGATAGATTCAAGTTGTCTTATTCCGTTGCGTTGAGGTTTGCCCGCAAAATCAACAAGTCCGTCGAACACTATTATTCTTTGGCGGGGTGCATCAACTATAGTATAATTCAGAAAAGAGGCCGCAAGGGTATCGCCTTCCTGCCGGCAAAAACCCCTGGTTTCGAGCGCATACATTCCTTTGAACAAAATTACTTGCGAAATACGACGTAAGCTATCGCCTTCTAGGCTCGTTTTAAAGCCCGACTGCTTACCCGCAATACAATTAGCTGTAAGCTGCCTGTGCAATTGCAAAACACTGGCAGGGTTGAGCTGGGAGCTGTCCTTAAACGAACAGGTGTATATCACCAGGGTTAAGTTCCCATTTGCGGTCACGGAACGTAAGCATAAATAATCTTTTCTTTTCGATTCTATTTGAAAAGCGCGTGAAACTGCCATCTGAATCCCGAATTCCCCCGACAGGGTTCTTTCCGTCACAGTATTAGGGTCAGCTTCATTCTGAGAACAGAACCAGGCACGTTCATTCTGGTTATACAATTCCCTGATAGCGTCAGCATGTTTTCGGAAGATAGCAAAGAAAGCCGTATCGGAACCCGCGCTGATTTTGAATACTCTCTGGGGCTGCGACCATTCATCTTTCAGTGTTTCTATCTTACTTTCAGCATTTTCGTTTTTTATATCAATCAACAATATATTGCGGTTACTATGCAATGATTTGCTGAAATCATTATCCTGAATATTCAGCAGTGTAAACTCCGGCTCTGTTTCAGGCAAACCCTCCATATTATGGATCAAGGCTTTGCGAATAGAATCGCCTGCTGGTCCGGTCCAGACAGATTTACTGCAAACTACCAGTATTTCCGAACCCTTCCCGCTCGAACTTGGTCCTTTGCTCTTGTCGCCGCATGAAGTTACTATAAGACCAGCTGCAAGGGTGAAGATCAAATTCCTAAACCACATAAAGATGAGATGTTTAATAAACAAACTAGGTAGCAAAAATTAAGAAATCATGAATTAACAAGAAAACCCGGATGAACTTTTTTACAATATTGAAATTCAATAACTTATACGGTCGTACTATTTAAACGAATACGAAAAAGGGTTGGAAGTGGACTTGTATTTGTGTTAAGCCGGAAATTATAAGCAAATTCTATGTAGGCATTAAACCGGGACATGCCAGCTCCTGAAACAAAGTTCTGAAGTAAATTTGGACAGGTTTAGCCTGCCGGCAATATCACTTTTATTTTCTGCCCTACTTTGAGCCCGGAAGTTCCCGATAGCTTATTCCACTCCTTGAGCTGATCGATTGTAACACCACTATACTTTTGTGAAATACTCCAAAGTGTATCACCTGGTCTAACGGTATAATAAATCATCTTCATATCTTCTTCCTCTTTACTGGAGACTTGCTTTGTGGTAGTTGGAGCTACCTCTACTTTTGCACTGCTACCGGTATCGGGTGCATTTACCCTCAGTTTCTGACCTACAAGCAGATTATTGTTTTCCAGTGAGTTCCAGGCTACCAGGTTATCAATAGTTACACCATATTCCGTAGCAATTCTGTTTAGAAACTCTCCTTTTTGTACAACATGGTATTTAGCATCTGTTGAAAAGGGACGCGGCTGAACTTTGGACTTTACATTTCCGGTATCCACTTTTGCAGTCAGGCTCTCCTCGTCTATAGTTTTTCCAGGTGCATTCACCCGGATTTTCTGGCCCTTTACCAATTTTTGACTTTTAAGTCCATTCCAGGCTACAATATTTTTAGATGTCACATGATACTTTGCAGCAACTTTTGAAAGTGTTTCGCCTTTCTTAACTTCATAATATTGAGGTTTTACCGCAACAGTCACAGATTTGGGTTTCAACTGAGTTACTGAAATGGCATTAATAGGAACCAATGAATCGGACTTCACTGCTACAGCTATCTGGCTATCCGGAACAGTTTTAGGTGTCTTTGCCTCTATGCTGGGTTGCCTGGTCTGAACAAATATTTTAAGCGTCTGCCCTTTAGTTACCGATGATTTCCTTAATTTGTTCCACTGTTTTATTTCGGAGGTCGAGCAATCGTATTTGCGGGCAATCGTAGCCAAAGTTTCTCCCTTATGTACTTTGTAGATAATTTTTTTTGTAACTATATCGTAATCACCATCATTCTGAAGTCTAAACTGGTTGGGATCATAGCCCTTTAACTGGAAGTAGGTATAAAATGAGGGTTCATTGTTAATAAAGTCAGCGATTGATTTTTGTGGCAAACGTATAAAGAACGGATTAGCCGGAGTAGCTGGTATAAAACCGGTTCGGAAAGTGGGATTTAGAAATTCGAGATCGGTGATATTCAATTTGAGTTTGTCGGCAAGTATACCCAAGGTGAGTGGCTGATGTACCGCAACTGTATCAGTTTCGTGATACAGGATTTTGGGCATTACAGGGTAAATATTATGCTCGTTGGAGTATGCCATCACATAATTTACGGCAATGAAGGCGGGCACATAATCGCGGGTCTCGCGTGGGAGGTAAGGCATTATTTCCCAAAAAGTCATCTTGCCGCCCGAACGCCTGATAGCCTTATTAACATTACCCGGCCCCGAATTATAAGCTGCCAGGACAAGCAACCAGTCGTGATACATATTGTAGAGGTCATTAAAATGACGGCAAGCCGCCACCGTGGCTTTCAACGGGTCATTGCGATCGTCGACATACGAATTAACCTCAAGCCCGTAAACTTTGCCGGTATAATACATAAACTGCCATAATCCACCCGCACCGACCCGTGAACGGGCTTTGGCATTCAGAGCCGACTCAACGATAGCAAGATATTTTAATTCGAGGGGAACATTATATTTATCCAATTGCTGCTCGAACATGGGGAAATACATTTGAGCCAGCCCAAGAACGCGTGCAGTAGTGCCTCGTTTTTTGTTGGCATACATATCGATAAACATACGCACATACGAATTGTATGTCAGGTCTATAGGCGACTCAACATCAAGACGTTGCATGCGGTAATAGTACACCGAATCGGGATAGGAAGGAATAAAATTAGGCAGGAAATTATACTTATTAGCATTCAGGCGGTTCTTTGTATTCTCAGTACTTTCAAAGTATTTAAGGGTACTCAGGCTATCTAGAGCCGCTACTATACAATTGTCATCAACTATCTGAAAATCACCTGTTGCTTTTTCAGGAGAAGCTAATTCCCTGGCTTGCTGGGCATTTATACTTAATGATATGCCCAGAAAAATTATCGCTAACAGACTCTGTATTTTCATCATTCTTTTATTCCTCAATTTTAATTTAAAAGAGTAAAACTCTTTTTTTAATAATACCAACCACACACATATAACTCACTAAAAATACGAAAAACACATCCTTGAAAATGTGTCCTTCATATTATTAATTCACAATCGTTTGTTAAAACAAGTATAACAGTTACAACCGTAATTTTGGTATTCAGGTAATTATATTTTCCAGTGCTTGAATAACAAGGCAGCCAAAGAGTCGTCAGACTATTTGCCGGAATTAGCCTGAAATAGTGTATTATTTGCCCGTATTCGTGTTCGGCTTCGGATCTTCATCCTCTTCTTTCATTCCTTCCTTGAAACTTTTAACTCCTTTTCCCAAGCCTTTCATCAGTTCAGGAATCTTTTTACCGCCAAAAAGTAACAGCACAACGGCGAGTATAAGTAATATTTCGGTTGGTCCTAATTTGCCCATGATCTGTGTTTTTCTATGTGTAAGGTGCAAAGTTAAATTAAATACAAAAGCCCTATAGCACCTTTTAACATAAAAGTTCTAAAAATATCAGCATTATACCAGGGGGCTGTCTATTCGAAGTCTTATACAACTCGCTAATTGTAAATATTATACAGTGGTTTGCCCCAGGTTTATGGAAAATCAATCCTCACAAATTCTTCCAGGTTCACAGTACTGGGCGTAAATAACCGGTTTGGGATATACCATAATAGCCCTGTTTTATCGAAGCACGCAAAAAAACTACACAAATTCACGCTGGTATTGATAAAATCATTTAAACCAGTCGATACGGGGGCTTGTTATCAGAAAGGGTAAAGAGTTCAACCTGCTTTCGCCTAAATCTTTATCCAGGCAGCAGGATTAAGCACTATAGTACCCTGCCAGAGTTCAAAATGGAGCCTTGATTTCGATTCGCCTTGCCCGGTGGAGACCGTTCCCAATGATTGCCGGGTTTTAACTTTATCTCCTTTTTTTACACTTACATCCTGAAGGTTTGAATAAACCGTCAGGTAATCACCATGCCGCACAATCACGATGTAATTAAGGTTAGCAATGAACATAACACTGGTCACTTCTCCTTCAAAAACCACCTTAGCCTGGACCCCAGGTGCCGACAGTATATCTATTCCATTATTTTTAATCTTAATGTTCTGAAATTCAGGATGAGGATGCTCCCCGAAAGAGGATATCACGGCACCCTTGTCGACGGGTGAAGGTAAGCGTCCCCTGTTACCGGCGAAACTACCGGTAAGTGCCACATCTTCGGCTGAAACTGACATACTGTTCGATTTCACAGGCGCCGGGCTTGCCACCGCGCGAGGTTCTTCACGACGGGCTATGGGTTCCGGTTTTGCCGGTTCTGATGACCTGATAGCAGGTTCAGATTTGGATTTTGCTCTCCTGGCTGCTTCGGCACTGGCTTTAGCTTTTCTTTCCGCTTCAGCAAGCAATTTACGCTCATTTTCAGCAATAACGAGGGCTTTACGAGCTTTTTCTTCGTTGGCTTTTTTTATCTCTGCCATTACCAATGTTTCAATGGCAGCCTGCAATTTGTTTAAAGCAACCTCATTTTGGTGAAGTTTGATCAATAATTTTTTCTCCTGCGAAGTCAGACTCTTTATTTTATCATCTTTTAGGCTTTTCTCATTGGATAGCACATTCCGTTCCTGCTCCTGCGAATGTTTCAGTGAAAGTTTCGAGGATTTCCGTCTCTCCAGTTCAAGTTTTTTCGTAGCCAGCATCATTTGCGTTGCGCTGATTGTTTTAACCTGTGTTTTACGATATTCAGTATACTGTTGCAGGTACTTCAATCGTTTATACGCCTGGTTGAAATTATGCGAAGCAAAAATGAACATGAGCCGGTCGTAAGCCCCACGGTTCCGGTAAGTTGAATAGATAATACGAGCGTATTCATCCTTCAAACCATTGAGATTCTGTGTGATATGGCTAATTGTATCGCCCAGTTCGTTCACCTGGCTGTCGATGCTGCCTACTTCCTGTTCAATAGCACTGATCAGTTCTTCACGCTTATTTATCTTTTTATTAATCAGAACCAGCTGGTTCAGGTTGGCAGATTTGTTCTTTTTGGTCTGCTCCAGTTCCTGGTTCATCTCAATGATTTCTTTTTCGAGCTTCGATTTACGGCTTTGTAACTTGTTCCTGTCATTTTGTGCTAACATGGTAATAGCGACAAATCCCAATAGAAATATAGCCATGCCGCAAAAAAGCATGATATAAAACCGGGTCCAATTTCGGGTACTCCCTTTCATTTCTTATCCGGTTGTAAATCTTTTATTTCTGTATAATTCAGCGGTATTCTGAAGGGGTAAGTCTGTTCCTGGTCCATTTGTATCTTCGTGTACCGTATTTTTATCCTGATCTTTTGTTTATCCGTTTCTATCTTGAAATCGAGGCTTGATGGTATCAGTTTCCCGTTCACATCAACAAACTCGCTGTACGATGCCAAAAATTTCCGGCTTTCACGATCTGCTTCCTTCAACATAACTTTCGAAACCTTGAAATTTTCGGCATCCAGCCAGATACATTGAATGGGTATATTGATGTCGTCATCGCTGCGTCGCACATACCTCCGTAGTTTTCGCCTGTTAGCCGTGATCAGTTTATATTCCTGGTTGTCAACTGATGCTTTAAAGGAATTGGAATCGTATAAAGAAAAGTCGTTTCCAAGCAGGAAAGACTGGGCCATATCGTAATCCAGGGACTTATTGAGCAACTGGTTGATATAGGCAAAATCATGCAAAAAATAAGTATTGCTTAACCTGTTTATAAACTTGATTGAATCGGGAGTAAGCATGAAACGAACTGCTTCTATACCAAGAGCAGGAGTAATTGAAATCCAGATTATACTGTCGTGTTGAATACGCAGATACCCAGAGACTGTTGTTTTCTTGCGATCGACCTGGTAGGTTGCGCTGAACTTAGCCGAAAATTGGTGAAACTGGACTTCATGCTCTTTCAACTTACCCATCAGGTATTCAGCACCCTGTTCCTTAATGGGCTCCCTGACCGCCTTGCGGCTGGCAGAGCAAGATAGCAGCCCTGCAATGATCAGGAATAATATAGAAAGTCGCGTACACTTGCTGACGTATCTATTCATACAGTTTCCTTTCGTTTATTTTTTTCTCCAGAAAATCGGAGCCCTTTCCGGCCTTTAAAGCGCTTTGCCAATAGTTTACGGCTTTTTCAGTATCCCCTTTTTTAAAATTAATATCACCCAGGTGTTCCAATAAATCAGGATCGGCAGTAGGAGTAGCCGCAACAGCTTTCTCAACCCATTTGGTAGCTTCATTATATTTGCCCAGTTTATACAGAACCCAGCCATATGTATCCATATTTGCTGCGTTCGACGGATCTAATTTTACGGCTTTTGCTGCCATGGTTTCTGCCTTATCAAGGTTTTCGTTTCGCAGGGAAAGATAATAGGCATAATTGTTTAGGACAAAGCTGTTCTCTGGATCGTATTTTAATGCCTTCTCATAACTTTCATCTGACTGGCGGTAGTCTTTCTTCCGGTTGTAAGCATCTCCAAGGTAAGTATAAAACTGGACCAGCAGCGCATTATTTCCGCTCACCAGCTTTGCCCCGGTATTGAAAGTGGCTATGGCCTCTTCATATTGCTTGTTCTCGAGTTGGGCAACACCCTTAAACAAATAGGGTACCGGTAAAAGGGGGAATAAGTCAATTGCACGACTGCTTTCTGCTTCCAGGGCCACATAATCAGTGAGTTGTATCTCGGTATTCAGCAGGCTTTCCCAAACTGTATAGCGACTGCTGTCGGTGGCGATTACCTTCCTGTACTCATCGCGTGCTTCGGCATATTTCTTCGAATCAAGCAGGAAATCACCAAAGAGGGAATGTGCTTTCGGATCTTCCGGATGAGTTTTAACGAGGATTTGCGCTAGTTCAAAAACATCAGCCTTATTGGCATTATACATTTCGCTTACGGTAAAATACGAAAGAAGTACCCTGATTTTTGTGTCAATATCGAGTGCGGGATTGGCGAAACCTAGTTTTAATTCATCAAATGACTTCTTTTTATCTCCTTTCTGCCTGTAATAATCCGATAAGGTGATATGTATATATGGATTTCCCGGGTCTTTAACCAATACTTTCTGGTAATACACAGCGGCCTCGTCAAGTTTCCCTGCCTTCATATACATTTCAGCCAGCATCGAGAGGTACCTTGTCTCCTGCTCAGGGAAAGCAGTCAATAATTTTTCTATCTCCGCAGCGGCCTGGTCTGTTTTTTTTTGAATAATGTAAATCTGCTGTTTCTGTAATGAAATTTCCTCGGAAACCCCTAAAAGTTCTTCTATTTTATCATAGGTTTTAATGGCATTATTGCCATCGTTATTCATCAGGTAAGCATTTGCCATTTCATAGAGGTAATCCACGTTGCCCGGGTCCTGTTTCACCAGTTTCTCGCAGGTTTCCAGGAGTTCCTCCTTCTTGCCCGCTTTACCATATATCTCAACCAGTAGCAATTTGTACCATTTATTACCAGGTTCCAGTTGCGAAGCCTGTTCAGCAAAACGTGCAGCTGTATTATAATCGTTGTTCTCGAAATACAACTGGGCCAGTTCATACATGGAAGCTGAATGCTGAGGATTTTTCTGCAGGCAAGACTCGTAAAGCGCTATCGCTTTCGCCGAATCACCAATTAGTCGCGCCTGGGTCGCATCAATAAACAGATTTGAAACCTCTGCATTAATGGCGGCTGTTTCCGCCGCAACTTCAGTTTTATCTTTCTTTTTCCTGTCGCGTCTCTGTGAAAAACCCGTAGCTGGCCACAGAATGGAGAACAGGAAAAGTAAGGCTAATAATTTATTCATTCTATTGATAATGATAGGTTTATGGTGTACTTTTATTCAGTGTGCAGGATTGACAATCTTGTAGCCAGATATTGTTCTTCCTGTGCTTTCGATCGTATTTCAGATCTTTTCCGGTTGTTACAGACCATGATTGACTTTGGCTGTTTAGACTAAAGTCTGTCAGGTGTGCTATTAAACTGCTAATTTATTTGACGGCATGCTTCGGCTACCCCTTCCCCATTTCCCATTTCCTTCCTCTAATGTCCACATGTATATTGCATCAGCCTACTTCACTCCCGTATGCCCGAATCCGCCTTCGCCCCTATCGGTAATTGACAAGGATTTAACCTCGTTCCAGCTGATATGTTCAAAACGTGCAATTATCATTTGGGCAATCCGTTCACCTGGTTCGAGCGAAAAGGGAATTTCCGACAGGTTTACCAATATAACTTTAATTTCACCCCGGTAATCCGGATCAATGGTTCCAGGGGTATTAACAATAGAAATACCATGTTTTGCTGCCAATCCACTGCGTGGGCGCACCTGGGCTTCATATCCTTCGGGTAATTCAATGTATAACCCTGTAGGAACAAGACTTCGTTCCAGTGGTTTAAGTATGAGTGCCTGCTCCAGGTCAGCCCTGAGGTCAAGACCGGCCGAATGCACCGTTGCATACTCTGGCAAAGGAAATCGTGAACGGTTTACTATATTAACTTTCATATAACGTCAGGGTTAAAATGCATTTAGTTTATTACGTCCGTTTTAATAACGATTTAAGTTTCTGCAAGCTGATATTTTCCCGTTTTAAAACAAAAACAATAAAAGCAATAATATAGACCGTATTAAGTACAATTCGGTACCCAAGCCTGGCAGGTGCCACATACACGCTTAGAAGGTAAATCAAAATACCCGTTACGAAATACATGATAATTGTTTTCCATTCGTAGGGGATGGGAAAGTATTTCCTGCTCAGGTAATAACTAAATATAACCATTGCCAGGTAACTGAACAGATACCCCCAGGCTGCTGCCAGGTAACCGTACATTGGCATAAAAATTATATTAATGACCAGGTTAATTCCCAGGCCAAGTAACGTGATCGTCAGGGCGTAGCGCGTTTTTCCTGATAACTTATACCACATCGACAGATTGAATACAATTCCCAATAATATATTGGCTATCAACATTATAGGCAATACACCTATGCCTATTCTGAAAGCTTTCCCAAGTAACAGGGCAAACAGTTCGGGGTACATGGCGATTCCCAGAAAAATAAGAACACAAAAAGCCACAAAATATTTCATTACATCCGCGTATACTTTCTTCATATCCTCACGGGCTGATGACGAAAAGAAGAAAGGTTCGGCTGCATATCGAAACATTTGTACAAACAATACCATGAAGACTGCCAGTTTCACATTTGCATTAAAAATCCCCAGTTGATCCTGCCAGGGTGAGGTGGTGGGTGCAAAAAACCTGAAAAATATACGGCTTATGAAATCGTTTGCTACACCAGGTAAACCAGCAATCATCAGCGGAAGTGAATAGATCATCAGCTCATGAAACTGCTGCTTCGAAAAAACGAGGTGCAGTTTGACCAGCCTGGGGATAAAAAGCACCAGTGAAACAATGCAACTTAACAGTATAGCCAGCAGTATATATCCATAATCAGGAGTCGCTGGAATAAAATTCAGTAGAAATGAGTCTGGGTGAGTGATGAAATATTTAGGCAGTAAAAGGAATAAGAACAGGTTAAAACAAACCTCGGAAATAATTTTAATGCTCCGGAATAATGCGAACTTGAATGCCCTGTTTTTGTACCTGAGTTCGGCAAAAAGAATAGCTGTAAAGCAATCAATTGCAAGGATCAAGGCAGAGTAAATGATATAATTTACCGGATGTTCGGCGAAAAGGCTTAGCTGACCGGCAAACACTATGATCAGAAGCAGGAACGATAAGGAAGTAACTCCAAGCGAAATCAGTGCTGTTGAGAATATTACTTCTGCCCGGCTTCGGTCCTTACTGGCAAACCTAAAAAACCCGGTTTCCATCCCGAATGTAAGTACCACCTGCAAAAGAGCGATATATGCAAGTAACTCAGATGCAAGGCCATAGCTACCAGTGCTAAGCATGCGGGTATAGAGTGGAACAAAGAAGAAATTAATTATCCTTGCAACAATAGAACTCAGCCCATAAATTGCAGTCTGCCCGGCCAGTTGTTTTAGTGGATTCAATCAGCGATTTGATTTTATAGTGCAAAAGTACGCAAATTAGTGGCTGCTTGAGACAATTAGTTCTTGCTTAAAGCCAGCCGTACTGATTATCTTCTTTCGATATTTCTCCATGGTGCATGCGCTTATATCATGGGCTTCAATTATTTTTCAACCGTTCGTCAGACAGGCAGCCCCAATATGTAGTATTTCAAACTCACTATCCTACTGACAAAGTTTGATTTCTCACTAATATGAGATATAACTTCTCAATAAACAATCATATTACTAAGCCTGAAGGGGCAACAAAACAAAAAAAGTAGTCCCTTTTCCGGGATTGGTCTCAAACCATATTTTCCCGGAAGAACTATCAATAATGTTTTTTACCATGGCAAGTCCCAGTCCCATACCGGCGTTTTTAGTTGTAAAATTAGGGGAGAAAATACGGGCCTGGCTTTCGTCAGGAATGCCTGTTCCATTATCCCGAAAAATGATTTCGCAGGTATTTTCACGGGTATTGAGCTCGATCCGCAGCATGCCTCGCCTGTCGCCTGGAATTGCTTGTAACGCATTCTTAATCAAATTGTTGAATACACGCAAGAGCTGGTTTGGATCCGCTTTTATACGGCACTCCTTCAATTCATTTACAAAAACAATGTCACATTCCGATTGATCCCGGAACAAGTTAGCCGACTGCTGAATAATTGGAATTATATCAAACACTTGAATCTGAGGTTCGGGCATTTGCGCAAAATCCGAAAACTCTGTTGCGATCGATGATAATGTATCGATTTGCATTATTAGGGTTTGTGAAAACCGTTTCAACCTAACATCCCAATCTGGAGCTTTATCGTTCCATGCCTTCATCAGCAATTGCATATTGAGCTTAATTGGTGTCAATGGATTCTTGATTTCATGTGCAACCTGCCTGGCCATGAGGCGCCATGCGCTTTCGCGTTCACTGCGGGCCAGTAAAACAGCACTTTTCTCCAATTCATCTATCATCCTGTTATATTCTTGTATCAGAATGCCAATTTCATCCTTCCTGTTCCATTCTATCTTTGCATTCTTATTTCCGATTTTAATACTACTGAATTGATTTCCTATGTGTTGCAATGGTTTAGTGATATACTTTGCCAGGACCAGGGCTAGCAGGACCGTAATTACAATCATAATAATATAAATATTCCCGAAAGCTGAAATCAGGCCTGAAATTTCCCTTCTGATTTCTTCCTGCTTTGCAAAATAAGGTAAATTGAGATAACCCAAAACACGATTATCCACATTCCTTACGGGAGTATATGCGGATAAAAAAGCATACGTGCCAATGTTTTCGCGCTGAATGAAAAAGGATTTCTTCTCATGCATCAATTCAGCTCCTGCTACGGGATTGATTTGCTCTGAGATCATCCCCTCCCGGAAAATCTGATCACGCGATGATGCCAGTAGAAAACCCTTTGAATTGTATATATTGATATCTGTAAAATATGTATTTGAAAGATTCAGCAATAAATCGGAAAGTTCGTCTGGGGAAACACTATCGAATGAGTAAACTACTCCATAGCGTGTTTCCAGATCCACTAATATTGAATTTACCTTTTCATTGAGAATCTCGTTATTCTTATTAGTATTTAACTTATTGATAAACAGCAAACTAACAGCTACCAAGACAATGGATGAAACGACTATAACCGAGATCATGATCACTTGTAGCCTGAGCCTAAACGTATAAATGCCAATTTCCCATTTAATTGCTGAGCCATGCAGCCAATTGATCAAAAGCAGCATAATCAAAAGTAGAAGAAAGATGTATGAGAATGGAGAGATCAGATCAGATACATTAGGGATCTCCCGGCTTAGTACAATCATTCCATCCTGATCAGCCTTATAAACTAAATGATTGTATCCTTTAAAATTGAAAAATCCAGAAGCAGACTTATGTCTTATAAGATCTTGATTTTCTATATCATACGAAAATTCACCCACATTTTTTATTAACTCTCCCTTCGTATAAAACGCATATGAGTAACCCCCAAAATTATCAGCACTTGTATTTTTATTATCAAAAAGCAATTCAGGATAGCCCAAACCTTTCCAGCTGTCATTTGAACTGATTTCAACAAAAATTGTGTTACGTTTCAGATTACCTGCTTCTCCAGATTTTATAATGATTTTTCCAAGATAGTACATAGCATCGGCTGAATGTCGTAAAAAGTATAGTCCGGGAACTGAAACAGGTTTCATAAACTGTTCGATTTTTGCGTCAAAATAATCTTCACAACCGGTTATTATATTCCCTGGTTTGATATTGAGTTTCTTTTCATTCTGACACAAGGTGATTTGTATCTGATATTTACTCCAATACCCGGAAAAGAACTTGTTTTCAATATAGGATGAAACTCTACTGAGCGAGTTGTCGTTTTCAGCTCCCGCTATTAATTTGAGTAGGTTTGTATCCTGATTAATACATTGGGTAACTTCATTAAAGTAATACTCCGCCAGGTTATCCCTGGCATCCGAAAGATGGGCGGCAAGTAACCTCCTTTTTTCATGCTCGCGCACTGTTTCAGCTTTGTTAACCAGATAGGTCGCAAGAGATGCAAGAACCATTGTAATGATAATCATCCGACTTAAGTTAATTTTCCGGCTCTGCTTTGTTATATCCTTGAAAAACAATAAAATGAGCAGACCGAACAAGAAGATTAAACAGAAAATGTCGGAATTGCCCGTAAGTTCTGTAGTAAGGCCGTAGAAAAGAATGCCGGTAAGTAACATTATAGCACGAAACTTCGGACTTGCGATCCAAAAGGTAACGTAATGACCTAATAATTCAAACAGGAAAAGGAAAACCAAAAGAACCGAAGACAATATCACCAGCCCAATATGGCTGATATTTGGTGAGCTAAACACAGTTTCGAATCGAAACGAAATATTTGAGTTTAGAATAAGTCCTGAAATAGTTTGTGTTAGAATATAGTATAGAACAGCAATCAACAGTATAAATGTCCCTGCAAATAGTCGTTGATTAATACTGGTATTTCCTATTTGTCTTACTCTTTTATACCCGTATTTATACAAATGGAATGAGACTTGCACAACAAGTAATGCATTTATCAGAAAATCCCCAAGCGAAGGCAACAGATCGGAAGATGCATAATATGCAGGATTAAATAGTTGAATCTGATAAAGGTCAGCGGGAAAACGGAAATAAAACTGTACAGTCCGCAGTAAAACTATATCGAAAATAAAAGCTGCAAAGAGAAGTCCTCTAGGCTTAAAGAAGCGGATAAATGAAATGTAGGCAAGAAATATTGCCGAAATAAGGCATAGAAAACCAGAAAGATATAGTGCAAAGACAAGGTACTGCAACCAAACTGCCATTTCAAAAGGCCGGTCAAAATTCAGGCTAAATAAAAATTTCCCTTCCTTGCTTCCGATATTATACTTTCCAGTACCCAGATCAATGTCAGCATTTGAAGGTGCGCTGAAGCGCTTATAAAAACCTGATGGAAGGTACTCGTTTGAATACTTGTAATTATATCTTATTAACTGAACAGCAAAAATCGTGTATTGATTTTTCAGTCTGTGTTTAGCCAGGAAAAATCCGTTACCGCTCCTAACAAGATCAGAATTAAAATCCCAGTCCTTCCGGCTGATAGGAGCTGTAAAAACATTTGCCGACCAATATTTCAGGCTATCCTTATCATATACCAGGATTTCAAGTCCCTTGTCGGCAAATTCATTTTCTGCGCTTTCCCGTGTGAATTGAAGAAAACTGCCTCTATCAATATTACTTATACTTGAAATTTTGTCTAGCTCTGCTTCCAAGTCCGTTTGCGCTGAAGAAATTTCCCGCGACAGCCGTTGCACAACTTTTTCCGGGTCATAATATTTTTTTATTGACTGCGATATGAAAAATGCACAGGCAAATAGACCCATGCTAAATAAAAGCATGAAAAGGGTGTGTTTTTTAATCAATTGAAGCGAAACCATAGGCTAAATATCACGAAATCCACTATTGACAAGGGTTTGAGATGCTTCCTAAAATAAAGCCTTATAAGCCACGATCTCTTCAAAAACAGGTCTGTGTATTACAGAGGCTATAAATGCAAATATACGGCCTAAAAACCGGCCTATTTTAATTTTATGACATAAATCAGGCTTGAATGGCCCTTTCCCCCTGAAGAAATCAAATTTGACCAAAAACCATTCCAGATAGCAGGCAGCCATCGCATTTTCCCATGCTTATATTTCTCACTCAACAAACTGACATAAAAAGCATCAAACCGCATCGGTACAATTTTTACAATTGTAAACCCGTTTTTCTCCATTAGTAATTTCATGTCCGTTTTCGAAAAATGATACAAGTGCCGGGGCAGGTCGTAACCGGCCCAGAATACTCCGTACTTTTGGGCATCGTAGGCTTCGCAATTCGGTACGGCTATTATAAGGGTGCCTTCAGGTTTTAAAAGTGCACGTAACTGTTCCATTCTTTCTTGCAGACCCGAAACATGTTCAAGCACATGCCACATTGTAATGACATCGAAAGAAGACCTGGCTAATGTATTTAAGTGCTCCTCCGGATACACTTGTAAACCATATTCTGAAATTGCACGAGTTCTGGTTTTTTCATCGGGCTCTATACCCGAGGTCTTCCAGCCGTGGCTGCCCATATATTGGAGAAACTGCCCGGTTGCGCAGCCAATATCCAGGATTTCTCCTTTTGGTTGAAAAGTCTGTATCATTGCCAATTTTCGGCCTAAGGTATATTTCCGTACCTGTTGATAGACCCACGCGAACGCACCCTTTCGAGTATCGGAATGAGAAATATATTCAGCTGATTGGTAATACTTCCCAAGTTCATCAACTTTGGGTCTTGGATTAGTAAAACGAAACGAACATTTATTGCACTGCACAATTCCGAATATTTCATCGGTAAGGAAATAATCCTTTCCGGAAAGAAAGGGTTCAAATGATTCTAATCCACAAACAGGGCAATTCTTCAGTAGTTCCATTCAATAAGTTTATTTTTGATTTATCATTGAGGGTGATCAGGACATAATAATGATCAAACCCGTTATAGTTTTAATCCTTTCGCTATTTACAACCCGGTCCCCTGCCAATGACACAATACCTCTTTCCACTAATTAATGCTTTCGCCTACTATGTTCCACGTGAAACAAAGCCTACCTTCCCAGAAAAACCAGTAACACAGATATATCAGAAGGTGAGATCCCACTTATACGCGACGCCTGGCCAATAGTTGCCGGCTGCAGTCTACTGAGTTTTTGCCTGGCCTCGGTCGAAAGCGAAGAAAGACCATTGTAATCAAAATCCTGCTTTAATGGCATATCATCAAACTTAGATAGCTTCTCTGCTATTTCCTGTTCTTTACTGATATATCCTTCATATTTAATCAATATTTCTGCTTCCTCCAGAATTTCCGCCACTCCCTCACCGATTGCCAAAGTGTATTGCCTAAGAAAATCAACATGCTTAATAAGGTTTTCAAGGCTGATCTGTGGACGCAATAATAAGCTATCCAGCTTAACTTTCTGCCTAATAGGAGCCGTATCTATACTTTCGAGAAATCCGTTTACCTGGTCGGGGCTAATGCTGTTTGTATGTAAAAAGGATTTCAGCTTCTCAATTCCACTTAGCTTAGAATTTACTCTTGACAACCTATCCTCTGATGCCAACCCTAACTTAAACCCTGAAGGTGTAAGTCGTATATCTGCATTATCCTGGCGAAGAAGTATGCGGTATTCGGCCCTGGAAGTAAACATACGGTAAGGTTCGTCGACCCCTTTTGTTATAAGGTCATCAATTAAAACACCTATGTAAGCATCGGACCTTCCTAAAATAAATGGGTCTTTCCCCGTGATTTTTAAATGGGCATTTATTCCCGCCATCAGTCCCTGGCAGGCAGCTTCCTCATATCCTGTTGTTCCATTTATCTGACCAGCAAAGTAAAGATTCTGAACTAATTTTGTCTCCAGCGAATATTGCAATTGTACCGGTGGAAAGTAATCGTATTCTATGGCATATCCGGGTCTGAAAATTCGGGCATTTTCCAAACCAGCTATTAACCTTAGGGCTTTAACCTGTATTTCTGCCGGTAGAGATGATGAGAATCCGTTAAGATAATATTCTGCGCTATCCCAACCTTCAGGCTCTACGAAGAGCTGATGCCTGCTTTTATCGGCAAACCTGTTTATTTTATCTTCAATCGAAGGGCAGTACCTTGGTCCGACTCCTTCGATTTTGCCTGTAAACATGGGTGACTCATGGAACCCGGTTTCGAGAACTTTATGTACTTCAGGCGATGTATAGGTTATATAACAGGGTCTTTGCTTCTTCAAGACAGGTGTATCGGTATACGAGAACTTCCCGGGCTGTTCATCCCCCGCCTGTTCCTCCATGCGTGAAAAATCAATGGACCGTCCATCAATCCGTACCGGTGTACCGGTCTTCATCCTGCTGGCTTCAAATCCTAATTGTACCAGATTTTCTGTTAATCCTGTAGATGCCTTCTCCCCTATCCGCCCTCCTCCAAAGGATTTCATTCCAATATGAATCAGGCCGTTTAAAAATGTGCCATTGGTAAGAATAACAGACTTACTCTGGATGCTGTATCCCATAGCTGTATGCACCCCTCCTACAATTCCATCCTTAACAACAAGTCCTATAACTGTATCTTGCCAGAAATCCACGTTCCGAATACCTTCCAGAGTTAGCCTCCACTTTTCCGCAAAACGCATCCGGTCACTCTGCGCTCGTGGACTCCACATGGCAGGACCTTTCGACCGGTTTAGCATGCGGAACTGAATCATGGTGTGGTCAGTAACAATACCCGAATAACCACCTAAGGCATCTATTTCACGCACAATCTGCCCTTTGGCAATACCTCCCATAGCCGGGTTACACGACATCTGTGCCATAGTACCCATTTGCATGGTAATCAGCAGTACCGATGAACCCAGGTTAGCTGCAGCAGCCGCAGCTTCACATCCTGCGTGACCGGCACCTACTACAATTATATCATATTTTTTAAACAAATTTCAATTGTTTCACGTGGAACAAATTGCTATAGTCCTTGCTGTGTATAGATTATAGCTTAAAACTACAAATTAGGGAAGCTTGCTAAATACAAATCTTCTTTACTTCTCATAATCTTGCTATCGTCTTTAGACTTATCTTTATAACCTACCAGGTGTAAAATCCCGTGGGCCATTACACGAGCTAATTCTTCGCTTAATGTGGTCTTAAAGATTGCTGAGTTTTCATGCACCCGTTCAACACTTATAAAAATATCCCCCGCAATTCTTCCATGTTCGGAATAATCAAAAGTGACAATATCAGTGAGCGTATGGTGCTTCAGATATTTCTCATTAACACTGCCCAGGTACTCATCGTCACAAAAAATGTAGGAAATTTCTCCGCCTAACCTCTCTTCTGATGCCACAATGTCCCTGACCCAATTCCTTACCTTCAATTTATTCTTCAGCCTGAAGTTGGTATTTATAACGTTAAAGTTTACCATTGGTTCTGTTTTTATTATTCAAATGACAGGAAATATGCATTCACTTTAGTTTTATAAAATGGTTTTAACGAAGGTGGTACCGATCTTAGCAATTCCGTCTCATTTTTCTTTATCTTATTGAATTCAAGGAACTTAGATTGGTTGTTGCGATAAATATCCTTAGCTTCCTCCGATTCTCTTTTTTCATCCATTTCGCGTTGTTGTTCTGCCTTTTCTGACTCGAGCATACGCGTTACAATATCCTGCTGACGTTTAATCGTTTCCGTATTTATACGCTTATTAACCAGGTCGGTCTCCGTCTCCTCCATCTGCTGCATGGCTTCCTTTATACTTTTATCCATACCCTTCCCGTCCTTCTGCAATTCCTGCCCATATTCCTGCATTTGCTGCCTCAGGGCCTCCTGCTGTGCAGCCATGCGGGCAAACTGCTCACTCATTTGCTTTTGGCCTTTAGAGTCTTGCTTTCCTTGGTTAGGCATACCCTCTTTCATTTGTTGCAGCTGTTTGTTCATCTGCTCCTGCAACTGCCTCATAGATTTCATCTTTCCCTCACCACTCTTAGGCTTATTACATTTTGAACTCGATTTCCCAGACCCTTTACTTTGCATATTTTGTTGCATCTGCTTCAGTGATTCCGAAAGCATCAGGGCAAGGTTATTAACCGAAGTCATGGCGTATTGCTGTTTTGTTCTTGCATTGGCAATAATACGGCTATTTAACTGAACTACAGCTTCATCCATACTTTTTTCTACCACCGATAGTTCCCGCAGTATAAAAGGTTCAATACTTGCCTGCCTTTTACTCAAAGCGTTAAGACTATCAGCTACCATATTCAGGTCATCCTTCAGGTTTTTCTGACTTTGGATAATCTGCAAGTATTTAGGATTCGTTGTACTAACAACATTCAGTTCATTCATTATATCTTCCTGGTCAAAAGAAATCTTAACTAGGTTATCTAAAATCTGCCTCATAGCTTCTTCGTCTTCACCCTGTTGTTCACTCTCCATTTGTTGCTGCATGGCTTCCATCTTTTCACCAAGTTTCTTCATCTTTTCAGCTGCGCTTTTCTGAGATTTTGAAGCATTCTGAGGCTTGCCGTTTTGCATATCCTCAGAACTATTATCCATATCCTGTTCTATTTCTTTTTCTTCCTTATCCGTATTTTCAAGTTTATTCGGTTCTTCCAGTTCACTGTTTTTCTTCTGTAATTCTTTAATATCATCCTTCAATTCGTCAAACCGTTTATTTAAATCATCCTGTTTTTCTTTGGCTTTTTCTAAGCCCGTCTTATCAGCATCCTTAGTTTCATCCCCCAGCTTTTTTTGTTCTTCCGAAAGCTTCTCTAATTTATCAATAGTTTGCTGAAGCTTCTTATCTACCTCCAACTGTTTGAATAATTCCAGGTTACGGTCTAATTCCTTTTCCAGTCCTTTTGAATCGTCTTTCATCTTCTCCAGCATTTCCGCTACCTTATCCTTATCCACCTTATCGAGCATTTTCTGCAACTCCTCATACATTTTCTTCATGTCGTCGGTCATCACCTTATTAAACAACTCTTCAAGCTGTTTCTGCTTTTCAAGTACTTCCGGCGGAAGCTCCCGGTATTGGTTTTCCTGCAAACTTTTATCTTTATTTTCCTTTTGAATTTCCTGAACCTGGTTTTGCAAAGATTGTTGTTTATCGAGCAATTGTTTGAGGGTTTGTTTTTCCTGCCATCCGACTTCCTTTTTATCTACCATTTTCTTCTGCAATTCACTTACTTGCCGTTGCAGGGATTTAGACTGCTTTATGACCGATTCCAACTTGTCCTTAATGTCTTCATTCTTTTTCTCAGTCATTTTTTCTATCTCATCCAAAGTAGGAACTTTAAAGATGTGCTTAATTGAACGTGTTGATTTACTGCCGTTTACGCCATCATTATCCCAAACCTCAAAGTAATATTCAATCTCATCACCAGGTTGCACAAATAGAGCAGATACATCAAGAAAATAGGAAAACTGCTGTTGGAGCAGCGCTTTATCCAATGGTATATCCTTAGTTTTAGCTTCAGTTCCAGCATCCTCAGATCCTTTTTTCTTTACTGACCAGGAAAATGTCAGCCTCTTCAGACCATAATCATCCTTCACCTCACCCTGGTAGAATAGCCTGTTATCATACACTGAGTCTTTAAATTCTTCAATGGTGATGGACGGATATATATCAGGAATAACATTAATCTGGTAGCTTAAAGAATCACGGTTACTGAAATATTCGTTGCCGATAATAACAGAGTAATTGGATCCGCTTACCATACGTTCCGTTCGAATAAAAGTATTCGAGCTACCGGCGAATACTTCATTAAGTTTCCCTCCTATTCGAAAGAAAAGCTTACGTGTATCGCGTGTATAGAATTTCCATGTCAGACGAGTTCCCATTGGAACAGTTAAATCGCCGGTATTTGCAGTAGTTTCATTTTTACGTCCCAGGTATGAGGGGTATTCAGCCTGTACGTCGAAAGAAAGAATGATTGGCTTAGGAAGCACTTTGATGTTGTATTCCTTAGAATTATAATGGTCAGCCGTAATAATGAAGTGAGTATCATGTTGAAGGTTTTTGAATGTATAACAATAGAGCACATTGCTAACTCTTTCCATCTTGTAAGATGCATGATCGGATTCGATAGAGAATTGCGCCGGAATTTCATCTCCTTCAATCTTAATTTTAACCGTAAAATCATCCTGCTGAACCGCTTGCAATTTGTCATTCATGACCTTAACTACAAATGGTGCCGGACGTTCAAAAACTTCGTTGTGGTTTAGAATTCTTTTAGAGGGTGCAAGGATAAGCGAAGGTGAAATTAGCAGAGCCGCCAACAAAAAAAGTACCGGGGGAAGGGCATAAGGCAGGTATTTCCTGTTTTTCTTTAAATCCACTGCATCTGCGAAAGGGATAGGTTGCAGATGCTTGATTTTCTGATCGATACCTGCCCTGATCAGATCTTTGCTCTCTTCACTTTGATTTTCAAGATTGTGTAACTGTAAGGTGTTTAACAACACATCTTTCACCTCTGCAAAATGTTTTCCAATGATTCCGGCTGCCTGTTCGTGGTTAATAATCTTACCCAGCCGGCTGATATTAGCCAGTGGAATAACAATATAACGGCTAACAATATAAACTGCAGCCATCCAGAAAGTATAAAAAAGAATACTCCTTGTACCGGTATTAAACCATGAGAAATACTCAAGCAGTATGATAAGAATGAAATACATACCCAAGGCTGCCAGTGTATACAACAGCCCCCGGATAAGTTGATTTTTGTAATATTTCCGGATAAACTCATCTATTTTCCGGATCAATAAAGTATAGTTGCTTTCCATCAGTTCAGGCAGGTCAAAACAAGGCTTTTAACATGCTTTTAGCATATCGCTGGTATACTAAAAACCATTTAACCTGCAAAGGTAACAAATACAGGCGTTTGTTGTTTGACCTCTTTTACCTATTCATAAACTCCATTTCCGGGCGTGCCGAGGTTTTGTATCTTTGCGCTTTCAAATAAACCAAGATCATGCGTGAAGTAAGAGTACGTTTTGCACCCAGCCCGACAGGTCCGCTCCATATTGGCGGAGTGAGGACAGCCTTATATAATTACCTTTTTGCCCGCAAACACAACGGCAAATTTATACTCCGCATCGAAGATACCGACCAGGGTAGGTTTGTCCCCGGAGCCGAACAATATATTGTTGAATCGCTTACCTGGAGCGGAATTCTTTTTGACGAAGGAGTCCATGTCGGAGGTCCCTATGCCCCCTACCGCCAAAGCGACCGTAAGGGAATTTATCATCAATATGCCTTGCAACTGCTACAAAACGGAACCGCCTATTACGCATTTGATACACCTGAGGAACTGGATATTTACAGGAAAGAATATGAGTCACGTAAGGAGACCTTTCAGTATGGACCCCAGACACGTATGACATTAAAAAACTCGCTTACCCTGCCCGAAAATGAAGTAAAGGCCCTTTTGGATTCAGGGGTACATTTTGTTATACGGGTCAAGATTCCAGATCATGAGACAATTAATGTCCAAGATCTTATTCGCGGACTTGTACAGGTTGATTCCGCCCTGCTGGATGATAAAGTCCTCTACAAATCCGATGGCATGCCAACCTACCACCTGGCTAACGTGGTTGATGATTACCTGATGAAGATTTCGCATGTGATCCGCGGGGAAGAATGGCTTCCTTCGGCCCCGCTGCACGTGTTACTTTACCGGTATTTCGGTTGGGAAAAAGAGATGCCTGAATTCGCACACCTTCCCCTCCTACTCAAGCCTGACGGCAACGGCAAACTTAGCAAACGTGATGGCGATCGCCTGGGTTTCCCGGTTTTTCCTTTACGCTGGACTGATCCGAAAACGGGTGAAGTATCGTCGGGTTACCGTGAAAGCGGCTATCTCCCGGAAGCATTTATCAATATGCTTGCTTTCCTGGGCTGGAACCCGGGAACAGAACAGGAATTGTATACCATGAATGAGTTGGTTGAAGCTTTCAGCATAGACCGGGTAAGCAAATCAGGGGCAAAATTCGATGTGGAAAAAGCACATTGGTACAACCACCAATACTTATCTAAAAAAACAGCGGAAGAACTGGCCAAATTGTTGCAGCCTATACTGGAAGAAAACAATATACTATCCAACCCGGAATTTGTTGAACAGGTCTGTACCCTCATACATGACAGGGCTATACTAATTCCCGATTTATGGACCCAATCGCAGTTCTTTTTTATTGCACCGACAGCCTATGATGAAAAAGTGGTATCCAAGATATGGAAACCCGAAACCCCTACCCTACTGACGGAATATATTCCGATTTTAGAAGCCACCCAACCTTTTACTAAAGAGAATATTGAGCAGAACACCAAGAATTTTGTCCAGGATAAGGGAATCGGTATGGGTCAACTGATGAATCCGTTCCGCCTGTTGATCGTCGGCACCAATGCCGGCCCCGGAATGATGGATATGGCGGCTGTACTAGGGAAAGAAGAGATATTGTCACGTGTCAGGCAGGGACTTGACCAGGTAAAGCCTTAAGCCTGAAAATGCAGGTTTTCCACCCTTTTTATTTTTTGCTGAAAACTAAGTAATATCGATTGAGTTTATAATCAAAAAAGATTTCATTTCCCATTAATAACGCCAGGATTCCTCCCGTCAAACGGAGGGTATCCTCCCAAAAGAAAAAGCTGTCTTTGCTCCAGCTTTATAAAACTCATTATTTCTGTTTTTCGGATTCACGCTTAAGTATGATTTTCCCAAACTCTTCTGGTTTGAGGTATTTTGCCAGAATTGTCTTTTTTTCATCCAAAAGGAAAAGCGAAGGCGTACTTTGAATATTATAGAGCTGGTGATAGCTGCCCCGAATATTTTTTCGGCCGTATACATTTATCCAGGGCAACTGATGCCGTCTTATGTAGGATTTCCACCTCGAAACTGATGTATCAGTGCTTACGCCATAAATTTCAAGATCGTAAGCCTTGTGAAAATCAAGGTAAAATTTACTGATTGCCGGCATTTCATCGCGGCAGTGGCTGCATGTACTGGCCCAAAAAAGAAGCAAGGTGTACTTAGCTTGAATAGAATAAAGTTCGTGAAAAGTACCTGCTGAATCGGGTATTTCAAGATCAGGGCCAATTTTACCTGCAAGCAGATTTTCCAGCTTCTTTGCCTGACCCAATTCTCTTTCCCGTACTTCCGGGTAGTACCAGGCTATGCGACCGTTTGCCAGGAAATCGCTGATAATGTGAACATAAACTGCATCATAACCGGGAAGAAAGTAATACATCCCGAACCGGCTAAGCATGTGCCAGGTAACGAATTCCTGCATCTTTTTATTAACAGAGGTAAGGATTATCAGTCGGTCAACCTCCGGTTGAAGGCGAAGGCCGGGCATGGCAGTAATAGTATCTATAAATTCGTCAATCCGCTTTGTGATGATGGGGGTATTAACTAAGCGGTAATCCGAGAAATCCAGGTTATCAAAATAATGATCCAGGAAACTTCGTACAGGATCACCGTACGGCTTTATTGTACCGGAAAGAAAATACCGCTGATAGACCGCCGGTGGAATACATGCAGCAATATACTTTTCACCTATTGACCCAGTATTACAAACTCCCTTTAATATTAAGCGTTCGGCGGGATCAGAAAAGTCGGATTTAGCTAGTAAAAACTGCAGTGAATCACTTCTGATATCACTTTTCCTGGCTAAATCAGCCTTCAAAGCAGCTAGCACTTTAAAATAGGTTTTGTTCACCGATGAATCCGATGTCGTAAGGCTCCCTATCCTGTTACTGTTATCCAAACCAACCGTAAGTTCCTGTTTCTCTGTTATAAAGAAATCAAAGTAATTATAAATATGATCGGAGTATACACAATACAGTCCTTCTTCGAGTTTTTCAGTTCCAGTGAAAATGATTTTGCCCTCCATATCCATTCTGGCGGTGTCATCATAACTTATTTCCCCGGCAGAAAAATGCTTCAGGTAGAACAAGGTGTCTTTGCAATTTCTTATTCTGACTGTAATCTCATGCCCCGACTGCAAGTTAGCTGCATTTACCTGCCTTTGAATAAGTGAAACTAACAAGCATGTTATTAATACTTTACATATTGTTAAAGAAAACTTTAGCTGCCTCATATGAGAGCTTTTTTTGAAATAGTTTTGCGTTATGAACAAGCATACGATTTCTATATTGAAGGCAAAAAAAGGTAATGGGAACCATACATTTGCCTTTTCCTCAGTTCGTTGCATTAGTTCATCTACAAAAGTAGGCAATAATCCATGGGCGCTTGTTTCTTAACAAATATTGGGACTTCCCAAATAAGTTATCTTTTGCGATAAATGACAGGTAGGGAAGACAAATGGTCAGCTTTTATTCTGATAACAAACTTTCAGGTTAACTTGCTGCAAAAAATGAAAATCTGATTTGTTACTCCCGGGTTTGATTGCTATCAGGTCTATTTTATCGAAACGGCTTTAAAAACAGTTCAGGTTATATTTATTTTGCATAATATGAATCCCGAATTTGCTATTATTCAATCTATTTCTAAATTTGCGGCTACTCATCTGCAATTCTCAAATTTAACCCGTACATTTCTATGAAGAAACCCTTTTTACTTGTATTCGCTGTTTTGCTGGCAGGATTTTCCTTTGGCCAGAAAGGGAACGGCACCAACACGAACGTATTCAGTAATCCCTTGTATGTCCGTATTGGATATGGTTCACCCGGCGAAGACCTGAAATCGGAAAAAGTTCTTACAGCCGGAGCACAATTCGAGCTTGGGAGTATTTTCTATATCAACGCCGTTAAACTTCCTGAGAAATTAAAACTCGGAATAGATGCTACTTTCCTTAGTTTCAGCGGCCTGGTGAACAGGGACAGCCTTTCCAAAAACAACAAGACGAACAGTTATTTCACTGCAGGAGTGAAACTGGGTCCCTGCCTTTCGTACAACTTTGCCGGGCACTGGATTGCCGATGCATTTATAAAATTTCATCCCCAATACTTCATTACCGGCGAGCATGATAAATATGATGCCGCCACACAGTTCAAACTTGGCTCTTCTATGGGTATCAACATACGCTACAAGGCTCTTATGATCGGTTGTGAATTCACATCAGCCAAATACGATTTTGATGTAGCCACGACCACAACACGTACTGCACTGGAAACTACCAGCAAAACCATTAAACTTCCGGTTACTTTTATCTCATTAGGTGTAAACCTCTGATATCCTATATGATACATTTACTAAGCCTGCTTTATGCAGGCTTTTTATTTGCTTATACCCGAACAAAACCGCTTATGAAAAAGCCGTACTAATTAATGACCTTAATACCGAACAGGGCTTTCTTAACCAAAATCACAAAACCTACGAAAGCATACAAATCATTGCTGAGTCGATCAGCTGCCATTGAATCTTTTCATGTACTTAATTTAGTGCACCCCACTAATCCTTTTCGTTTCAAAACCATCTAACCAAGCAATATAAGACTACTTTTGCAGCCTTTAACTCCATAATCTCATGTCCCGTCTCAAGTACACTCTATTTTTTATCAGTCTGCTTTTCCTGAATCTGACTTTTGCCCAGGAATTCCGTCTTACGGGATCGCTAATCAACCAGGCCGATAATTCGCCGCTGCCCGGAGCTACCGTAAAACTAATGAGTAAACGCGATACCACTCAAATGCAGTATTCAAGCAGCGGAGGGCGGGGAGAGTTTGTGTTTGAAAAACTTGCCCGGGGTCCATTCAGGCTCGAAGTAACCTATATAGGGTTCGAGAAATATATCCAGGACGTATTTGCAGGCGGTAAAACGGAAAACATAGGAACTATTACTATTAAGCCTTCTTCAACCAGCCTTGGCGAATTTAACATCAATGGAACGGCTATCAGGGCCGAACAGAAAGGAGATACCACGCAGTATAATGCCGATGCTTTTAAAGTTACAAAGGATGCCAACACAGAAGACCTTATAAAGAAAATGCCTGGAATTACCATTGAGAATGGCACCGTAAAGGCCCATGGCGAAGATGTGAAAAGAGTGCTGGTCGATGGAAAACAGTTTTTTGGTGACGATCCTTCCGTTACGCTAAAAAACCTCCCCGCAGAAGTGGTGGATAAGATACAGGTATTTGACAAACTGTCCGACCAGGCAGCCTGGACTGGTTTTGATGACGGAAGCGGGCAGAAAACGATCAATATAGTTACCCGGAATGCAAAAAACACGGGCCAGTTCGGCAAATTCTCAGCTGGATACGGTACTGACGGACACTACCTGGTGGGAGCCAATGTGAATTTTTTTAAAGGCCAGCGCAGGATAACCCTGCTGGGTATGAGCAATAACGTGAACCAACAGAATTTCTCGGCTGAAGATGTAATTGGTAGCGGCAGTGGAGGACGGCAGCAAGGAATGCCAGGAGGACGGTCTGGAGGGAGTCCATCCATGCAGGTGGGGCCACAGAGTGGGGTTTTCAACACAAATGCCATAGGCGTTAACTATACTGATGCCTGGGGAAGCAAATTGACATTAAATGCCAGCTACTTTTGGAACCAGGGAGAAAATACCACCAATAAACAGGTCAACAGGCAATATATCCAGGGCGGAGAAGTAAGCCAGTATTACAATGAATTGAGTTCTTCTAAGACCGACAACAGCAATCACAGGCTGAATATGCGCATCGAATACAGCCCTGATTCGAGTAACTCGTTTATACTGACACCCCGTTTAAGTGTGCAGGATAACACATCAAACAGCACAACCGGAGCCCGGACTGCGCTGGATCCGGACCTGGCCAACCTGCTGAACCAGTCCATCAATAATAACAATGGCAAAGCAAACGGCTATAATTTTACCAATGATCTGCTTTTCAGGCACAAATTCCATAAAAAAGGCAGAACCTTTTCCATTGACCTGGGCACAGGTTTATCAAACCGTTATAAGGATAATTATTTATTATCGCTCAGCGACTACTATGGGCAGGCGGCAACACAAACCAGCGACTCGGCAAGGCAATACGGAAAATCCCTTTCCGATGGCCTGAACCTATCATCCAACCTGGTTTATACGGAACCATTAGGTAAGAACAGCCAGTTGCAGTTCAACTATAATTTGTCCAGGTCGCAGAACAAAAACGATCTAAAGACGTACGATTATGTTACCGAAAAGCTTGATTATACTGCATTCGACACTTTGCTGTCGAATATTTACCAAAACGATTATATCACCCATCGCCTTGGGAGCGGCTACCTGTACCAGACAGAAAAGGTGAGCCTGAATCTCGGGTTGACCTATCAATATGCTGAACTTAAAGGGAATACCAGTTTTCCTTATATTGATTCCACGAGCAAATCCTTCAACTCGGTTCTGCCTAATGTTATGCTGAATTATAAATTCTCGAAGTATTCAAACCTGAGGGTTTCCTACCGTGCGAGCACCAACGCCCCTTCCACCGGGCAATTGCAGCAAGTTATCGACAACTCCAATCCCTTATTGCTTACTACAGGGAATCCTTCCCTGCAGCAGGAAATCCGCCATTTTGGAATGTCCCGTTTTTCACTGTCCAATAAAGCCAAAACGGCTAACCTTTTCGGGATGTTGTTTTTCCAGAAAACCCTTAACTACATTGGGAATTCCACGTTTATTGCCCACCGTGATACGATTGTAAACGGTCATATAATTAACCGCGGAACCCAGGTTTCAAAACCTGAAAACCTCGACGGGGCATGGAACACCCGTTTCCTGGTTACTGTAGGGTTCCCTTTCAAACCAATCAAGAGTAACCTGAATTTTAATACAGGGGTGAGTTATAACCGCCTACCGAGCCGGATCAATGCCCAGTCCAATTTCTCAAACACATACGGGATTAACCTCGGTGGTGTGTTGAGCAGCAATATCAGCGACAAACTTGATTTTACGCTTACTTACAACCTTACCTACAACCTGGTGGAGAACAGCATTCAACCGCAGTTAAACAACAATTACTTTTTCCAGATCGGCTCAGCCCAGCTTAACTGGGAATTCTGGAAAGGCTTTTTTGTGCAGAGCAGCGTTACGTATCAGAACTATAACGGTATTTCCACCAACATTACGGATCAATATACCCTGTGGAACGTTAATGTAGGAAAGAAACTTTTCAAGAAGAAAAACGGCGAAATCAAGCTCTCCGGTTATGATATACTGGATGAGAATAAAAGCCTGAACCGCAACGTGACAGATACCTATATCGAAGATTCCAATACAGAGGTACTAAGGCAATATTTTATGCTTTCATTCACTTATAACCTGCGTAATTTCACCGGGAAAGGTCCAGGAGAAGAAAGACATGACTTCGAGGGACGCCCGGATTTCCATATGCACTGATAAAATAAATCTAAAAACCAAGTGAAACACTGAAAAGCCTTGCTACAGCAGGGCTTTTTTAATGACAAGTTTTAGCTGCCACTCCACCAAAACACTATACTTTTCACCCTTTTAAAAAATTATTCTCCAATGGATAAAAACATTTTATGAAAAATCGCTATCTTTAAACCATCATTTTCAGTTATACCAGAATACAAATATCTCTCCTATGAAAAACATAATCCGCTACAGCCTGATTTTTCTCTTCACATTCCTGGTACTGCAGTTTAAGAGCCAGGCACAATGCAAAGTGTTAAAACCTGAAATCACCGGAACCTACGAAGGAAAATGCAAAAACGGCCTTGCCCACGGCAAAGGAGTCGCTACCGGCACCGATCGTTACGAAGGACAGTTCCTTAAAGGTTTGCCCAATGGTTACGGAACATATACCTGGGCTGGCGGCAATGTTTATACCGGCGAATGGATTGACGGCATGCGCCACGGTATAGGGAAATACACTGTGAAAACTTCAACTGGCGACAGCGTGCAGAATGGCCTGTGGCAGAAGGATATTTATTCGGGTCCTAAGCCCAGGAATCCATATGTGACTGATAAAACCGGGGTCAGCAGGTATGATTTTCAAAAAAACCAGACCAGTATGAACAGGGTATTACTCGATATCACCGTGAGTGGTACGCACAACCAGCAATTATCAAATGTTCTGATGTCGAGCAGCAGTGGCACCGAAACCAAATTAGGCAACCTGACAGGTTACGATTTTGTGGTATTCCCTGTGACTATAAAAATAACATACACCTCGACAAGTGGTTTTCACTCATATCCTATAAATGTACGGTTCGAGTTTGAAATATTTGAACCCGGCGACTGGACCGTAAGTATTGATAATTGAGAGCCAGAGTAAGCAAAATGTTATGCAATAATGAAAAACCACCAACAACATTAAGCTGTAAGTGGGTTATTTTGATGTTCTTCGGCCTGTCCTGAATCGGCTAATCCCTTTCCATAAAACTGAAGGCCAGTATACCTGAAGCTTGCATTTTTAAAGCAATTGCATTTTATAGCACCCTCCTGCTGAAACTATAATGGTCCCGCTCCAGTTTAATTTTCCATCACTTGCCGTAAAGCTATAAGTTCCAGGCGATTTATCCACAGTAACAAAGCCTGAAGTTCCGCAAACGGGTTGACCTGAAGTTGAATAGACCGAGATGGTTCCAACATTCACGTTGCTTACATAAACCGAGATATAGCTTACATCCGCCCGGGAGGTCCAGAACATTGCCTGGCCTGTTAATGGTACAATATTGTTTACATTCTGCAGCCAGCCACTGGCGGCATACCAGTCGCCTACACTGTAATTAGGTGTAGCCTTGGTATATACAGTTAAGGTGTGGCAGTTTATTATATTACCCGTGGTTTGTTCCAGTGTTCCCGTAAGTATAAAAGCAGTCGCACCGCCATTTGACAAAGTACTTTCCATCCAGATAGTGAAATTCTGACCGGAACCGGTAATATAGCAGCCTTTACCATCGGCGTAGGTTCCGTCGGAAAACTGTTCGGCAAAGGAAATGTCACCTGTCGAAGACTGGTTATAAAGCTTAAATATTGAACTCATATTCTGTCCTATATACGCTGACAAAATAGAACTTGCATTATATATCTGCATTGTTGCTGTTGAATAAACACCATCAAGATGAGGAGGAGTGCCTCCATTATAGGTGGTAATACCAGCAGTCACTAAGGCAGATTCTACGGCCTTATTATTCTGTATCGGATTGCCGGTAGCGGCATTTTCACTTTTCTTACAACCATTGGCAAACATCATTATAATGCCCATCAAAGCAAAGGAGTACACGAGTTTTCTGTTTTTCATAGAATAGATTCTGAGTTGAGTGAGTAATATTTAGTTTGTGGTATGAAGAGTTCCGGATGTTTTCGTATATGATTGTTTATCAATACAATTTAATGCAACTAATCGCTTCCATTTTTGAAGTTTCAAGATGAATGGGCATTAATTATATGGTCGATACAGATTTAACATACGATTATACTCCCAATAGGCAGCATCAATCTGTATGATTTAAAATTATAGTATTGAACAGGACGATCTGATCAATTGTGATCTCACCAATTAAAAATACATATGCAAATCAACAGATATTCATACAAAATGTTCAATTATCTGATTACGTAAAGATTATGAAATACTTCCGGTTTTGGGGAACTATTGACATAGGCATGAATAAGCGGGAAAAATGCCAGCGCTTTTTATTGGAAATTGTATCTGTCTTTTTTCTTTATGCTCCTGCCAAAAATAGACGTTTAACCTGGATAATCATCCCGAAATGCTAAAATCCCGATTCATATAAGGGTTATTTAAAAACATATATGCAGGCATCACTTATTTTAAATAATCTATTCACTGCAAATTCCGTAAATAATTATGTTGAATAAGTCTGTTTGTTATGCAAATTGTTATGCAAATAAAAAAACCACCTACTGCAAAAATGCTGTAAGTGGTTGATTTTGATGTTGTCCGACCAGGGCTCGAACCTGGACTCTTCTGATCCAGAATCAGACGTGTTGCCAATTACACCATCAGACAATTAATCGTTTGAGGAGTGCAAAATTATACAAATTTTTAAATTAGTGTCAGAAATATAAAGATTTTTTACGATTGATTTGATTTTGTCCAGGGGTCTTTGAGGGGCACGGTGCGGTTAAAGACTATCAGTGAACTGTTTGTGTCAGGATCTGCGCAGAAATAACCCAGTCTTTCGAACTGAAATCTGTCGCCAGCAATGGCTTTTTTAACCGAAGCCTCGGCAAAAGCAGTTATCACCCGGAGTGAAGCGGGGTTTATGTTTTCTTTAAAATCGTGACCTTCTTCCACATTTTCGGGAGTTTCGACGGCGAAGAGGCGATCGTACAGGCGCACTTCAACCGGTACCGCATGAGCTACCGAAACCCAGTGAAGGGTTCCCTTTACTTTTTTATTGCTGTTAATCATCCCGCTCCGGGTATCATCCTGGTAGGTACAATGAATTTCAATGATATTCTCTTCGCTGTCTTTTACAATGTTTTCGCATTTGATGATGTAGCCGTATTTCAGGCGCACTTCACCACCCGGTTTAAGCCTAAAGAATTTCCCGCTCGGGTTTTCCATGAAGTCTTCGCGTTCGATATAAAGTTCTTTCGAAAACTGAACCTTGCGGAAGCCGGCTTCGGGATCTTCGGGATTGTTTATGGCTTCAAGTTCTTCCACCTGCCCTTCCGGATAATTGTCAATTATGAGTTTAACTGGATTGAGGACAGCCATTACCCGGTTTGAGCGCCTGTTGAGGTCTTCACGGACACAAAATTCGAGCAGTGCCACATCGATCAGTTGGTCGCGCTTGGCAATACCTATAGTATCGGCGAAGTTACGCAGCGATTCGGGGGTATAACCCCTGCGCCGGAGTCCGCAAATTGTCGGCATACGAGGGTCGTCCCAGCCGTTCACCACCTTCTCGTTTACGAGTTGTAACAACTTACGCTTACTCATCACGGTATAGGTGAGGTTTAAGCGGGCAAATTCGATCTGTCGCGGACGATAATCCCCTTCGGCTACCTGTTCAAGGTACCATTCGTAGAGTGGCCTGTGGACCTCGAATTCAAGCGTACAGATACTGTGGGTAATTCCCTCGAGGTAATCGCTTTGCCCGTGGGCATAATCATACATAGGATAAATACACCACTGGTCACCTGTGCGGTGATGGTCAGTATGAAGAATACGGTACATGATAGGGTCGCGCATCAGCATATTGGGATGGGCCATATCGATTTTAGCCCGTAACACTTTCGATCCGTCGGCAAACTCGCCGTTTTTCATACGGGTGAAGAGGTCCAGGTTTTCTTCCGGGGTACGGCTGCGATAGGGGCTTTCTTTACCTGCCGTGGTCACAGTGCCCCGGTATTCGCTTATCTGCTCTGCATTCAGGTCATCAACATAGGCTTTGCCTTCTGCGATGATCTTCAGAGCCCATTCGTATAGCTGGCCGAAATAATCAGAAGCATAATAGAGGCGGTCGTCCCAATCGAAACCCAGCCAACGTACATCTTCCATAATACTATCAACATACTCCGTATCTTCTTTTACCGGGTTGGTATCGTCGAACCTCAGGTTGGCCAGACCGTTGTATTTATGCGCCGTTCCAAAGTTCAGGCAAATGCTCTTGGCATGACCTATATGCAGGTAACCATTAGGTTCCGGGGGAAAGCGGGTATGTACACGACCCTGGTTTTTACCCTTGGAGATATCATCCTCAATGATCTGGTGTATGAAATTAAGTGGTGTTTTTTCGTCGGGGGCAGTAGTTTTGGTTTCGTCTGTCATGATGATCAAGCTATTAGGCTTATAAAATTATAATAATCTGCAAAGGTAAAGTTTATTAGGATTGGGAAAAATGGCAATTGGCTATTAGTTAATGGTAAATGGCAAAAAGTTGTATGGGGGCTGGCCGAATACAACTATTTTTGTGCTCCATTGTTTAATAAGGCTTTAGGGGTTAGGGGTTGGGGGTTAAAACTCTTACTGGTGCACATTAACTTATAAACTATTAACAAATCAACCGATATGGGACTGATCGAGATAGAAGGAATGGATTTTTTCGCTTACCACGGCTGTTTTAAGGAAGAGCGTGTGATAGGGACCCGCTTTACCGTGGATGCCTGGCTTACGACGGATACCGCGGAAGCAGAACTGAGCGATGACCTGAAGCATACGGTGAATTACCAGGCTGTATACGCAGCTATCAGGCTGGAAATGGAGCTACACTCCCACCTGCTCGAACACGTCGCCAGGCGCATTGTTGATGCCCTTTACAGGGATTTCAATACAGTGACCCATGTGAAGATTAAAGTATCGAAGTTAAATCCCGCTTTAGCTCATGGCGGAAAGATAAAACAGGTGAGTGTAACTTTAGAACGCTGAAAATCATGAATGATAAAGAACGACCCTTCGAGCAGAGGAAATGCCCGAAATGCGGAAGCAGTTTCCTGTGCAGTGCTTCTGCCAAATGCTGGTGTTTCGAATACGACGTAGCACCCGATACTATGGAAATGATACAGCAAACCTGGCAGGGATGTCTCTGCCCGGAATGCCTGAAATCATTTTCCGCACAGGCTTAAAAAAGTATTTGTTGCTAAATTGTTAATTACTTACCTTTGCACCGCCTAAAAGGTTTCGTGGCCGAGTGGCTAGGCAGCGGTCTGCAAAACCGTGTACAGCGGTTCGAATCCGCTCGAAACCTCCAAGAATGTGAAAGGATTGAAATTTAATATTGCAATCCTTCACATTTTCAATAAGTTAACCTTTAGTGAGATAAGGGTTATAACGCCGGTTCTTCAATGTTTTTGGCAAAATGTTAACCAATTTTTAACCAGACATTTTGCTAAATGACAACTCTACACTTTAAAATTGTATTGCGCAAAGACTATTTAAAAAAGTCAGGAAAGTATTCTATCTGTTTGCGCATAATTTCCGGAAGGATACCAAAACTATTTCCTTTAACAATTGATTGCCTGGATACTGATTTTGATCCAGTGAAACAAATTATTAAAAAAACAGATCCGGACCATTTCCGGAAAAATGCCCTGATCTTGAAGGCAAAAACAAAAGCCAGTGATATTGCTTATAATTACTTATTGAATGACAAAAATTTGCCCCCGGATGAATTTACAAGGGCATACACGAATGACAATTATGGCTCGGTATCTTTTTATGAATATATTGAATACCTTGTTATAAAAAGAGATAGTGAACTTTCGGCCGATACTTTGGACCATTACAGGAAACAACTTTCTAAACTTAAAAAATTCCGACCTTCTTTAACTTTCAGTGAAGTGAATGAAGCCTTTATATTGGATTATAAAGAATACATGATACGGAAGCTTAAAAATACGCCTATCACCTGGAATAAAGGATTAGAGTTTATTAAGCGTGTATGTAATCAAGCTTATAAAGAAGGAAAAATAAAGGAAAATCCATTTAAAAACCTTCAAATTAACAGGTTAAAAGGCAATTACGGACATTTAACAGTTGATGAATTAATTATCCTGAATAAGATATTCAAGGAACAAAAACTTCCTGTTAATCTATTGAATGTATTAAGATACTTTTTATTTGCCTGTTATACCGGTCTAAGATACCGAGATATTTTAGATTTACGATTTATTCACGTCAAAACACTGGATAACATAACATTCCTTGATTTTAGCCAGCATAAAACAAAAAAAGGATCTATTATCCCATTGATTGACCAGGCTAAAGAATTGATTCCTTTTCAGGAATTTGAGCAACAAAGAGTATTTAAGGTTAAAACTGATCAGGATACAAATAGAAAACTGAAGGATATTATGACTGAAGCCAAAATTAATAAACGTATCACCTTTCATTCAGCTCGACATACTTGCTCTAATGCTTTATTTACATTGGATATTCCTTTAG
Organism: Bacteroidota bacterium; assembly: GCA_037128115.1. Classification (GTDB taxonomy): domain Bacteria; phylum Bacteroidota; class Bacteroidia; order Bacteroidales; family UBA4417; genus UBA4417. The sequence goes on from JBAXXB010000009.1 coordinate 35,409, forward strand.
ATGTTAGAAGTATGATTATAGGAGATACAAAGGAAGTTATTACAAAGCACTATACTGAAGAAGATATAAATATGAAGCTGAAGGCACTAAATAAATATAGCCTTGCAATGAAGGCAAAAAAGGAGCCAACTAACCAGGAAAAGGAAATTAATACAACTTATATATAATATCTATAAAATTACCAAAATAATAACATAAAGCATTGATTTTATTTTAGTTCCGGTATCTTTTGCTACCGGAATTTTTTTTTTCAATTTCATAATATTTTGCAGAAAAACCATTCACAAAGTATTAGCATGAATTATTTATTAATGTGCTAATTTTCAATGTTTTGAACAGTAAAGCATAGAATATAATTCCATTTTTCACAGCCGAAACCCCGCACCGCGCTGAGTCGTTTTGGTGATCACCGTTTTCAGTTTTTACGGTATATGCCAGCATTATTTTTGTATATATTTGACTATATGCACTTTAAAAATGAATATTGGATTGATCTGTATCTAATTCCAGTAGCGGTATCGCAGCCGGTGCATAAGGATTAGGTGCAGATACCTGGTTGAACCTGATTATATAAAAGCCGATGAAAAGAAAAAGTAACAACTGTCAAAACATTGATCAGGATGAGACTAC
>JBAXXB010000010.1:0-35071 GCA_037128115.1 Bacteroidota bacterium
CAGAGGTGGTCAATTTGGATCGGCAGACACTGGTCAAATGGAATGGTTTATCCAGGTAATGCCCTAATCAGGTTTAGGTATCCATATTGCATATATTCAAAACAGAATGGCAAAGCCCGCCGGAACGCTCCAGCGGGCTTTTGCGTCCCTTGCCCTAATTGGTTATTTCTTTAATTGTTTAATAATGATAATTGCCAGGATCGTAAGTATAACACCTATAACCGAATACAAAAGTATTTTGTTATTAGTATTCGCTTTGTCGGTCAATCGTTGCTCTTCGGCTACAACTTTGGCTCTTGTTCCAACTCCAATAGTATTAAATGGAATTAAAGAGTTTAACCCTTGTGCTAATCCTAGTGCATCACCCGCCCAATTACCCGAAATAGGTTGATTACGTGCTGTATTATAATGAATTGACATGTTGTTTATTTTTATGGTTTGTAAAGTGAAGGACCTGTATGTGTTGGTGGTGGTGGATCGTCTAGCTGGGGAGCTGGACCTATTGTAGTTCTACCTGGATTGTTATTAATAGATGTAGGCGTGATCCTTGCGCTATCAGGATTCCTAATAGTTTGAACCGAATTGCCACTATTATTCGAGTTGGTATTTGATGACGCATTGTAATTTGCCATTGGCGCAATTCCTGCCGTTGTTCTTAATCTAAGTGAGCCAATTATGCTATTATCCTTATTTTTATAATAGTCATATCCTAAAAACGCACCCCCTGAAATTACGACTAAAAAAAAGACCCAAAGGTTTATTTCATTTATCTCTGATTGTTTCATTATCTAAATTTTAATGAATGTGATTTTTTATTGAATTACAAGCCGCTAATTCTCTTGTTTTCTTTTTCAATATTGGCTTTATGCTTCCTTAATGTGTCAATAACAGAATATGTTATTAATACGAAAGATACTATTAAGCCTATTTTAGTCCGGAGATTCATGGTAAAATTTTTACTGTACTTCAGTTAATTCCTCATGTTCTTCAGATTCTTCCGCCTTGTAAAAATCATTAACTTCTTTAATGTACATTTCATTTATGCCCATTCCGCTAAAATTGCCCCTTGCAATCAAGAGCATTAAAGCATTAACCAGATAAACACCCATATCCTTTTTTATTCCCTCTGGTGTATCTTCGCATGAATAACGATCGAAAAGGCCTTTATAGGCTCCGGAATAAAGTTTATTGCCCCAGAATGAATTATCTATTCCATTATCAACATTGTCAATATCTGAATTTTCATCCTGGCGGATTTGTCCCCTGATCGCCAGGAAGGATAAGAGCTGAAATTGAACCTTGTTCAAATTAATTTGAATTTCGTTTTCTTCCAATGGCTTTAGTACTTCAACGATCTTTTCAACTTCAACTATTTTTTCGATAATTTCCGGTTCCGGCTTTTCTGCTGGCTCTGGTGTTGGCTCCTTGGCTGTGTATTTTTCAAGGAGGGTTTTGATAAATTCCCCCTTTGAGCTTGATCCTGATGCTTGGAAATATTCTTCAAAGTAATCTTTTGTGTCTTTTGAAAGTCTCATGCTTAGATTTTCAATCTGTGATTTTGTGTTTGGCATGGTTAACTATATTTATTGTTTAAGTAATCTGATTAGGTTTAATTCTTGCTTTGTAGTGTTTATGCTTTGTATACATGGTTTTCCTGAGTGTTATACAAGGTGTTCCACATTGTTATACAAGGTTTGCATTAAGGTTATACCTGGTATCCCGCATTGTTATACATGGTTTGCCTTTATGTTTCTGGTTTAATATACATGGTTAATATGTTTCGAATGATTCCGAAACAAATGTATACACGTGTAAAAATCAGGATGCCGGATTATTCCGTATAGTGCTGCATGATGCTGTACAGTGCTTCACAATGAATAAAAAAGGGAAGGATATAAGTTTTCTTTAAATGTTTTGGTTTTTGTTTGAGTTTACAACTTCCCAATACCTTTTCCTTACATCGTCAAGGCTTATGCCTAATTCCTCAAGTATAAATTTGGCTACTTTTGGAGTTAGTATACTGCAATTTTTATTATATGCAGGGCTTATTTGCCTGATTTCAAATTCTAGAGTATTGAGGAATTTTGTGAATGTCCTGGGTTTCATCCCGATAGCGGTTGAAAGTTGTTGTTTCGTTATTACTTCCGCTGGTGAAAAAGATAAAATAAAAATGTTTTTTACTGGCTCTTTCATGTTTAATCCTCCCGCCTTAAAGCTTTTCCAAGGTCCCCCGGTTCGGTTTCCTCTTGTAGCTCATGTAGAATCCTTTTTAATTCTTTTGCATTGATATTTAATTCTTTAAGTTTTTCGAAATAGTTTCTTCGTTTATAATATTCCGATAGGTCGACGCAGCATTTTCTCAACTCGGAACATAGCTTTTCGATTTCTTCCAAGGCATAAAATGTGCCGTCAACTCCTCTGTATTCAGCTCTGAATAGCCTATGTATTGTGATTTCTACATTATTAAAATTGTATTTCATCTTATCATCAATATCAGCATCCATAAAAGTCCATGATTTTCTATACTGATACCATAAATTAGCATAAACATGATTTAACTCAAAGAAGGTGTCATTTATCCAGGTGTTAAGTTTCACCTGATAGGCGGCAGCCTTTTTTTTATCTTTAAATAAATTAGTAACTCCCCAGGATAGGAATATCCTGTACCTTTTAAGGTTTGTCCTTATTGTGTTTTGCTGTTTATCCATTATGGAACTTAGGCGTATTTTTTTCATATATTTTCATTTTTAAAGCATAAAAAATCATTGAAATCCTTGTAGCCTGGAAATAATTTGTAAGAACTATTAACAGCCCTGCTGTTGGATTTTATAAATTTATTTGCCGCTTCTTTTCCGGCAGTATCATTATCCAGCAATAAAATAACACTTTTATACTTTTCAGCTACTTTGATTGCTCTTCCCAGGTATGACAATGAATTTAAAATTATAGCATCTGTATTTTCAAACGAAACTTGCTTTTTATAGGTCAGGCAGGATAAAAAATCAATAAAGCCCTCAAATATCACCGCTTGACTGGTTCCCTGGTTGTCGTTAGCTTTGATCGTAGTTATATCCTTTGGTGACGTACAGGTTTTAAATCGCTCCTTTGTATTGGCGTTCTTATAACTACTCAATTCATATCCTCCTGAATCATTCTTGAAGCCCACAGCAAACAAATTAGGATACCCCCTCTGTATTCTATAGTTCGATGTAAAATAAACGGTCTTGCAGTGTTTTTTTGCCGCTTCAATGTTAATATTCCTATCAGTTAAATAATTAATCAACCCTGTATGCTCCAGGGGAATTTCACTTTTAACAGTCCATGCCTGATGCACATTATTGTTTTCCTTTGGGAAGTTATTCACAGGATTTTTAAATATTTTAAAAATCTGATCCTGGTTACTTAGTATTTTTAATGCCTGAGATTCGTTATATCCCCATAAGAGCATAACAAGCCTAATAATATCGCCACCCTTACCGGCTCCATGATCGTACCAAGCATTTAATGTTCGGTTGACTTTAAAGCTGGCTGTTTTCTCTTCCCGAAAGGGTGAACAGTACCAGGCACAGCCAGAGTTAATTTGTACCGGGCTAATGTTGTTTTTTAGCAGATAGTCAACAATATCAATCCTTTTAGCTGTTTTACAGTCCATTTATTTTCCCTCCTCTTTTTTTTCTTGAGCATTTATTTTATTAGTTCTCAGTTGGCATGTATGTGTATAATTTACCGTAAACCCTGTAAACCCTGTAATTTTAAATCGCAACATACTGTAAATCAATGGTATTATTTTCTTGAAGGTTGTTATTTTGGATTACACTATTTACATGTAATCTTTGTAATCCGACTGTAAACCTTTAAACAACTCTATTTCAATATTATAAATATGATGGTTTACAGGGTTTACAGGGTTTACAATATTTATATAAGTATTTCCACATCATTAATTTCGATTCCGTATTCAATGACTTTTACTTTAAATTGATAACATGATCCAAATTTTTTATCGGTGTATGCTAATGCTCGTCCCGCCTGATGGCTAGGTAAAAAATATTCATTGCTCTTAGAGGTAAGCATTAATTTAATACTGTTATTGTCTAAAAACCTAATACTATTCTCTTTGCAATATTTTACATATAGAGGGTAATAAGAAGGAAGTTTAATCTGTAATAATTTATATTCACCTGGTTCGTTTTTAATCCTGAAATGAGCAACATTTTTATTGCTTCCTGAATTATTGTCTGAGAAGCCGTTATCAGAATATTGAATAATATTCCCTTTCTTAAAGTTGTATGAAAATGATTGCCAGAATACATTAATTGAGCTGCTTTCCTTCAATAGGCCATTTAGGTTTTCAGCATTATTTATAATTATCCTTTTCGCATCATCGCTGTTAAATGGAAACTCCAAGCTTTTTTCTAGTATTTCAAAAATAGAGTAGAGAAGAGCTGTATGATTTACGCTTCTTTCTGGTAGCTTAACAGGAGACTCTTTTATTTTTCGGCTGACTTCTCGGTATTTTTTTGAAAAACATTCCTCTATCAATGATCTTAAACTTAATAACTCAAGCAAAATGTTGCCAAATCCGTTTTCTTCCTGTTCTTTAAGTAGGTTGTAGGCTGTTTTCTGTTCGTTTGTAAATTTGGATTCTTCAAAATTTAACAATATCATTCTTGATAGGATTGCGGACTTTTGAGACGGTAAATGATTCCCGTCAAAAATTAAAGCTGATCTAACTGGAAAAGATTTAGTTTTATTATCGTTGCTTTTAACACCTGTGGTTCTGCCAGCTCCATCATAAGCAGTTAAAATAAAATCCTCTGCCGCCTCGTCTGTTTCGTTTGTGTACTCTTTAAAATAAAACAGGCTATTGCTCCTTGATGAAACTAATCTAGAAAGAGCTACCGTTGTTGCATTGTTTAAGGGCGTTCCTATGGTATCCCGGCCAAAGAGTGACAATAAGTTTTCTGTATAGCTTGTTTTTCCTGTCCCAAAATCACCAAACAGAAAAAGGAAGGGAAAGAATCCGACTTGATAAAAAACAACATCTCTATATATGGAAAGTATGGTATATAAAATTCCAATTACAGCGTTTTGGCCATAGGCTTGAAAAAACAAATTAGACCATGTTTTAAAATCGCTTTTACCAGGTTGAAATTTATATAGCCGTTCGGTTTTAAAATCCTCGTTGTTTATGTTTGCAAAGCTATAGGAGGGTAAATAATACTTTTTATCCTGATCCTCTACTATGCCTATTTGATTTATATGTAATAGCTTATTTTCAGCATTAAATACAGAATCGGCGAAAACGTAAATTCGAAATTCATCATTCCAGCCTAAATAATTAATAATAATGGCTTCTGTCTCGTCATCCATCATCTGAGAAAATATCCTCTTTAATTGGTACGCATTACCAAAGAAGGTACATCGTTTCGATTTTAAAATAGTTTCAAATGATTCAGGTTTCATTTCATTGGAATACACCTCAATAAAATGTTTTTGCCCTGAACCTCTTTGAATGAATAGAATTCGAAGTGTATTATTAGTCCCATTTAACAAATGGAATATACTTTTCATTGAAAAATTTGATAATTCTACCTTTATTGGCGTTCCTCTTACTTTCTCTGTTGTGTAGTATCGTCCGCCTTGTATATAAAATCCGTATTCGTCTTGATACAAAGAAGGGTCTTTACTATCTTCAATTTTGGTATTTTCTAAAATTGATCCTGTGTTAATTGTCTGAATATCAATTTTCTGTTGTACATTTGTCATTTGAAACTATTTTTAGTTTTTGTTGAGTAACTTCATTGAAAATTAAAAGCATACATTGCGGGGCAGTGGCTTGCAGCTTAGGCGGTGTTCATGATCCGCTTTAACACCTTACAGGTTTTGGGTTTCTTAAATTGTTTAGTTATCGTTTGGCTTACGGTTTCTTTTCAATTTTACGGCTTAATGACAAAAAGCACCTGGCTAAGGTGCTTTTTCGTTTTATCCTGGCTGTTTCAAATATTAGTTTATTGCCTGTGCAGTTACCCTTAGTCCGTCTGAAGTTGTTTCCAGCTTCCCGGCTATAATTAGATTTTTAACGGTGGTAAAGCTCCGCCCTAATAGCTTTGCCGCCTTATTAATAGAATAGCTTGTTTTTGTATTTTCCTGCTGAGCGGTTTCCGCTTGCGCTTCCCTTACAGCTACTTTAACAAGGTTTTGCAAGTCAGCCGGTGACATGGTTATTAAAATATTTTGTTCCATTGTTTAAGAATTTATTAGTTCGTTTATCAATATGTTTTCCGGATAAAGGCTTTTAAACTCTTTTGCATCATGCAAAACTCGATACAATAAATGCAATGAATCAATTTGATCCTTTTCGATTCCTATTTCGTTTTTATTCTCAATACTTCTGAATAAGCTTTCAATCAGGGCGTTTTCAAATTCTTCGGAATATTCTATAATTGTTGAAAGAATATGATCTTGTAACTGTTTTTTTTGAATAGCCATTTCTTGGAATACTTGCGTGTTAGTTTTCATAAGATTACATTGTATTTAGGTTAAAATTATTTGTTGATCCGGAATGCCCTATAAGATGTTCCGGTTTTTGTTTATTACCCTTTCAGATACTCATTTAATGAGGCTTCGGTTACGAGGCCGTTTTTGGTTGTTTGTAAAATTCCGGCATCAACCCATTTTTTTATTGTTCTAAATGATTTGCCAAGCTTTTTAGATACCTGGCTAATGGTTAAAAGTTTATCTGTATTTGAAATTATCTTTTCTTTTTCAAATTCAGATAGCGCATCCTTTACAGATTTGCGGATAATATTTTCTAATTCGTTTGTTGTGGGTTTAAAGGTTTCTGCCATGATATTGGGTTATTTGGTTTAGACTTATTAGAAAAATTTTGCAAATATTTGCAAAAAGCACGAAGTAGTATTAAATTTGTACTTACATACTGGTAATGCAAATAAAAACATTGCAAATATATGCAATGTGATGCAAAAACAAGCAATAATTGCAAAAAAATGTAATTTATTTATGAACTTAAAACAGATTGAAATTATATCCGAAACTAAGGGTATAAAAATCAAAGATTTAGCCATAAAAGCCGAAGTTGCATTTTCGGGGCTTTATAGGTCAATTAAGGAAAATTCTATTAAAGCAAGCACTCTTGAGAAGATCGCCGAAATATTGGATGTCCCGATTTCTGTTTTTTTTGGTAAAGAATCTGATTTAGATAGAGGGACTAACGAATTAAAGGCTTTGGTTAAACAACAGGGTGAATATATATTGCATTTAGAAAAATATTTGGAAACGAATAAGAAGTACCAAGATAATCAACAAGAATTAATAAACATTCTAAAAGAAGGTAGAGCCAGCCATATTAAGCAAATAGAAACACTTTCCTTTATTGCTGACAATAACCCGGAATTAAAAAAACACCCAGGTGTTATTGAGATAATGAAGATAATTTCAAACGATCCCGGATATATAGCCTATATCAACGAATTGTTAAAGGATAACCCGGAAGGCTTAAGTGAACACAAAGTTAATGCAGCGGAAATTTTGAAAGAAAAAACAGATTGATTTCCACAAAATTGCCACACTGCCCAAAGTTTAAAGCTTGCTAATGCCTGTTAATATTGAAAAGTAGCGTTTTTTGTCATGGGTCAGGTGGGCCCACAAATGTTAAGGCTGGTTCGTTTTGAATCAGCCTTTTTCGTTTTTTGCGGGTAATCGGAAATTTGATGCCTGAACTAAAACTATACTATTATTGTTATAATTTTACGTTAAAAATACTGGACTATGAAAACTATACTCTTACAGGTGAGATTCAAATTTGTCAGCTACTTCACAGCTTTAATTCTGCTTGTCAGTCTTTTCGTTACACCGGGATGTAAAAAGGAAACCGTAGTTGAAGAGCCGGTCAACGTGGTTTTGGTTTCGTACCTGAAGATACTTACTTTTCAGACAGCTGCTATCAAGCAGCAGATTGGAGTTTGGCAGAATCTATACCCGGATGCAACTCCCATTGTTAACAATACTGCCTATGGAGTTGATGTATATAAAATAACTTATAAATCTCTGTATAAAGGAGAATCTGTTTTGGCATCCGGCCTGGTTTGCCTGCCTCAATCCCAGGATTCATTTCCCATCATTAGTTTTCAGAATGGCACCAACACGCTGAAATCAGGTTGCCCCAGCGTGAATCCTGCTGACTATTATTACACTTTGATGGAATGCATGGCAGGGAACGGATACATAATAGCCATTCCTGATTACATTGGTTTCGGAGCATCGGCACAGTATCTTCACCCGTATTATGAAAGGGAAACTACTGACAGGGCTGTAGTTGATATGATCAGGGCCTGCCATGAACTGCTTGAAGAAAAAGACATACAAGCCAAATTCAATGGCGAACATTTCCTGATGGGATACTCGCAGGGAGGGTGGGCAACGCTATCGGGGCTTAAAAACCTGGAAACAAATTACAAAACCACTATACCCGTCAAGGCAACATCGTGTGGTGCAGGGGCATATGATATGATGGCCATGTCAAAATACGTGCTGGAACAGCAGGTATATCCCGGCCCATTGTACCTGCCCTATTTTATTTACTCGCAGCAGCTCTTCGGAGCCCAGATTGAGCCGCTCAGTAACTTTTTTAACGAGCCTTATGCTTCCCGCATACCGGAGCTTTTCAACGGGTCTTTTTCCAATATGCAGGTGGATGCTCAACTCAACGATACCCTCGCTGTACTTCTGAAAAGCAATATGATCTCGGATTTTAGCAATAGCGCGGATTTTGCACAAATCCGGTCCCTGCTGGTGAAGAATAGCGTAACTGCATGGATGCCAGACTCAAAAATTAATTTTTACCATGGCTCTGCTGATCTCAATGTGCCTCCGGAACAATCACAGCTTATATATAACAGCTTCCTGAACCTGGGCACCGGGCAGGACAGGATACAACTTATAAGCCTGCCAGGTGCCGATCATGAATTCGGCCTGCTGCCGTGGGGGCTTAAAACCATAAACTGGTTTAATGAGCTTAAGAAATAGGCAAAGACAGATGTTGTAGGAAGGTTATATTTGGTCCTAGCTGATTCCCCCGATAATGCCAGACTTTGGTATGCTTATGTTAAAACCAGGTACATATTCATAAACTAATTCAATTGATTTTTGTTCCTGCCTGATTTTAACCTAGTTAATCGTTTACTAAGGAATGTTCTGGCGAAGTTAAAGTTGCTATATTTGTTATATCAAGAATACAGCTATACCCTGCCGGGTGTTTGTGGCTGATTGGAAAATTTATTAACATCCGGGTAAACAAATCGGTAGTAAGAGTTAGCGCCTCGAATAATTGTAGAGAATGCGTATTCGCTGCTTTTCTTACGTTCTTTAAAACGAGGATTTTAAAAACGTTTTAATAAACTCTATCTGGATTTATCTTAGAGCCTTTTGACTAAATGATGGACTTTGTAAAATGCTGTAGTACCATTTCAACACTCACACCTGAAGCGGCTGATGAAATGATGGGTAAACTTAAATTCCAGGATTTTAAAAAAGGAGACCTGGTTAATAAGCAAGGACAGATTTGCCGGAATTTTTTTTTCATCGACAAAGGCCTGGTAAAGCACTATTATCATAACAAGAACAGAGTATTTATACTTCGGTTTTTTTCTGAAAACTCAATTTTTACAGTTCTGGATAGTTTTATAAATCAGACGCCAGCCGAATTTATTACCATTGCATTGGAAGATTCCACCTTGACATTCCTGGACTATAACGACATTGAGGCTTTATGCAGAAAACACCATTCTTTTGAGTCTTTTATGCGAAAATATATTTCATTTGCCGCTGTCAATACCTTAAAACGGGCTAAAGAAATGCTTGAAGACGATGCAACCGAGCGATACAATAGTTTTGTTAAAGAGAATAACCATTTGCTTCAGCGGATAAGTTTGGGCGAAATAGCCAGCTACATTGGTATCTCCCAGGTATCGCTTAGCAGAATCAGGGGTAGAAAGTAATTTTTTATCATATGTAAAAAAATACTTACTTCGGAAGCAGTACTTTTGCCTTATCAAGAAACTTTTTTATGATTGGCCGGTTGTGTTTCTGCTGCCTGTCAGAATAATGGAGTATCAAGTCCCTTTTTTTGCATGTAACCTTAATTAAGCATAATCCGGCTTTCTCCGGATATTACAGCACTTTATATAAGTAAAAAACAAAACTGTATACATGGATACTGAAACCAAAAATGAGCCTAAAAAAAGCAAGAAAATCCTGCCCCGTATTATCATCAGTACAGTTGTAATTATTGGGTTAATCTTCCTGGTGAAACAAGTATGGTATGCCATTCATCACGAAGAAACTGACAATGCACAGGTGGAGATGAGGCTTGTTCCTATCCTTTCGCGGGTTTCGGGCTATGTGGATAAAATTTATGCCGATGACTATTCCTCGGTCACCAAAGGGCAGTTGCTGATGGTGGTCGATTCCTCTGAACTTGTTCTGCAACTGCGGGAGATGCAGTCTGATTATTTTCAATCCCAGTCGGATATCGACAATGCCAGGGCCGCACTTGTTAACGCGGAGGCATCGCTGTCAGCTACCAAAGGAAACCTTGAGGTGACCAGGCTGCGGCAGTCTAAAACCTCCGGCGACCTGAAAAGGGATAAAAGCCTTTCGGCAGGAAACGCTATTACTCAAAAACAACTGGATGACAGCCAGTCGGCTTTCGATATCACTTCAAAGCAAGTCGAAACCGGCCAGATTGATGTCAGGGTAGCCGAAACCCGCCTTACTGTGCTTAGTTCCCTGGTTAAAAAAGCAGAAGCCCAGACTGATATTAAGAAAGTTAGAATTGAACAACAAAAACTGAAACTTACATATTGCCGCATTTATGCCATTGCAGACGGGAAACTTGGGAAAAGGAACATTGACGAAGGCCAGTTTATTCAGGCAGGTGCACCGCTTTTCACTATTGTGAATACCAACAGCCAATGGGTAGTGGCAAATTTCAAGGAAAGCCAGCTTAAAAATGTACATGTAGGTGGAATAGTACACCTGAAAATCGATGGTTATCCAAAACTACTTGTCGAGGGTAAAATCGTTTCCGTGTCGGATGCCACCGGGGCTAAATTTTCGCTTCTTCCTCCCGATAACGCCACCGGGAACTTTGTAAAAGTCACCCAACGCGTTCCCGTTCGGATTGAAATACTGGATGAGGCAAAATTTAAGGATATACTCCGCGCCGGGATGAGCGTGGTCGTTTCCGTTCCCCTTTAAGCTTATACATGGAATATCTAAGTAAGACAGCGAAGATTTTTATCGCGATCACAACGATTTCGGCTGCCATTATGGAACTGATCGATACTTCCATTGTGAATGTCGCATTGAACCAGATGGCCGGTAACCTGGGCGCTTCAATCGAAGACATTGCCTGGGTGATCACCTCCTATGCCATTGCCAATGTGATCATCATTCCAATGACAGGCTTTCTGGCGGTATATTTCGGGCGGCGGCGCTACTATATGGCTTCTATAGCTATTTTCACCGTGGCTTCGGTGCTTTGCGGGACATCAACCACTTTATGGGAGATTGTTTTGTGGAGATTTGTGCAGGGATTGGGTGGCGGTGCTTTGCTTTCCACTTCACAGGCCCTGCTTTTTGAAACCTTCACGGGGAAACAACGTGGAATGGCGGCGGCCTTATTCGGTATGGGTGTGGTGCTGGGCCCAACCCTTGGACCAACCGTAGGCGGCATTATCATCGACAGCTATTCGTGGCCGTTGATATTCTTTATCAATGTTCCGTTTGGGATTATGGCCAGTATACTTGCCTATCGTTTTATACCGAGGGGATTCGATATCAAATTGAAGCCCAGGATCGACTGGTCAGGGATATTCCTGCTTGCCATCGGTATTGGGTCACTTCAATATGTGCTTGAGCGGGGCCAGGCCGACGACTGGTACGATTCGCGACTGATCATTGGCCTCACTGTTATCGCGGCTGTCGGGCTCATCACTTTTATCTGGTGGGAACTGCAACAAAAAGAGCCGGTGGTGAACCTGCGTATTTTAAAGGACAGGAACCTGGTCATAACTACCATGCTTACCTTTATAGTAGGGTTTATACTGTTTACTTCGGTGTTTATTTTTCCCCTGATGTTGCAAAGGGTTTTAGGCTACACGGCTTACGAAACCGGTATCACGCTTCTGCCGGCATCCGTCTTATCATTGATACTGATGCCTTTTATAGGGCGAATGCTTCAAAATGGTGTACGTCCGCAACTGTTTGTCACACTTGGTTTTATTACGCTGATGGGCTTCGGGATTCTGATGTCGCAGGCTGATCAGAACGTAACCTCAAGTTTCTTTACCTTGCCCCTGATGATACGAGGAGCCGGACTCGCCTTGCTGTTTGTGCCTCTTAACGCCATGGCTGTTGCCGAGTTGCAGCACAAAGATATACCCCAGGGAGTCGCCCTTAATAATATGATGAGGCAATTGGGGGGATCTTTCGGTATTGCCATCATTAACAATTATTTAGCTCACAGGGTAGCCGTTCATCGCACCGACCTGGTCAGTAATATTTATAGCGGAAGCGCCCAGTTTGCCGAACGTTACAACCAGATTTACCAGGGACTGCAAGCGAAATTGCCGATTACAGCCAATATCCAGCAACAAACCTACCAGATTATCGAACTCACGGTGATGAAGCAAACCTACCTGCTGAGTTACCTCGATGCCTTCCTTTACGCTACACTCTTCATACTGTTTGCCTTTCCACTTCTTTTGTTTACCAGGAGAAGCCGGGTGAAAAATAAGGAGGTGCTGATGGCTGCTGAAGAAGTTTAATTTATCTTTTCAAAGCTCTAATTCAAATTCGCATACCATGAAGGTCATTTTTTTAATATTCGTTATCCTCTTTTCTGTAAATCTGATTTCAGCCCAGGAGTTGAACGTTCCGGCCGACCTGAAAAAGTTTGTTGAACAATCGTTCCAGGTATATCCGAAAGTGGGTGAAATGAACGCTTTGGTCAGCCTGAACGAGGTGAAGGTTGATCTAGGAAAGGCGGCCTTCCTGCCCACGGCCGTGGGTGATCTCTCATATCGCCGGCAATATCCGACTCCGTATATCCCTTTTTCTTCAGGAGAAGGCCAAACCAATAATGTAAATATTCTACCGGCTAATAACTACAATGCTTCCGTGAGCCTAGCCCAGCCTATAATCGATCTGCGGATTAACCCACTCGTGAATAAAGCTAAAAGTGACCTGGCTCTGTCAAAGGATAACCTTGAAAGTTTTAAATCATCACTTGCCTACCAGGTGGCACAGATTTATTATTCTATTATTTTCCTGAACAAGAGCCTGTATGTTCAACAGGAGCAAATCAGGCTGTTGCAATCCACTTTAAAACAAATAAGTGTTAAGGTGAATAATGGGGATGCTTTGAGTTATGACCTGGTTTCGACCGAGGTGAAATATACCAATGCAGGGAATTTCTATACCGAGCTGAAGGCTCAGTGCGATAAGCAATACAATGTGTTAGGGATGCTGACAGGAATTTCAGGGAAAGACTACCTCAACGATACAAGTTTTAATTCATCTGTTTTCAATACGGTGACTGACTCGATTTTAGCCGTTGCGTACCGTAATAATCCCGACATCAGGGTAGCCGGGGATAAAATCATATCGGCGGGCTGGGACATCGTTTCTGCTGACCGCAGCCGTTTGCCGGTTCTCAACCTGCAGGCAGGACTTGGCTATAAGAATGGTTATATGCCCAGTATCGATGAAATTAATTTCAATTACTTTGCCGGGCTGGGTGTTACTATATCTATTCTTCCTTCGTCACGCCCCACTTATCAGCGAAAAATGGCGGTCATCAGTCGCCATGCCTCGCAACTGTCCCTCGAAACACAAAAAGGCATATTAAATAAGGACCTGGCAAATGCCATGGATGATATCCGTAAAAACCAGAAAAAACTTGCCAGCGCAGATACCTTGATTCGCCAGGCGCAACTCGCCCAGGACCTTGCTTCGGAACGTTATAAATTCGGCGTAATTACCAACCTCGAACTCCTGACAGCTGTCTCAAACTTAAAAGATGCACAACTCAGCCAGCTTCAATTCGAATACAATCTTCTGCTTTCGCGCATGGATTTATGCAGGTTGACAGGTATGCGCTGGTGGTAGGTTTTTTTACATGGCAAATTACATCAGGCGGCAATATAAGGTTGTGCTATAACTGCCCGCTTGGATTATAATAATCATTTATGATGCCTCCTAAATTTCGATTTTTTATGGATAATTTTGGCGGCTCTTTCTACTTGGATGACTAGTAGAATTAGATTAGTATGCAATTATGACTTTTGAAGTAATTTTGCTGGTCAAAAAACGAATGATCATATATGTCTGGTTTAGAATCAAAAAGTAAAAGTCCCGAATGAAACCGGCAGAAAGTGCGAAAATAAATTCCGTGTGGACTCTTGTGGCTATAAAAGATAAACATGACTGAATCGGCATAAGATTCACAGTGCCAACAATAGCACAGTATTGATAGTATTAGCAATTCTTAACATTCGCAAAATTATCCCTTGATACTACTTTACCGCTTTTTACTCTATCTTTGCTTCCGAAAAATAAGATTCAATGAAACGCAACGTATTTTTAATTATCATCGTTCTGGCGATGGCAAGCACATCCTTTGCCCAGAAACCAACTGCCGAATCAATCAGCAAGCGCCTGAGCCTTGGATTCGGTGTTTTTAACGATTTCTGGATGAAAGTTCCTGACTCGATTAATACCAGGGCCATCAACCAGGGAGTTGATGTTTTTGTACGCTATATGTTCCCAATGGATAAAAAAGGACATTTAGACTTCTTTATAGGAGGAGGAATAGGGGCACATAATTTTTACAGCGAGGCACTTTTGGGTGTGGGTAAATATAACGTTTACAATACCTTGCCTGCAGGCGTGGGGGCTAATGAATCCTATTTCTATAATGTTCCCTCGACCTCTAACGGTAAATCGATCACGGTGAAGAAGAGCAAGCTGTCAATCACCTATATAGATATACCGTTTGGTTTTCAGTACAAGGCGTCCAATAAAGTTCACGGAACTCTTGGATTCAAGGTTGGCTGGAGCCTGAACGCTCATACCAAGTACAAAGGAAGCGATCTTGAGGGAAGTGGATACCAGGTGAAGGAAAAATCAAATACACTCCGAAATATAGAGAACTTCCATTATGGCCCTTACGCTGTAATTGGTTACAAATGGTTTGGCGTTTCCGCGTTTTACCAGCTTTCGTCAGTGTTTCAAAAGGATCTTGGTCCGCAGATTTACCCTATATCGGTGGGTTTGGTTTTTACACCATTCTGATTACCCGATTAAAGACATAATTATAATAATACTCACGCCTGCAACATAACCCAAGTAAATCTGGGTCTGGTTGTGGGCATTTTGTTTTAGGCGTGCATAGCCGGCCAGACCAGATAAAACCACCGAAGCAATAATAAGCGAAAGGAGCGGAGCCCCGACCTGGAGCGAAATACTGGCGAGTGTTGCAGTGAGAGCACCCCATCCCAGGGTATGCAGGCTGATCTTATATAACATATTTATCAGGAGTCCTGTCAACAGGGCAAGGGTGGCGGCATACAGAACATAAAGGAAAACCGGGGGAATCCCGGTCGATCTCAGGGAATATAAAAGGGCCATATACGATGTACTCCCTAATAGCAATGGAATTATGCGTTCGGTTCGCTGCTTCTGCTCAATTGAATTTATCACCTTGAATTTCAGCAATATGAACATCCCGCAAAGCGGTATTCCCACAGTGAAAATAAAAACAATACTTATAAACCAGAATTTCACTGCACTGGGCAGGGCAATGGAAAAGAACCCCGGATTCAACATGAGGGCCGAGGTTACCAGGGTTGGAATCAGCAGGGGGTGAAGTATATAGGAAAGAATGCGTGAAAGCGGGTATTTACTGGTTTGCATTTTAACTGGTTGATTGTTAATAGTATACATTTAATTGAGGTCGCACAGGCAAAAGATCACCTGGTGAAACGAATCTGGTTGAATCTTAATGAATTTTATTGCCAGCAAGCAATACCGGTCAGTTTTTTAGGGTGCTACATAACTTTCCGAAGGCGGGCAACCGGGATATTGAGTAATTCCCTGTATTTCGCCACCGTGCGGCGCGCAATCGGGTATCCCTTTTGTTTCAGGATCAGCGTGAGTTCTTCGTCGGTCAGGGGCTTGTTTTTGTCTTCTGCAACAATACAGTCCGAAAGAATTTTCTTGATCTCACGGGTCGATACTTCCTCACCCTGGTCATTTTGTATAGATTCGGAGAAGAAACTCTTCAGCAGAAAAGTACCGTAAGGAGTCTGAACATATTTGCTGTTTGCCACACGCGAGATGGTCGAAATGTCGAGGCCCACCCGTTCGGCAATGTCTTTCAGTATCATGGGTCGCAGGGTGGTTTCATCGCCTTCGAGGAAATACCTGTGCTGGTAATCCATAATGGCTTTCATCGTCAGGTAAAGCGTATCCTGCCGCTGTTTGATGGCTTCAATAAACCATCGGGCTGAATCGATTTTTTGCTTAATGAAAATAACGGCATCCCGCTGTGTATCGTTTTTTTCTTTCCTGTTCTTGTTTTCGCCGTATGTTTCCAGCATGTCGGTATACGTCCTGCTCAATTTAAGTTCAGGCATATTGCGCTGATTCAGGTAGAGTTCGAGTACACCATCCTTGTTTTCGATGATAAAATCGGGAATAACAAATTGATTGCCGGAGGTTGAAGGGCTGAAGGCGCTGCCCGGTTTTGGGTTAAGCTTAAGTATTTCCGAGATGGCATCCCTTAGATCCTCTTCTTCCGAGTGTGTCCGCTTCAGTATTTTATCATAGTGTTTCTTGGTAAAATCTTCAAAGCAGCGGTCGAGTATGATCGTAGCTAGTTTTACCGAAGGCGAAGGATCAAGCCGTTTGAGCTGGAGCAGAAGGCATTCCTGCAGGCTTCGGGCCGCTACTCCTGAAGGCTCGAAACTCTGCACAACCCTAAGCATCAGTTCTATTTCCGTCAGGGTAGTGGATATCCCTTGTGTAAATGCCAGGTCGTCGACCATGGCGGCCAGGTCGCGCTGAAGGTAACCGGACTCATCCAGGTTGCCGATAATGGTAGTTCCTATGGTTCGCTTTTGGGAAGGGAAGTCCTTAAGGTCTAGTTGTAAAAGCAGGGATTCGTGAAAACCGGTATCTGCTGTCAGTGGCATTTCCTTATGCTCGTCGTTTACTGAGGTGTTGCCGGCATTCAGGCGGTACGAAGGGATGTCGTCCTCACTCAGGTAATCGTTGATATCTACATCGTTCAGAGAATCATCATCCGACTCTTTGGCCTTGTCTTCATAATCTTCAGGTTCAGAAGATTCTTCCTGTTCGTAGTCTTCATCAATTTCAAGTACCGGGTTTTCCTCTATCTCCTGTTTAATGCGTTGCTCTAATGCCATCGAAGGAATTTGCAAGAGCTTCATAAGCAGAATCTGCTGAGGAGATAGCTTTTGTAGTAATTTCTGCTGAAGGCTTTGATTGAGCATGAAGAGAGAATAAGTTTATGTAAGTGGTAAGTAGTAATCCAAAGGTAATTAAATTCTCAAATGAAACATCTCCCGCTAAAGGTAGAAAGTTTCTCCGCCCGGATTAAAAATCAGCGGTCTGGGGTGTGCGGGGGAAAGGAATTACGTCGCGTATGTTCAACATGCCTGTGACAAACAGCATAAGCCGTTCAAATCCTAAACCGAAGCCTGCATGCGGGGCCGTACCGAACTTACGTGTTTCGAGGTACCACCACATATCTTTTTCAGGGATATGCAGTTCGTGAATACGTTGCATCAGCTTTTCATAATCTTCTTCCCGCTGTGAGCCCCCTATAATTTCACCTATGCGGGGAAAAAGAACATCCATGGCCCGCACAGTGAGTCCATCCTCATTCTGCTTCATGTAAAAAGCTTTGATCTCTTTAGGATAATCAATCAGGATGACGGGTTTGTTAAAGACTTTCTCCACCAGGTAACGTTCGTGTTCCGATTGCAGATCAACGCCCCATTCGACAGGGAATTCAAATTTTTGCCCTGATGCTACCAGTATTTCAATAGCTTTGGTATAAGGAAGTCGTTCAAAATCATTGTTGATCACAAAGTTTAGCCTCTCGATCAGCTCGTTGTCATACATTTTCTGCAGGAATTCGAGGTCATCATAACAATGTTCAACCGCATAACGGATCAGGTATTTCAGGAAATCTTCCACCAGGTCCATGTTGTCGGTGATATCGTAAAAAGCCATTTCGGGTTCAATCATCCAGAACTCGGCCAGGTGACGGGGAGTATTGCTGTTCTCAGCCCTGAAGGTAGGCCCGAAAGTATAGATTTCGGAGAGGGCCATAGCCGCAAGTTCTCCATTTAACTGTCCCGACACCGTGAGATTGGTGCTTTTGCCGAAAAAGTCCTGGGAATAATCAATTTCCCCGAGTTCGTTCTTTGGTAAATTGTTCAAATCCAAGGTGGTAACTTTGAACATGGCGCCTGCGCCTTCGGCATCCGAACCTGTAATAATTGGGGTGTGAATGTAATAGAAACCTTTGTCGTTAAAATATTTGTGAATGGCATAAGCCATATTGTGCCGGATCCTGAGCACGGCTCCAAATGTATTGGTGCGTGGCCTCAGGTGGGCAATTTCCCTCAGAAACTCCAGCGTATGTCCCTTTTTCTGCAGGGGGTAAATTTCGGGATCGGCACTGCCGTATACTTCAATTTGTTTAGCATGAACTTCAACTGACTGCCCGGCCCCGGGTGATTCAACCAAAGTGCCGGTAACCGAAATGCATGCACCCGTGGTGATTAGTTTCAGTAATTCCTCATCAAAGTCTGCCAGGTCGGCAACCACTTGTATGCTATGAATTACGGAGCCATCGTTCAGCGCAATAAAAGCAACGTTTTTATTGCCTCGTTTGGTGCGCACCCAGCCTTTAATGGTAACACTGTTTCCTATTCCTGTTATTTCAGGTGTTTTCAGTAGGTCAATTATTTTTGTTCTTTTCGATTCCGACATAAATGCTTTGAAATTAGGTATTTGCAATTATTTAGTAAGCCATTGTGCAAAGATAAGCAAATAATCAAGAAACTGCCCGTGATTCTTGAGGAACAGAATGCCCGTCAAATGCTGTTTGGAAGGGATTTCTTTTGCACAGAAAACTAGAGTGATGTGCACATGAGCCAGGGAGTGAGATGACACGATCACCCTGTCGTACCTGTTTTCAAAACTCTGTTTGCATTGTCCTTTCATGGGATTTTCAGCATTCATTTCTAGCCTTTGGTGATAGCTTGCTCTTAAGCAAACGGCAATGGCGTATTTCTTTGAAAATTGGAACATTCTCCGATATAAGAAAAACATTGGATAGATTGTTTTGTTTACATTTACCCCTTCATTTGCCATGGAAAAACAATTTGATATTACACCTTTAGGCGATTGGTTACCAACCGGCAATTTCCCGCTGGTGATCAGCGGACCCTGCAGTGCCGAAACCCATGACCAGGTTATAGGCACCGCATTGAAACTGGCTGCTATTCCCCAGGTCAAGGTATTCAGAACAGGTCTTTGGAAACCACGCACTCGTCCATCTTCATTTGAAGGTATAGGCAATATCGGGCTGGAATGGTTAACCGAGGTTCAGCAACGAACCGGGCTCCTCACGGCTGTGGAAATAGCGCGGCCCGAACACGTGGAAGCCTGCCTGAAACACAAGGTCGATATCTTATGGCTTGGAGCAAGGACAGTGGTTAACCCTTTTTCGGTGCAGGAACTGGCCGAAGCGCTTAAAGGTGTTGATATTCCGGTTATGGTGAAAAATCCGCTTAACCCGGATATTTCTTTATGGTTGGGAGCACTCGAACGACTGAATAAATCAGGGATACATAAACTTATAGCCATACACCGTGGGTTCTATTATTACCGGCATTCGCTGTACCGCAACCAGCCGATGTGGGAAATCCCGATTGAGTTGCAGCGTTTGGTTCCTGGCTTACCGGTGATTTGTGATCCCAGCCATATCTGTGGACGGCGCGACCTGCTGCTACCCATTAGCCAGAAAGCACTTGATCTTGAAATGGCAGGGCTGATGATTGAATCACATACTGACCCGGATCATGCTTTAACCGATGCAAACCAACAGGTTACCCCGGCAGACTTGGCAATACTATTGGATTCACTTGTTATCCGGCAGTCGCAGGGCAATCCCGAATTTGAAACAAAACTCGAAATGCTGAGGCGGGAAATTGATAAAATGGACGCCGAATTGCTCGACATCCTGAATAAACGCATGAAAATAGTGGATGAGATAGGGCAGTATAAAAAGGAAAATAACATTACCATATTACAGATGCATCGCTGGAGCGATATCTATCACGATCGTTTCAACCTTGGCTCCCGTATAGGCCTGGGCCGGGAATTTCTGCTTAAAATGCTGCAACTTGTGCATGAGGAATCCATCCGTAGGCAGGAAGAAATCATGGGTTTCAGTGATGCAGGAAAAGGTGGGAAACCAACTGTAAATTAATTTCTTAGGGTGCGGGCTGTTGAGGAAAAAATCAGGATGACATAAATATCCTGATTCAGGTTAGTGAGATAAGATAAAAGCCCCCGCCAAGTGTTAATTTGCCGGGGGCTCAGTAATTTCTGTTGAATTGGGTTTTTTATCCTATCATTTTTGAGGGATCGACCCATTCGGTGAATTGCTCATCGGTCACAAGGCCCAGCGCCATGGCTGCTTCACGCAGGGTGCTGCCTTCATGGTGGGCTTTCTTGGCAATTTTAGCGGCGTTTTCGTAACCTATGTGAGTGTTCAGTGCCGTAACCAGCATTAAGGAGTTCTCCAGGTTTTTGCCTATAAAGGCAAGATTTGCTTCAATACCAACGGCACAATTATCGTTAAACGAAACACAGGCATCACCTACCAGGCGTGCTGCCATCAGGAAATTGTAAATTATAACCGGTTTGAAAACGTTCAGCTGGAAATGGCCATGAGTATTGGCAACGGTTATGGCAGCGTCGCAACCAATCACCTGGGCGCAAACCATGGTAAGCGATTCGTTTTGTGTAGGGTTTACTTTACCAGGCATAATAGACGAACCGGGTTCGTTTTCCGGAAGATGCAACTCGCCAATCCCGCATCGCGGACCGGATGCCAGGAGGCGGATATTACTCGAAATATGCATGAGGCTGGTAGCGACGGCCTTGAGTGCGCCCGAAGCTTCTACAATATTGTCGTGGCTCGACAGGGCTTCAAATTTATTTTCAGCTGTTATGAAGGGTAGGCCGGTAAGCGATGCAATGTGTCCAGCCACTTTTTCCGAATACCCCTTAGGCGTATTGATTCCTGTCCCAACGGCAGTACCTCCCAACGCTAGTTCCGACAAATGTGGAAGCGTATTTTTTACTGCTCTCATTCCATGATCCAGTTGGGAAACATAGCCTGAAAATTCCTGCCCCAGGGTGAGAGGGGTGGCGTCCATCAGGTGGGTACGGCCTATTTTTACGATAGTATTAAACTCAGCGGACTTGGCAGCCAGTGTGTCGCGGAGTTTCTGTACGCCTGGAAGCGTGACTTCAACCAGCATTTTGTAAGCGGCTATCGACATCGCAGTAGGGAAAGTATCGTTACTGCTTTGCGATTTATTTACATCATCGTTCGGGTGAAGAGGGCTTTTGCCTTCACCCAGCACTCCACCAGCCAGGACATGAGCCCGGTTACTTACCACCTCGTTTACGTTCATGTTGCTTTGTGTCCCTGAACCGGTCTGCCATACTACAAGGGGAAACTGGTCATCCAACTTGCCATCAGAAATCTCGTCGCATACTTTTCCAATCAGGTCGCATTTATCGGCCGTAAGTATGCCCAGGTCCCGGTTGGTAAGGGCGGCGGCTTTTTTAAGTATGGCGAATGCCCTGATGATCTCGATAGGCATATGCCCGTCGCCGATGCGGAAATTATCCTTCGAACGCTGCGTCTGAGCGCCCCAATATTTATCGGCGGGAACCTCAACCGGTCCCATGGTGTCTTTTTCGATACGGTATTTCATGGTTTTGGGGTATTTGGATTGTATTTTGAGAGGATTGGGTTGGCTGGGAGGATATGAGTTGTCATTCAATGGTTGTTGACAAGAGGGGTAAGGGGAATGAGTGTTTGAGTTGTCATTCGATGGCTGTTGACAAGAGGGGTAAGGGGAATGAGTGTTTGAGTTGTAATTCGATGGCTGTTGACTAGTGTGTAAAGATAACCAGAGTTTTGGTGTTACCATTCAATACTTGTTTGAGATTATTGGTTTATATTATCTCATGTTTTTCTGGTACTTTCAGGCGATTTTCCAATAGTATTGATATAATTGTTGAGTTTTATTCCAAGATCATGGAGCTCTGAGATCAATTCCTCGTAGGTTTCATCCGGCATTAGTCGGCGGTTGTGTGCTTTTATAGTCCATGTCCTGGTTTCATAAAGGGATCCACGGGAATAGTACAGGAAGTTCTTAGAGTCCTTAAAATGAAACCTGCCAAAACCTTCACTTATGTTTGCTCCTATGGAATCAGCCGCTTCGGTATATTGTTTGCCCAGTGAATATTTGGCAAAAGCTTCCCATCCAAGTACAATTTCCCAGACTTTTTCAGCCAGTTGCATGGCCTGTTGATAGACTCTTAAATCATCAATATCCATTGCCGTAAACTTAATAGTATGAACTACATCTGTTTGCAAAAATCAATTGACCACCCAATGACAACCGAATAACCACCGAATAACCACCGAATGACCCCTGAATAACCCCTGAATAACCACCGAATAACCACTGCATGACCACCGAATGACTACCGAATGACTACCGAATGACTACCGAATGACTACCGAATGACCACCGATTAACCACCGAATGACCACTGAATGACTACCGAATGACTACCGATTAACCACCGAATGACCACTGAATGACAACTGAATGACAACCGAATGACCACTGAATAACCACTGAATGACAACCGAATGACCCCTGAATAACCACTGAATAACCACCGAATGACCACCGAATGACCACTGAATGACCACCGCCTAACCACCGAATGACTACCGAATAACCACCGAATGACCACTGAATGACCACTTCCTCCCGTTATCTCCCTACCCGTTCTCCCCCAGTAACCTGTCAATCTCCTCAACCGGATTTCCAAGCACAGCTTTATGGTTTTTAACTACAATCGGGCGTTGGATCAGTTTAGGGTTTTCCAGGAGTATCGTTATCCATTCCTCGTCAGTGAAATTCTTGCCTTTTAGTTTTTCTTTATACTCATCTTCCTGAGTTCGTACGATTTCCGCCGGCCTCATGTTGAGCTTCATCAGCAGGTCTATAAACTGTTCACGCGTAAAAGGCGTTTTCAGGTATTCAACAATGGTATGGTCCAGGCCTTTTTCCTGTATGTACTGCAAACCGGCCCTGGATTTACGGCATTTTGGGTTGTGATAAACAGTTATCATGGGTTGAAATAGAATTAGCAGAAGATATTTATCGGGGTTTGAGGAGGGATTATCAATCTAAAACATTCATTATCATTATTATAAACTTACATTTGGGGCCGTTGAGTTTGGATATAATAATTGGGTCCATGCCATAGCGATACTATGAATCACGAATCGGTGGTGATTTCTTTTCAAAGATAGGAAAAATACTTTGTAATGAATTGCCGTTTCAGTTGCTGAAAACCAGGAAAATCTTTTTCTGACTTTCTTAATCGGTTTCATATCGCCTGACCAAACGGAGTTCCGGGTTCTTGTAAAGGGAAGTGGAGTCGGTTTGTTCTTCATCGACCGAAGAACAGTTATCCCAGATGAGCAACGAAGCCGGATGCAATCTGCCTTCAGCATGCCATAAGGAGAACGTTGCATGTTTTGACTGGTCAAAGGGGTTGATATTCAAGGCATAACTTAAATATGGATTTGAATAATACAGGAATTTGCCCCCCTGTTGCTTGTTTATATCGGAAGCAATTCTATGCATGAGCGTCATTTCCGGGCTCCGGTGCAATTCCTTTTTCCAGTTGATGCTGGCAGGATTATGCAGAAAGGGGAATATTAAAACATATCCTGTCAATGGGGTGATTACGAGCATTTTAAGCGGGAATCGGCCTGTGTTTTTCCAGCTGATCAAAAAGTTGAAGCCGATCAGTGATATCACGGCTAGCAATGGAACCATGGCCGTGAGCACACGACTCAGGCCCATAGAGCCGAATAAACCCAAACCCCAGCTCAGGGTATGAAACAGGAAGTAGGCCAGGAAACTTCCAAACAAGAGCAAATGAACTTCCAGGTTATTCCTGTGTACTAAGCGGCTCCTTTTAATGGTTATATCCATCAAAATAGTCAGAATTCCGCCTATGCAAAGCAGGAAAAGTGGAACACCGAGGGTGAGTAACAACTGTGTGGAATAATGAGTAAAATTGCCTTTCCCATAGGGACTCACAACGCTGTATGGGATATCGGTGAAAACCCATAGAAAGCTTTTACCTGAGAACATGCCGATAAATGAATAAATGACATGCCCTGCTGGCAGTAACAAAATAGCCTTGTAGTTTTTCCTGATAAGGAAATAAAGGCCAAATACCATAACCAGGATCAGGCCTTCCGAACGCACAAAAGGCAAAAAGGATAGAAGGGTAGCCGAAAGAAGCGGGCGCTGTATAAGCACCAAATAGACGGATGTTACCAGTATGAGCCCGAAAAGAGGCTCCGTGTATCCCGAGAAGAGTTTGACAAAATATGCAGGCGCAAATAGGACAAAAATGATAGCCATCCAGGGATAACGCAGCTCAAGTTTCCTGGCTATTCGGTAAGCGGTCCAACCCGAGAGCAGTCCTGCTATACCGTTGAATAATTTCATGCCACCAAATCCGAATTGTGCAAAGGGCGATGCCAACAGGGTGAAAAACGGTTTACCCCAGTGGTCGAGTAGAAGCAATGGGTCCTGGAAGGCGTAACGCGCAAAATAATAGTGCATTACGCTATCTCCGGTATCGGTTTCAAAGGGAACGAATAACGAAAAATATGCGACAGGGAATGCCAGCACCAGGATCAGCACAAGGGCTATCGTTTTATCGGCTTTTGTTGTGTTATCCATACACATTCCTGTTTGGCAGATCCGGGTAAATTATGAATCGCTCCTGCCGAATTCCATTAGGTAGGTCTTGATAAAATCATTCAGGTCGCCATCAAGTACCTCGTATGCATTGGATGTTTCGTGACCGGTGCGAATATCTTTAACCATCTTATAGGGATGCAGTACATAGTTCCTGATCTGGGATCCCCACTCAATCTTCTTTTTATTGCCTTCAATTTCGGCCTGGGCTTCTTTTTTCTTGCGCAGTTCTATTTCATAAAGCTGCGATTTCAGCATCTGTATTGCCTTGTCGCGGTTTTGCTGCTGCGAACGGGTCACCTGGCATTCGACAACAATGCCTGAAGGAGCATGATATAGTCGTACTGCGGTTTCCACTTTATTTACGTTCTGGCCTCCCGGGCCGCTGCTGCGGAAAGTGTCCCAGCTGATGTCGGCTGCGCTGATCTGTATATCAATATTATCATCTACCATAGGGTAAACGTATACCGAAGCGAAGGAAGTATGGCGGCGGTTAGCCGAATCGAAAGGGGAGAGGCGCACAAGGCGGTGAACCCCGTTTTCACCTTTCAGGTATCCAAATGCATGATCGCCTTCTATTTCAATGGAAACAGATTTAATGCCGGCTACATCGCCTTCGTTTAAATCGAGTTCGCGAACCTTATAATTATTCCGTTCCGCCCAGCGGATATACATACGCATCAGCATCTGGGCCCAGTCCTGGCTTTCGGTTCCGCCAGCACCTGAATTGATCTGCAGGATGGCACTCAAACCGTCTTCCTCGTTGCTGAGCATATTCCGGAATTCGAGGTCGTCGAATAACTTTTCGGTTTTTCTCAAGTGTTCTTCTACTTCCAGCTCGGTGGCTTCGCCGGCCTGGAAAAACTCGTACAAGACCTGTATGTCGGCAAGGGAAACTTCCGCATTGGCGAAAGCATTGGTCCAGCTTTTCTTTTCCTGTATTGTTTTAAGGACTATTTCCGCTTTTTTTGGGTCGTCCCAGAAACCAGGGGCCTGGGTTATTTTTTCTTCTTCGGCGATGAGTTCAAGCTTGGTGTCGACGTCAAAGGAACCTCCTCAGCGCTTCGAGCCGCTTTGATAGTTCTTTTAGGGAATCAATAGTTATCATGAGTTGGTTTTATTGTTAAAGTTCAAAAAGTCCGTTGTCGCGCAAAAGCGCTGCAATGAGCCCTGGCTCGAAACCGCGGGAAGCGGCGAAACGGGCTGCCTTCTGGCGGTTCAGCATATCATCGCTGCCCAGTTGATTTAGCTTTTTCTGCAGCAAAGTCTCCAGGCATAAAGTGTATTCATCGGCATCAAGGCTGGCAAGCGCTTGTTGAATGAATGCGGCCGGAAGTGCTTTGGCCCTTAGAGCAGCGGCAATCTTTAATTTTCCCCAGCCGTTCATCCTGAATTTCCCGCCTGCGTAATTGAACGCGAAGCGCCTTTCGTCAAGGAAACCTTCAGAAATCAACTTGCTGATGATCTGAGCGTTAAATTCCCGGTCAATATGCCAGGTTCTCAGTTTCAGCTTCAATTCGCTGATGCAGCGATCCTGGGCTGCGCAATAATCGGCCGCCTTCCGGAACGACTGGCCGAAATCAAGCAAGTCTCCATTACTCCGCGCACTCATGGCTTTTAATAGAATTCAACCAGCTCAATGTCGAATATTAAAACGGAATTAGCGGGGATACCGGTCTTGGCTGTAGAGCCGTATCCTAATGCTGATGGGATCAAGAGTTTGATTTTCCCTTTTAAGCCTATCAGCTGTAATCCTTCCTGCCATCCCGCAACCAGTGCATTCAGTGCAAAATTGGCGGGTGTACCCGATGAATACGATGCGTCGAAAACAGTGCCGTCAGTGAGATACCCTTTGTAATTTACCGCTACTGAAGAGTTAATGGTGGGATGATTAACCCCTCCCGGTTTTTCGATTATGTAATACAATCCCGAAGCTGTCGATTGTGCGGTAAGGTTGTTTGCAGCCAGGTAGGCTTCGATCGTTTTCTTGTCAATCGGGCCGTAATCAGTCACATCTGTTTTGCAGGATGCTGCTAAAACAGCTAAAAGTATAAACGTAATGAGTTTCTGAAGCATGATGTTAATGGGTATAATTCAGCGCAAAGTTAAGGCTTTGAAGCATACAGACTTTTATTTTAAGGATTTTTATGGACACCTTACACTACAGTTATATTTAATGAATATTCCGTCTTCCGCTGCATCCATAACCCTTTGGATCAGAAATCGTAAAACAGGTGTGGTCTGAATAAGTTCTGATGACCTGGTTATGAAGGAATGTGAAGTAAAATTGTAAATTGCCGGGTCTGCTCTTATTTGTGTTGATATGCAGTCCGTTGAATATGGAAATGACTTTAAAAGACATATTCTTTAAATTAAATATTTCTCCCCCTAAAACCTTACAGTCTGAATGATTGTTACTTTGTGGTGAAATAGTGTTTTAAGACTGAAAATTAATTCAAATACAAAACTCAATATGCAAGCAGAAATAAAAACAATTGAGAATAACGAAAAGGTGAAGAACAGTGCCTGCGGCTGTGGATCAGGAGGTTGCGGAAGCCACTCAGAAAAACAGGGCCCTTCGGATGTCAATGCAGACCTGCCGGAGCGGTTCCAGCTGTTAAAAGCAGGTGATCGCGTGGTGGAATTTGGTTCGGGAAGTGGTAACGACTGTTTTTTGGCAGCCGGTGTTGTTGGCCCTGCCGGCAAAGTAATCGGAATCGACAAGTCGGAACAGAATATAAATTCATCACGTGGAGTCCTCGATTCTCTTAAAATAAGCAATGTGGAATTCAGGCTGGGGGACATAGAATCCGCACCTCTTCCTGACGAATTTGCCGATGTCATCTATTCGTCCTGTGTCTTCAATCTCCAGTCCAATAAGCAGAAAGTAGCCGACGAGATGTACCGGGTGTGTAACCACAGCGGGTATGTTTGTGTGTCGGATTTTGTGATTATCAATGATATTCCCGAAGCACTGCGAAAAGAAGCCTCCGGGTTTGCGGGCTGTATTGCCGGTGCCGAAAAAGTGGATGTTTTCATGAACTATTTCCGCAAGACCGGTTTCACTCAGGGCGGAGTAGTTGAAGTAAATAAAGTGAAAATTCCTGATGAAATCCTTGAGAAATACCTGGATGCGGATACAATCGTGAAGTATAAAGACATTAATTCGGATGAAGGAATCTTCAGCGTAGTACTGGTTGTTGAAAAGCCTGAAACCTGCAGTGCCGAAACCTGCTGCCATAACGCAGACAAGCATAAAAACTGATTTCTGTGAGTAATAACTGCTAATAGCTTAAAACAATCATCCCGAAGATAATACCGCCGGAATTAAGGCCGTTTGATCTTCGGGATGTTTTATTTTCCGGTTCCGGTTGAATTCCGAATCAAACCAGGTAATATTGGCGATTATTTCTTTTCGAGAAGTTTAAAGAATTGGTCGAGCTGGGGCAAAATCACGATACGCGTCCTGCGGTTCGAAGCTTTGCCCGCATCGGAACTGTTTGGTGTAAGCGGCTGGTATTCGCTGCGGCCAGCGGCAATCATTTTCGATGGGTCGAGCCCGTATTGGGTCTGGAGCAGTCGAACAATAGTGGTGGAGCGCTTTACGCTTAAATCCCAGTTATCAAGCAGGTCGCCTGCTTTTTTGAAAGGTACATTGTCGGTGTGTCCTTCGACCATAAACTCCATACCAGGCTGGTTTTTCAAAACCAGGGCTACCTTGCCGAGTACGTCTTTTGCCTTGTCGGTTACGTCGTAACTTCCGCTTTTGAAGAGTAATTTGTCGGAAATGTCGATAAATACCACACCTTTATCCACTTTGATGTTGATATCTTCATCTTCGAGGTTTCCAATAGCACCTTTAAGGTTCAGCACCAGGGCCATATTGAGTGAATCTTTCTGAGCCAGCGAGGTTTGCAGTCCCTGTATATATGCATCCTTCATGCCGATGTTTTCCATTGATTTCTTGATGCTTTCGGCCTGGGTACCGGTAATAACCGATAAGGCTTCTAACTGGTTTAATACCTGTGTGTTGTTGGTTTTCAGGTAGGATTGTTCTTTGCTCAGATCGGCCAGCTGCCGGTTCAGGTCTTCGATTTGTTTAAGATAATTGGCCTTAGCAGTTTCGCATGCGTTCAAATCAGCTTGTTTTTTAGTATACTGCGAATTCAGCATATCAAAACTGGTTAGCTGTGTTTTGTATTTTTTCTGGCTTACGCAGGAGGTTCCCAGCATTATAACTGCCGTTATTGCTACTAAAAAGAGTTTTGTCTTCATGTTTATTGTATTAAGAGTTAAAACTTCAAATGTATGGTTATCAAATAAATATAAATTATTCTTACAATTTTAGTCCCAGTTGTTTTAATCCTTATTTCCTGCTCCTGCAAAAGTAGAAAAGAAATCTGATTTGTAAAACGTTACGCAGGCTAAACTATTGTGCTTTTATCCTGGTTTGAAGTGACATTGGTACCATAAGCATAAAAAAAACTTTCCTGTTCAGTATCCTATAGTGTCATATCCGCTGTGAGAACTACCCTTATTGAACTACTAATTTCTGGGTTTCAACACCAGAGTCGGACTGTATTTTCACCAGGTAAATGCCTGCTTTGAAGTTGGATATATCGATATTGAATTTGTTTAGGTAATGGTACTTCTTCTGAAGCATGAGTTTGCCAGTCATAGTAATGACTTGTATCGTGACCCATCCGGGTGTATGGTCCTGCGCCGACAAAGTAATAATACCGCTTGCCGGGTTTGGGAAAAGGTCGAATTTTGGTTTTGCCTGATTGCTTTCGCTAACTTCAACAGTTCCTCCTTCATGAACCTTGCTTAATATAACTCCGCTAAAACCTGCAGCATAGATGTTTCCCTTTTTAGTGCAAGATACTGAATGCAACCAGCTATATGTCTGGCTGGGAGCTGCAATCCATGTCAGGCCTCCGTCAGTAGTAGTTAAGGTGGTTCCCATATCCCCGACTATGATACCGTTATTGCTGTCAGTAAAGTAAACAGCATCGAGGTAGTGACTTGTTCCGCTGGCTAAAGCAGTCCAGTTGGTACCTCCGTTTATGGTTTTTAAGATAACATCATTTGTTCCTGCCACGAAGCCTGTGTTTTCGTCGACAAAGAAAATGGAAAGAAGGGCTGCGGTGGTTCCGCTATTTAAAGCGGTCCACGTTTCACCTTCATTCGTTGTTTTCAATATGGTTCCCTGGCTACCTGAAGCAAATCCGGTATATCCTCCCCCTGATGAGGGAACGAAAATAACTGAGAATAAATGTTGGGTTACTCCAGGTGATTTCTCCTGCCAGGTAATTCCTCCGTCAGTGGTTTTCACAATGGAAGCCACTGTATTCTGGTCGCCGCCCACAGCATAGCCCGTATCGGAACTTGTAAAATAAACGGAATATAAAGGATTCGATATCCCGGAGGCTAAACTTTGCCAGACAGATCCTCCATCCGTAGTTTTCAGTATGATCCCGGGCGACCACCAATTACCGCCAACCGCATAGCCGGTATTTGTATCTGTAAAAAAGACCGAATGCAATAATTCACTGCTCCCGCTTGTTAATGATGTCCATGTGGATCCCCCGTTTGAGGTCTTCATAATTATGCCGTTGTCACCCACTGCATAACCAGTATTGTTGTCAGCAAAGTTAACTGAGTATAAATCATTTACCGGTCCTGCGGATAAATGAGTCCAGGAAGCACCTGCGTCGTTGGTTTTTACCATCTGCCCGTAGTCGCCAACAGCGTATCCGTTATGTTCATCAATAAAATAAACGGAATGCAGTCCTTCAATGCTACCTATATCTAAGGCTGTCCAAATTAGTCCGGCATCAGTGGTTTTCAGCACAATTGCTCCAGCGCCATAGCCTGCAGCATAACCGGTTTGGGCATTCGTAAAGCAAACGGAAGTTAGGTAATAAGGATCTCCGTCTAAAACCTGGGTCCAGTTTTGCCCTGCATCGGAAGTTTTAAATATGGACTTATCCCCACCTACGGCGTAACCTGTATTGGCATCTGTAAACCAAATGGATTCCAAACTCCAGGTGAGGTTCATGCCATCCAGTTGAAGCGTCCAGGTAAGGCCGCCATCAGTGGTTTTATTTATTCCGGCCAGCCCTATTTCATAACCGGTGGTTGCATCGGTAAAAAAGGCCGAAGTCCACCCGAAAGGTGATCCGCCGGGTATGGTAAACCAGGAGTTTCCCCCATCAATAGTTTTCAGGTTGGTGTCACCTCCCAGGGCATAGCCTGTATTCGCATCAGCGAAACAAACGAAATTAACAGATGAATGGATTCCACTCTCAATGCCAGTCCATGTAGCTCCGCTGTCAACGGTCTTTAGGATAGTTCCGCCGGAGCCGGTAGCAAACCCGGTTTCGGGATCAGTAAAGGTAACTGACATCAGAAACGCGTTTGTCCCGCTTGCCAGCGTCGACCAGGTGAAGCCTCCGTCGCTGGTCTTAATAATAGTCCCGTCGCCACCTACAGCATAACCCGTGTTAACATCTGTGAAACATGTAGATACCAGTTCGTTACCCTGTGGTAATGGGTTTTGCCATGACCATTGAGCGAAAGTAAGAACAGAGAAAAGTGAAAAGCCTGTTAAAAGGAGGAACTTTCTCATGGACCTAATCTTTTAATTGTTAGAATTTCAGGTTTTTATATAGGAATAATAATGGGTCACCAATTTACATCTTATAAATATTTTTCAGTATATATAAGACACCTGAAACGACTTTTACCCCTACAGCACTTGAAATTAAATATAATAACCTGTCAGTACTCTGGTTATCCGGCCTGATTAGCCTAAACTGTTAAAGAAATCCGGAATATTTTTCTCATATGGTGTTTCCTTGCATGATACTTATCACTGTTCCTGGCCAAGCATTTCCGCCACAAGTTTTGGTACTCCCGCCCCTGCTGTTTCGCGGAGTACGGTTAGGTTCTGCACTCCTGGCAGCATTTCGGCTTTAGGGTCGACCAGGTAAACAGGAATACCCCTTCTTATATAGTTGACAAGACCTGCAGCAGGGTAAACATTGAGAGAGGTGCCTATAACAATTAAAATATCAGCTTCAGCCGTAAGTTCCATGGCGGGTTCTATCATGGGTACGGCTTCACCAAACCACACTATATGCGGGCGGAGTTGTGATCTTTTTTCACATAGGTCGCCGCGCTTTAACTCCCAGCCATCCAGCGTGTAAACGAGGGTATCGTCAATGGTACTCCGTACTTTCTTCAATTCGCCATGAAGGTGAAGCACATGGGCCGAGCCGGCCTGCTCATGGAGGTCGTCCACATTTTGTGTAATGATCTGAACATCGAATTTTTTTTCAAGTTCAACCAAGGCCAGGTGGGCGGCGTTGGGCCTTACTTCATACAATTGCTTCCGCCGCTGGTTGTAGAAGTCAAGCACCAGGTCCGGGTTGCGCTGCCAGGCTTCAAATGTGGCAACATCTTCTATGCAGTGTTCTTCCCATAAGCCATCGGAATCGCGGAAGGTGCGTATACCGCTTTCGGCGCTGATGCCGGCACCTGTCAGAACTACTATTTTCTTCATTTTAGCTTTGGTTTACCTTCATATCGGTTTAGAAACAATGATCAGGAATATTGTAGTATGATCATATTGAACGCCAGTGTGTTAAACCTTAAACCTGGATTCCGTAATCCCCGCAAAAAGAAATAAAAAAGGCACTCTCCAAGCATGAAGAGTGCCTTAAAATTAATACTATTTAATGAACTAGTCTTCGAAAATATGCATATTGTCGAGCGCATCCATCATGCCTTTAACTGAGGCTGCAGATTCTTCGAGCAGTTTTTTCTCAGCTTTATCCAGTTTCAGTTCAATGACTTCTTCGATACCCTGCGAACCCAGGCGGACAGGTACTCCAAGGAATACATCCTTAAGCCCGTATTCCCCGTTCAGCCTGGTGCATACCGGGAAAATACGTTTCTGGTCGTCAACAATAGCTTCCACCATCTGTGCGGCAGCTGCTCCGGGAGCATACCATGCAGAGGTTCCCATCAGGTTAACCAGTTCGCCTCCGCCTTTGCGGGTGCGTTCCACAATTTTATCAATTTCATCCTTATTGAGCAATTCCGTGATCGGGATACCACCGACTGAAGTATAGCGTGGCAGCGGAACCATAGTGTCGCCATGACCACCCAGTAACATGGAGTGAACGTCTTTAGGTGAGATGCTCAATGCTTCGGCAATAAAGCTGCGGTAACGGCCTGTGTCGAGTATGCCGGCCATCCCGAACACCTTGCGTTCGTCCTTCAGCGCTGCTTTATATGCGCAGTAAGTCATGACGTCGAGTGGGTTCGAAACGATAATAATAATGGCTTCGGGCGAATACTTGATAACCTTCTCGGTCACATCTTTAACGATCAGCGCATTGGTCTTTATCAGGTCGTCGCGGCTCATACCGGGTTTCCTTGGCAGGCCAGATGTGATAACAACCACACCCGATCCCTTGGTCTTCAGGTAGTCGTTGGTACAGCCGACAACATGGGTGTTGAAGTTATTGATTGACGATGTCTGCCAGATATCAAGGGCCTTGCCTTCGGCGGTGCCTTCTTTGATATCGACCAAAACCACTTCGCGTGCAAGGTCCTTGTGAGCAACAACGTTGGCAACAGTGGCGCCTACATTTCCGGCTCCGATTACGGTTATTTTTTTCATGAGTTATTAATTTGTTTTTTTGTTTGCTGCTAACCAGCCCGTACCGGGCAGAAAAAAGCCATGATCGCGTTCCATATCAATTCACATTGATAATTCCCCGTTCATGGCTATTTCAGTGTTCATAAATTACTGTGTTTGATAAAAATCAACGACAGCTAAATTAATAAACATTTACATTGTTAAATATATAGAGACAAAATTATTTTAACAAAAATTAAATTGTGTTTAACCCATTGAAAAACAGCTATATAAAATCCTATTTTTCAGTCTTTTCTTCGTGTGTCTGGGCGTCGATTACTGCAATGGCAGTCATATTTACGATCTCGTTCACGCTCGAACCCATCTGTAGCACATGTATAGATTTGTCGAGTCCCATGAGTATAGGTCCGATGGCTTCGGCCCCGGCCAGTTCCTGTATGAGTTTATAGGCGATATTCCCTGCGGTAAGGTAGGGGAAAATGAGGGTATTGGCAGCGCCGCCCACCAGTTTACTGAACGGGAAGTGCTCAGTAAGCATATCGTTGTTGATGGCGAAATTGGCCTGCATATCTCCGTCAACGATCAGGTCGGGATAGTCGCGATGAAGGATGGACACCGCTGCCCGGACTTTCATAGGGATATTTCCTTCGACGGAACCGAAGTTGGAATACGAAAGCATGGCGATGCGGGGCTCTATATTGAAAGCACGGACTGCCTGGGCCGTTTGCAGGGTGATTTCGACCAGGGTTTCAACCGATGGGTTCATGTTCACCGTTGTGTCAGCAAAAAAGAATGGCCCTTTCTTGGTGAGCATGATATACATGGCCGAGATGATGCTTGCATTTTTCTGTTTGCCTATAATGCGCAAAGCCGGGCGTATGGTTTCAGGGTAACTGGTCGTTAAGCCGGATATCATAGCGTCAGCATAGCCGTTTTCGACCATGCTGGGTGCGAAGAAGTTGCGGTGGGTCATAAAGTCAAGGGCCAGTTGTGCATTCACACCCCGGCGCTGACGTTTCTTGTAATACTGGCTGGCGAAGAGTTCGCGCATTTCAAGCTGTTCTTTCGGCGTGGGGTCAATAATGTGAACAGCGGGCAATTCGAGGTCGTATTGCTCTATCATCTGGTTGATGATAGTTTTATTACCCAGGAGGATGGGAATGGCAATGCC
>JBAXXB010000011.1:0-34908 GCA_037128115.1 Bacteroidota bacterium
CGGTCACGATCTTTCACCTTTTGCGCTCCCTGTACCAATCCACTAACTGCATTCTGGTATTTATCCTGAAGGTTTCCCTGCGTTGCTATAACTGATTCGGGAGTTTCTCCTCCCTGTATAGCAGCATTGGTAGTAGCTTTGGTAGCCTCCTTCATGTTTTTGCGTATCTGTTCAAGTGCTGAACGGGCTGCATCGGTATCCAGGTAATCCTGATTCTGCGATGTATTCAGCTTTGCCGCAAGATCATTCCTGCGCTGCGTGAGAAAACTATCGTATTTGTTCTGTGCTTTGTTCGCCTGCGACTGGCCAAAGAGATTACCGGCCACCTGTAGGCCGGTAGTGATAAGAGGAACTGCAAGGGCTGGAAGCATAATTATATAATTTCATGCAAAATAGAACTATAAGCCCGTATTTGATTTGCTATTATGACACTAATCATTGTCATATTAACATATACCAATGAACCCGTACCTTTAATTTCGTGATTTTACTTTTCTCATGGCAAAACAGGTAAAATCAATCATCCCTAAGGGCATCGTTCGCAATACTACAGATAAGGTTTCGGAAGATGGCGCACTATTGGAAGCTATCAACATGCGATTCCGTGAGGGTGCATGGCGTGGCGTAGGAGATAAAGAAAAAACGGGATGGTATGCAGAATCGTTATTTGTCTTTGATGGCATTACCTACCATCCTGCATTGCCTGAGAACACATTTGTAGTGCATAATTCAGCAGATAATAAGGTTTACACTGTTTTATTCACCGATGGGACCAATGTTCAGGTTTCAACCCCTGTAATTACCCTGGCATCCGGTGAAACATTCGATAGGTTTTCGCACCTAGGGAACGTATTGTTGGTGTTTACGGATTTGAAGAAGTATATTCTGTACTACGTGAACGGAATTTACAAAAACATAACAGCACTTCCAATGCCTCATTTTGGCGTGGTATCAACTCCAACGGCTGATGTTTTCCCGGATGGTAAGTTTATTGATACATTTTCCTTCTTGAACTCATCGGCATTAACTGGTAGTGATCTGGACGATTATGCAAAAGGTCTTGTTTTAGGCAATTACTACTTGAAGATTTCAGATTATCAGATATTGAATTACATAACGGGTATATTTGGACTTAGAATAGCGTTCAGATTATTTGATGGAACGTATATAAATCATAGCTTACCAATATTTCAAAGCCTGGGATCTGATCTGGGAAGCGCATTAGTTTATTATGTGTACGATTCAACACACGATACATATACAGCCGGAATGCGAAATGTTAACGTATTTAAGAACTTTTTAAAATATGATTTCTTTGGATGCGGGGAGTTCAACCTACAGCAATACTATGATGCCGGTATAGTTGAGTCAATGGATATATTTTGCACCAGACCTGTAAATCCTAGAAACCTGACGGGTAAATCAATAGTATGGGCCAAAACAGTTACTCACCCGGAAACATACTTAACACTAACAAGCCTGGTACCTCCTTTGGATAAATTTGAAGATGCTATGCTGTCTGAGAATTATTATAAATTATATTCTATTCCTATTTCTGATTTAATTGTAAGCGCAAATAACAAAGGCATGTATGGCCGAATTGAGTTAGATTTCACAAAGGAAGTGAGTGCTAATGAGCTATTGCCTCCAGATAATTTTAGCCATCACGAAATAACGTCTAATGCAGACTACCAGTATAATAGCAGGTTGCATTTATCAAACATAACAACTACATTATCAAATCCTTTAGATAACAGCCTGCCGCTTATATTATCAAAAAACACAGGTGGAACAGGCTTAGAATGGATAAATGAAGAGGATTACGGAGTATTAGGAACTGTACTATCCGGCGTGACCATAAGACAAAGGGTATATTTAAAGACATCGGATAATAAGATTAAGATTGTTGATAGTGAGTTATCAAAGAATTTCCCGTCACTTGACATTGACGAAGTGAGTATATTAACCGGATTCATGCCAGATAGCTATAATTATCTGGTATTCGGTCCAGGTCCGTATTATGTTGGCCTGAGAAATATAATTTCTTATCCGGATTACAGGGCTTTTAAAATAAGATACTACTATACGTATTTGGGTGTTAAGTATACTATTGGATTGTTTGATTTGAAGCCATCTGCATCTTTGAATGTATCCTATTACGGGACTATCCCGGAAGTTGGATCTTCTGCCGATATTATACATCTGCCAATACCAACCGTATTAACAAGCGGAACTGTATTCTCGGATACGGATGTTATTGATAATATATCTATAGACACCAACCGTATGCAGGTCTCCGGCATCTTCAACCCCTTAGTATGGCCTGCGCTGAACTCGTACAGGTTCGGGATGATACACAATGAGGTAATTGCCATGTGCGCTGTTGAGCAGGCCCTGAGTGATCAGGTGTTCGGATTGTACCCTCTTTACATTTTTACAAAGCAGGGTGTATTTTCAATTCAACACGGAAACGGGGAAGTATTGTATTCGACTTCCCAGCCTTTAAATAACGACATCCTGATTGGAAGGACAGCAGTTAACAATATCACCGGGGGAATTGCATACGCAACACGCGAAGGAGTGAGGATTCTTTCGGGTTCACAGGGTGAACTGATTTCTTTACCTGTCTCTGGTTCAATATTCAATCCCATTGCCGGGGAGAGTGAATTTATTTCGGCTCTCGATGAGTTAAACAGTCAATTACCAACCATTTTTGACTATTTAAGCCTGTATATCACCTTCCTGGAATATATTTCAGACGGATGCACAATTTTGTATGACGTTTACAACACGGAAATAATCGTTACCAATGCAAACTATTCGTACTCATATACTTTCAACCTGGAAACAAAGTCATGGGCCACAAGGACTGAGTCGTTTACGGATGTTCTTGTGATTTCGGGCAGGCAGGCAGGAGTTAAAAGAAGCAGTGCGCTGGATGGTGATGCATTGGTATACACCACTACGCTGCATTACATCGACCAGGAGGAGACAGCGGATTCAGTTGAATGCAAGTACCTGATGTTTCAAACAAGGCCGTTAAATCTATCCAGTTCAAACGTGAAGCGTATTGACAAGCTGGTGTTACGTGCTTTATATGAGAATCCTGCCGATGAATACAGTATCTTTCAGGTTTATGGGTCAAATGATCTGGCCACCTGGAATATAATAACCTATCAGCAGTGCATGGTTGGAGGGGATGTACACACAACCCGCCTATTGGGTAATTATAAATACTTCATTGTGGTTTTTGCTTGCGCCAGGTTGGGTGCAACTATCAACCAGATGGATGTTATTTACGCTGAAAGATTTGCTAAGTTGCTATCTTAGAACTTATTGCTAAATATTGATAAAAACAAAGAACTAAAATGCCATTCGTAAAAGGACAATCCGGTAATGCTAAGGGGAGGACAAAAGGTTCTGTTAACCCTGTTGCTGCTGAAATAAGATCACTGCTCAGGCAAGGAGTAGTTGATACTGATTTAGTTGGTCAGATACTAAAGAGGGTGTATTTAATTGAGGATGACGATAGATTCATTGCTCGCGCTCTTGATATACTTGATATGGTAGTGCCAAAAATGCCTGCCGAAATTAACGAAGAGCAAACAGAACGCTCTGTTACTTCCATCTTTGAAATGATATTTGACAAGATGAAGCAAGGGGAAATTAAAAAGGCTGTTTAGCCAACCTATAGGTTTACTTCCTATCCGGCCAATACTTGAATCTACCTCCCGACATTTCCAAAAACTTGGTTTCAAGTTCTTCGTACAGCAGGTAAGACTTATTCTTTCTCCTGGTGCGATTATACAAGTACTCAGACTGCTCAATCACCTTCTTTGAGTAAAGCACTGTACAGTGATTACGCCCTGCCGTAACCTCTCCTATTTCGCGCAGGCACATATTGGTATTCCGGATAAGTATCGTCTGTATAGGTTGCCTGAACATTAGCACTTCCTTCTTGCGGGAATCAGATGTAATGAATTCCCACGTTACATTGAAATCAGTAACAATCTGTTTTAATAAGCTGATGGGATCTCGGTAGTTGTTTATCCCAGGTATTGAGTAGGCGGATAAGGTTGTCATATGGTTGTATATTTATTTGTGATTAAAAACAAGCATTCCGGCATCCCTGCCATGTTCATTTGTCGTTCCCTCCCATCCTGTCATTTTTTTGAACTGTTCAGATGAAAGTTTTGTTGTTTGGTGTTTCGGGTCCACCATTTCAAAGTTGAACCCGTTGTCCTTTAAGAAATCTTCCCAGATGGAACAATCCCTTTTGATACCTCCGGCTCCCTGGTCCTTCCCCTTTGTATTCTTTCCGTACCATTTTCTTAACCTGGCATCTTCAATGCGGATTAATGTTTCGTCATTGTGCATGTTGCATATAAAATCAAATGCCGCATGAATTTTACATGATCGTACTGATAATAGTTTCTTTTCAATCGAATCCCAAATAGCCAAACCCGTATTTGTTCCGGGATCAATCCCGATTATGTATCTGTATTTGGTCATGGTTTGTAGGTTAAGAATAGTTAGTATTTATTAATTATCAATCACTAATTTAACCCCGAATAGGGTAATTGTTTCCCTGCACTTCTTCACTCCGTTGTACGTCATGTTATTCTGTTTCGCATAATCAGGTATTGTTTTCAGATTCAAATACCCGCCAATCAGTTCAATTAATTGCACCATCTCGGCATTGGTATAATTACCCTGCTGGATGTCGTTTTCTAGGTCTAATGAGTTAATTTTCATGGGGGTTCAATTTGTTGAAGTGGGTATATAAAGTAGTTATACACAATAGAAAAAACAACATGGTTAGACGAGTTCCAATGCTCGGCTCCATTGTTCTGCCATTGCTGTTGCTATTCCTTCAAATGTTTTGCTCCGGATAGTTCGGTTTGCTTCGTTATTTGTCGAAGGTGTATCTGCAACCCACTTAGGCATAACTTTACCGCTTTTTGCAACCCACATTTCACCTTTCCCGACATGCGTAATATTTTGATCGAATAAATTTGCAGTTGAATTGTGGTATAAAAAGTTTAATCCCTTTAGCCACAGGCAAGTAGTTTTCTGAAACTCATCACCGAAGTAATACGGCTGTATAATTTGAGGTTTTGGCAATCTACTATCTGAGTTCATTGCACCAATTGGATTTTCCATGTACACTTTTTTAGCTTTTTTACAGGCTTTTTGCCAAAGTTTAATAGCCCATTCCACTGCTTCCAATCTCTCAAAGTGTTTCTCTTTTCCTGGCGCATAATGCCTGTTTCCGCTTAACGTCATTTTTGTGCATACTGGATGTAATCCGATCATATCCCAATCCATTAAATCAATAGCTTCGTTCACATCCATTTGCAAGTGCCATTCAGGATGTCCGCCCGAACACGGTTTCAAGTCATTAGAATATGCTTCATGTCCGGCATTTCTAAATGCTATTGTTACCGTTTGGCTTTCTTCGCAACCGAATAATATTTTCATAACTTAGGTAAATTGAGCGTTGTTTTTCTACAGTGTATAACACGTGCTAAAGCAAAGCCAACGGGTTACATAGTTCACAAGGCTCTTAGTTTTACGTGCTGGCCTTGCCTTAGCACTATCCGTTAGCAACAAGCTGCGCACCCGAAGTCTATTAAAAATGCACAGCATGAAACAATGAACGGTACAACAATCTTTGAATAGCAGCGCAGCCAGTTGCTAACACATGCTATAATAAATAATTTACTTTTGGTTGTACGGGTTTTCGTTGTACAAGTTCTCATACTCGGCAATGCTTTTAAATATTTGGTAGGCTACCTGTGGCACTATTGCGTTTCCAAGTGCTTTAATTCTGTCCACCCTATCGGAAATCCCATCATTTCCTCTACAAATCGGGGATTGAGTTGGGAACTTTTCCCAGTCTGCGCAAAATAATCCGGTAGACTGTTTGTTTGGTTTCTTCCCGCTTTTTTTAATGCCTCCTTGCTTCTCGCACCTTTGTAACCCCTTGTTGTTGGTGTTGGTATCAATTGAACCAATCTCGCTAATCCTACCGATCCGTCCGTCCCATTCTGATTGATTTTTCTCGGAAGCCCCGAAGTTTGTTTGAACGTGTCGTTCTTGCCTATTATCGCTCCGGTCGTTGCATCGCTTGCCACTGGCGTAGGCCACAAACCAAACTCGTTCTCTTTTATGGGGTGCATTTTTGCTGCAAGCTGGAAGTAAAAACGGTAATACTTCGTACCCTTCATTTTCCAAGTCAGTTTGCACTTCGTTGAATACCAACCCTCCATCCCAACTAATAATTCCAGGAACGTTTTCCCCCACAACGTATGTCGGGTAAATCTCTCGTATTGTTCTAAGCATTTCAGGCCATAAATGGCGTTCGTCCTCTTTTCCTTTCCGTTTTCCGGCAACACTATATGGCTGGCAGGGGAATCCACCCGTAAGGATGTCAATTGTGCCTCTGTGAATAGTGAAGTTTGTTTTTGTAATGTCTGCATAAGGTATTGAGTTTGGGAAGTGTTGTTTTAGGATTTTCTGCCCGAAAGGATTAATTTCACAATGAAACACATTATTCCATCCCATCCATTCCGCTGCGAGATCAAAACCTCCAATTCCTGAAAATAAACTACCGTGATTCATTGTTTTACGAGTATTTGTTATGTTAGTATTTTGAGGTAAGTAAATTACTTATCATAGCATCGGAGCGTTACCGGTAATAATAAAACCAATATGGTTGTACGAGTTACCGAATCTCGGAAAAAAT
Source organism: Bacteroidota bacterium (assembly GCA_037128115.1). GTDB lineage: Bacteria > Bacteroidota > Bacteroidia > Bacteroidales > UBA4417 > UBA4417. The sequence goes on from JBAXXB010000011.1 coordinate 6,749, forward strand.
GCCGGGGATTTCGCACCCCGGCGGGCGGTACATTACGCAGCTTTACGCTGGGTAGGGTACATGTCAACAGTTTTGCCATTTAGTTGGCCTGAGTTACCTCCCTTAACCATAATCATGCTGTCAAAGCCAGTCACCCCCAATAAATGGATACAGCGATCACTAATCAATCTGTATCCGGTACGATTACGCATTAATTGTACCTTGTGGAAGTGCCGGGAATCGAACCCGAGTCCAAACATGTTTGCTGAAAAGATCATAAGCTCCTCATTATTTTAAATATCGTTTATTGATAACCATTTCATTGGCTTATCATCGCTTTTATACTTCCAAATTGAGTAGTAATCTAAACCTACCCATATTAGTCCGTGATATTCAATTTTTACATTTCTGCTACCACGTTCAATTTTTAATGTGAAATCGAACACAAACAGAAGATACCAGGTAATTATTATTACCAGCATTATTGTAATTGTTGACATTTTATTTTTCATTTAGGTAAATTGAGCATTGGTTTTCTTACTAACCGGTAACACATTACATATGCTATGCAGTTAGTTATTGAGTATTTTGGCTGATTGGTTTACAAGTCGCACAGCACATGTAATCATCCGTTAGCATTAATAATAAGAATACTCCACGCTCATTTGACATCTATCAGTTTCAAATGTTAATGGGTTATCTTTCTTTACAAATGTTACTATGCGTTTGCCTTGCTCACTGCCATCATTAAAATAAATTGTTTCTTCATTTCCTTTATACTCAATTGCAAGGCGTTTAAATCTTCGGTTTGCTTCGGCTTTTATATCTAAATCAATACCTACAATTTCTTTTAATCGCTCGGTAATCACTTTGTTTCTTTTTTCGTGAATATCGTTGATTAGCTTCGATGTTGCTTCTTGCATTAAATTACTAATGCTAACATCGGCTAATAAATCATTGCCGAGGTCATCGGGTAATTGAAGTTTTATTGCTTTTAATTCCATTTCGTGTAATTTGATAGGTTAGAGCGTTTTAATCGGCAACGCTTCATAGCCGCAGGCGTTACCCACCATTTAAGATAGATTCAGCAGATTCAAGAACGCTTTTAATATGTTCTTTGCCTTCTTCATCACACCATTTGCGAGTTATCACCAATTGAATAGTTAAGTAATTTACTGTTTTTACAAGTTTTGCCATATCAGAATCAACTTTCATATCGTTATTAAAAGCGTTCTTTCCAAGCATTTCAATTAATATTTTGTCCATAATTTTAAAATAAACGGTGGGTAACAAAGGCTAAAAAACATAGCCAATAAAGTTCCTACCTATTTTGAAACGTGATTACAAGGCTACGTTTCTTAGCCTCAATCGTTATGGAGCATTTTGCTCCACGTGCTTCCCGCAATTAATGCAATACTCCCTACTAAAATCATCCTTTGAAGTTCCCAATACCTTAGAACAGGAGCAAAACGGCTCCATAACAGCAGGTATATTTAATAAATGCTCTGAGTTGGACGAGAAAGAATCCCGAACAATCTGCCGTTCATCAACTTCTTTCGGCTCTGCAATTATTTCCATTCCTGACCAACACCAGAAATCTTTTCCAGGACAATAACCATCTTCATCAATTTCGCCACCTTCATCGTCGTAGCACCATTCAGCAATTACCCATTTAACACCCCAATTTACCCAGTAGTAACCATACTTTCTATTCATTTTATTAAGTTTTAGAGTTGTTTAAATAATTCGCATTTTCTTCTATACTCCCCGAAACTGAAAGGATGTGGATGATGTTCTACTACAAACCGAACTCTTTTCCCTTCAGTACATTTAGCCTTTTCAATCATTTTTAAAGGCTTATCATAATCATCGCGCCAAACAGCCTTGATAAAGTTTTGGCATTGCTCACATTTTTTTGTTTTCATTGTATTGATGTTTGAGTTTTTTAGTTTCGCATTTACTAAAACATACCTGCAACCGTTATAACCAATAGGGGTGGACTGCTCCGAATTAACTTTATCGTTCAAAAAATTAAAACAAAAAAGCCCACCCACAATGATTAAATGATTATTGACATTTATTTAAAATTCTCTCTAAAGCCCAATATTCAGGGTTAAAATATCCATTCACTATATCACCAATACAACAAAAGCAAATGATAAATAATATAGCAAAAACTATTGTTGCTATTATCATTGGAATAATTGCACCTTCTTCATATTTTTCATATCCTGTTTCTGAATATTTATCTTCGCTTCCCTTTTTCAACAAGCGTTTATTAATTTTCCATAATGCTAAACCAAATAGCATTACAAATAAGGTTTGAAACAATGTTACAGTAGCATCAATAGGTGCTTGTTTCAAAAGAACTAACCAAAGATATTCAGTAGTAGTTCCAAGTTTTTGAGCCAGTTGCTCAATTAATTTTGTTGTTTGTTCGTTCATTTTTTTTGTTTTTTAATTGTTAAATTGATTAATTATTGCCTACGCTTTTTTTGTTTTAATTTTTTGTTTTGTTCTCCGAATGAGCATTTGTGCTAAAAATCCCTACTGGTTATAACACGGGTTTTGCGCTATTTTCCCACTCACAAGCCGACACACAACAGTCGCAAAGCCCGAAAACGTTAGCGTTCATTGCCCTTAATCCAATCCCGCATTAACATTGCGCCTCTAAGAAATTCTGCATAAAATTTCAGCTTCAATCCTCTTAAATTAACTTCACCTCTCATATTACATTTCTCCCACGCCCATTTTTCAATCGTAACATTATCGGGCAACGAATTGCTAACATTCGCTATAACCAATGCTTCGTTTATCGCTTCTATATCATTTGTTTCAATAGCGTAGTTGCATTTATTCAACCCTGCCGCATCTATTTTGCTTTTCAGTATTTTCAAACATTCTATTGGTTCATATTTGGGGTTGTCGTTAAACATATCGAATATTGAACGGGCATCAATTTGAACTATAACACCTTCATTTTTCAGGTAGTCGCCTACCATTAATCCTTTTGCATCCATTGTTGTACGTGTTAAAATTATTAAACTATTACTTTTAGGTTTCAATCTTACTTCGATCAGTTTTGTGCATCCGTTACCGACAATTTAACTTTCTACCCTTCAAAGTTAATTAGTGCAATTCTTATTTAACTTCCCTCCATACCGCATCAACTTCGACCTTGCTGCCGCGAAAAGAACAGTATGGATTCCTGGGATTGTTTTATTGCTGCCCTGGAATCACGAACAATAATCTGCGACACAATCAAATCCTCTCCAGAATATGCTTTTATAAGTTCCTTTTTCAGGTTTATACTTTCTAGCTCCAGTTTTATTATTTCAAGTATTAAAGGTGTCATCAGAATGGGTGTTTGGTGAAAGTGTATTTGGGTTGTATATTTCTTTCAAATCTTCTACATGATCGCGTACAAGAGTTAACTCCTTTATGAAATCGGGATATGTTTTCGATAGGCCATAACTCCTACCCTTTGCGATATATGTTTTTATCCTGTTTTCTGTTTCAATATCAGATTCATCATCACCAGGAAATGTAGCATGTCCATGAAGTTTAGCCATGTATGTAAATATTACAATATCAGCATCTGCTTCTAATTGTCCTGAGTGCCTTAGTCTATTAAGTTCTGGTTGCTTCCTCCCATTATCCCTATCCCTGGATAAGTGGCTTATCAATATGATTGTTATCTTCAATTCAAGAGCCAGTGATTTGAAACTTTTAGAAATCTCTGCTGTTCTAGTTTCGTCATTACTTGAACCCTTCACGGTTATATTACCGGCATTTTCGACAACAACATACTTCACATGCCTTTGCATTACCATAAGTCTAATAGCTGAAATATTATCAACTAGCTCCCTCTTTATAAAATCCTGAATATAAAGGTTCGATTTCATCAGCACAGATATTCTATCTGAAAATATTTGTATCTGATCGTCTGTTAGTTTGCCATTAAGTATATGTTTTGCATTTATATTAGTTGCAAAAGCGGCCAACCTGCTCATAATCTCATCTGGTGTCATCTCGTGGGATATAATTCCAGATGGTTTATTGAAGTAAATAGCACTGTTGAACATCATGGATAACGCAAATGCTGTTTTCCCGTGTGATGTTTCACCGGCAAGTATAATCAGGTTACCGGGGTGTAATCCTCCCATGAATTCATCAATTAATTTGAATCCTACGGGGGTTCCTGTAAATTCTTTCTCCTTACGGTTATTATTAATTAATTTTAATAGGGAGTTAACTCCGTCCTCCATCGTAATTACGCTGCTACTATTTCCCAATTCAAGACTTCGCAAGGTATTTGTGACTATCGAAACAATAGATTCGTAGTCAGTTCCTGCTGTTATCTGCTGGCTTATGTTTGCACCCAGCTTTGTTAACTTATCTTTAGCGTAATAGTCAAATAACTCATATAGGATATTATCAATGCTACTTATTGCCCCAGAGTAGTAGGTGGCCACCTTTAAAACTTCTTCAAGTGGTACATTTGATTCTGTGCTTATTGAAATTGCATCTGGGTGTTTTGATTCCCTGATCATCTTGGTGTAAGAATCGAATATTATTCTATTGTTTCCCGTGAATAATCCAGGCCTGATAATGTCTATTGATTTTATATACACATCATCATTATTCAGTATCAAGCTTAATAATTCGGCCTGATATTTCTGATTCTCGTTTGCTTTATCTAACAGCTGTTTCATGGTTAGTCTATTCTAGGGCAGTCAAGGTCTTGTTTTACTGTTGGTCTTTGTAGTTCTGGTTTTTGACTACGTATCCAGTTTAGGAAATATCTTTTTGTATCTGAAATATCGTGAGGGAAATATTCAACGGCATTCTGAACTAAAAGAAATTCGTTAATCTTTTTAAGTAGCGAATTATCATTTTTGTAAATAGTGGCCATCATTATTTTTTCACGCCATCCTTTTTCATCTTCAGAATTCAGGATATTTTTTGTTTTTACGAAATCCAATACATTACCATTATTATTACCATTATTATTAACATTATCATTAACATTAACATTATCAGCTTTTTTGGGTTCTCCAAAAAAGGGTTGGGTTTTTTGGCTTTTATCTTCTTTGTGTGGCCTACCTCCCCTTTTCCCGTTATCCCTTTGTTTTTCAATATATGTTTCGTATTTAACTAAATCTCTTTTCAACTGCTGCTTAATAGGTTCAAAGGCTATATTGACTATCAAATCAGATGTTTCTGGATTTTTATCATTAACATATCTTAAAATATGAAGAAATAACTCACCGGCTTTATCAGGTGGTAATTGTTCAACCATGTGAATAATATCGCAATAAAGCACAAATGATTTTTTATTTTCAGCCATTGTTAAATAGTTTCAAAGTAAAAAACTATATCTCCCGGTTCAATTTTTATTTTACCGAATCTTTCAAGTATTCTAAATTGAGATGAATTATTCCTTATAGAATCTATCTTTTTAGTAATAGAATTTCTAAATTCATCAACAGATAAAGTACTTTTTGATGAATTACAAGAACCGCAACACGGTAAATAATTATCAATTTTATTTTCTCCAATCTTTAAATTAGTTGGGTACCTACGTCTTGGTTCAATGTGATCTATTGTAAATTTGTCAATAGTTATTTTGCACCCACAATATGAACAATGTCCTTTTGTTTTATTAAAAACATAAGTTCTAACTTTTTTATTATCAGTTTTATCCATTGTAGTAATTATAAAATATGCCTAAAAGCAAAACCCGATCTGAAAGGAGACGAAGCCAGGCAGAATCGGGTAATGCAAATAGGCAAGTATGAAAGTCTTATCATGGCTTCGTCTCCAATTGATTTTACAAATATAAACATAATGTTCCATTAAATTACATTATGTATGAAATTTATTTTTTAGTAGATTCGTATCTATTCGTATCGTCACCAGTAACATTGATCCGTTCCCGAAGTGTAATTATTGCGCCCAATAATGACATTTCTTTTATCGTCATTGTCTCAACCTGCACATCATCATCATTCAGATAATCGCCCATATAATCCCTAATCATATGGATAGCCAATTTCATAGCCCGTAAATCCATTTCCATTTCAAATTCAATATGATCGCCACAATCAAACTGCCCCATATCACGGAATATGCCCGATTTAATAAATTTATCTTTTATTCTCTTCGCCCTCATTTCGCGATGTGGCTTGTACATATTTATTGGATATTCTTTGTGCTCTGGCTTCATATCGTTTGTTTTTAATTGGTTAATCTTCTATTTCTTAATTCATTACGCCTGTTCTCCGCCCGAATCTTCCTCTTTTGCCTACGTTCTGACCTGGTAATCATTAACCAGTTGCGTATCATTACGATTAGCACTGTGCCGGAGCCAATGAATATGGCAAGTAGGGTGTATTTTAGGATTGTTATTATCATATGCTTTCGATTATTTCCGGTGAATTCTTCCTGTTCTTTCCCCTTGCCCTCTTATCTGTTCCTCCGTAGTTTGCTTGTGTATTAGCCTTACCTACAATCTCACAGAAATGCTGCATTCGTTCTTCCTTGTTACTTCCTGCCTTGAATTGCACCCACGTTATCACAATAGTGGGGCAGATCATATTATCATCCTTCCGGGTAGGTGGTGACATGGCAATGGCGGCCTTGCGCTTTCGCTCAATGGAAGGATTGAGCAGTTCAACCTGGGCCTGTTGATAATGGCTGGCTTGTGAAGTCGATAATTCTTTGTGAGGTGATAGTAGCTTGCTCATAGTTTTAGGTATTTATTGTTCGTGTTGAATATCTTTCTTGCTTTGCCAGGCTAATAAGGGTCCTGCAATACTCCAATTGATGCGTAGCAGACTTATTTAGTCTTTCAATCCAATCTACCGCGTATCGCTCTTCCATGCACAGGGAGTCAATTAATGCGTTCACGGTGCGTGATGTTGCAAGTGGTGTTTCTTTCGCTATCCTCCTGAGTGATTCCATTACCTCACTCTGCATCTTTTCATTCATCGTTCTCTTGGCATCTGCATACAAATAACCCGTTCTTGCAATAATCACAGCCAGTTCATTGCCCTTCAGGATAACTAGCTCCACTTCTTCCGACAAGGGTATTTCAAGGAACTCCTGGTACTGTTGTATTTCATCTAGTATTTTCTGCTGTTCAGTCATTAGAAAGGTTTTGCGTTAAGTTCTATTTTCATCCCTTTATCTGCGATCCAAACCTGCTTACCTGGTATTACTTCCTCAACCGTTGATTTGAATTCTTTTGCATTGCTGTTTCCGTCTGAAAGATGAAGTAATACACAGTTATTCAGTTTATTGCTGTCGTTTTGTTTTAGGAATTCGCACAATGTCTGAATCGACATATGACTGAACATTACCCTATCGCGCACTGATTTGTTTGCGCCATCGCTTACCCGTTGATCTATGATATTGCTATCGTAATTTGCCTCAACCAGGATATTATTAAGCCCCTTGATCTTGTACTCAATAAACTGGGTATCGGTAACAAATAAAGTATCACCGCATTCAGGATGACGAATTAAAAAACATAGGGGTTCGGGTGCATCGTGCTGAACAATCAGGGGAAGGATGGTGAAATTTCCAAGCATGAACTTAAACCCGTGTTCTATAGCTTTCAATCTGTGCCCATATAACCCGCTTGCCTCTATGGTCCCCATACTTGCGTAAATATCTATACCGGCTTCAATGAATTCCTTTGCTTTACCAAAGTGGTCCCCGTGGCAATGGGTGGCCAAACATCCTACTACACTGCTAAAATCAAAGTTTAAAGCCTTTTTTACTTCTTTTACCGACACCCCGGCTTCAAGTATTAAGGTTTCTGTTTCACCCCTTAAGAGGTAACAGTTACCTTTACTACTGGACCCTATCACGATTAATTCCATTGTGGTTATTTTTAGTGATCGGCATAGGACTCGAACCTACACGGACGGTGGATATACCGCTACTCTCCAATTGAGCTGCCCGATCATCATTATATTTAGAACCCTGGACCCTTCAGTGTTCCGTCATTATCCTCTTCTTCTGTCAATGTCACCGGAGTTGGGGTGCTTGAAATCACTTCGGCTTCATCCATGCTTATCTCTTTCTTGCTTGCGCTCTCGCGGATGGTAGCCTTTGATGATTCGGAAACCTGATCAACCTCAGTATCTTCCCTGTCGGTAATTATCGCGGAGTCATCGGACTCTCGGAAAATGATTTTACACGCCCTATTGATTACAGATTTTTTTGCCATCTGGTCGGTGAAATTTGTATGTGCGCCAGAATTCCCTTTAGCTGCGCCCTGGTTCCATGCTGCCCTGATCTGTGCCATTGTCATAGGCTCCATGTCGGAAGTATTGTCGTTGAATACGGAAACGGCATATGCACCCCTGATCTTCGTATTGTCGATGTTTTCCAGTTTCTGTTCGTGTTTGGTGACTGTTTTCCTGCCGGTAAGGTGGTCAATGGAGTATTCAAATACATCTCCTTCATAGATCACATTTGCATGTATCTCGCGCAAGTTCCCGTATCGCTTGGCAAGGGCAATATTCCCGGTGTATTCGCGCTGCCATTGCAGTTGGTTGCCGTAAATAATGAAATCGCCTTGTTTTTTCATGGGGTTCAGCCCCTGGGTAACCATTTCGAATAGTGCGTTGGCTACCGAATCCTTGGTGCATACCTCTAATGCGGATTTACCATTGCGGTCCTTTACGTTTTGGAGTATCAGCCATGCCGATTTAAGGGCGTTGGCCGGCACATAATCCCCAGGTATAACCATGCTTCCGGCTCCCTCAAATTCGTTAACCTTGGCAAGTACCTGATCTGTGATGTTTCTCTGCTGTGTAGCAGGCAAAGTGTTTGTTTCCATTTTGTTGTGTTTTTAAGATTAGCAGTTTAAAAAAAGGTTTTACTTTGAAATGCCCTTAAAAGTCAGTCATTCACGGATTGGAAGTTATGAGCGTATCTATGCAAGGCCCCCTGAGCATCTGTGAAGCACCTCCAGACCGGGAGGTGGCTAATCCCCTGCATCACACTACGCGGTTATAGTAAGTTTAGCATCCTTTGTCACGGTAAGCGTAACAACCTGGTTGGGCATGGATGGTATAAAGTTTATTCCTTCAGAGTTGTCGATGAACACGGGACAGTATTTGTCGTGTGCTTTCGAAAACACGCTGATAATTTCAAGTCCTGCAAGTGTCTTTCCTGCGCTGTTAGCATCCGAATAAGGGACACCATTTATGCGGCAGTCACAGGCGGGAACATCATTACCCTCTATGGTTTGATTGAACATCCTGAACGATACGGAAGGGAACATTTCATTTACCCTGCGTTCTACCTCGCTGATCTTGCGTTTTGTGAACTGGTCAATCTGATATTCTATTTTTTCCAGTGATGCTATCTGCTGCGCTAGTTGCTTTTCTTCTTTACCCAGGTCATCTTTGCGCTTATCCATAGTAGCAATCAATTCTTTTGCTGCCAGTACCGATGTGAGTTCGTTTATATGCTGTGAAACTTCGTACCTGCGTTGCTTCAGTGCAGCAGTATCCGGCTGTGGGATAGTTTCTGGAACAAGAATTTCGGAAACCCGCTGCTTGGTGATGGCGTATTCTTCGTTTTTGGTAAGTATAGCCTCAATAGACTGTGAGTGTACCGGATGTGATTCAAGGACCTTGATTTGTGCTTCCAGTTCCTTGATTTCTTTTTGTGAAAAATCAATTTTATCCCGGATTAGGCCGATAGACTGTGTGAGCTCTTCAATCTGTGCCTTATTGGAAGAGCCAAGCGTTTGTATACTCTTCAATTCGGCCACCTTTGCACCGTTGAAGTTCTTCTCGGCCTCTGCCATCTTGTGTTCAACTAGGTCATCAGGCAATGATTGTCCGCACGTTGGGCATGTAAGTTCATTTCCCCGTTCCAGTTTTTCGGCGTTCTTTACTGTCCACTTGTTGCGCAATTCTTCATTCTGCGCATTCAGGTTAATAATCCTGTTACTCAGGGATTGTGCATCGTTGTTATAATTCAGGATCGACTGCTGCAAAGATTCTATCTTCTGTTTCTTCGCGCTGATTTCGGAATCCTTTTTGCTTCCGGCAGTGGCAAACTCCTGCCTTGCCTGGAATTCAAGGCTACTGAGTTTCTGTTCAAGGTTTGATTTGTTGATCAGCATTTCCGACCTTGTACGTATGGCATCCTCAATTCCCTTACTCTTGTCGGCAAGTTCCTGGTCAATCACAGTTAGTTCAAGTTCCCCGGTCTTTATTTCCCCTTCAATCTGTTTCCAGTCCTGTGCCTGTGGAGTGTTGCGGGTAACTTCGTCAATGCGTGATGGTATTTCACCAATAGCCTTTTTGAGGTTGTTTTTCTTGGCTATATATTCCTTCTTCAGGTCCTCAATGGTTTTCTTTTCATTACGCATGGTGGTAAGAAGATTAACCAGGTCATTTCCGGCTATTTCCTCGTCTGTGGGAGTGCCAGTTATGGATGTGAGCATTTCCCTGCGATCATTCCATTTAAGGGCGTTGAAGTACGTGGGAGAGGTTAGCAGCTTAAATGTTGCCTCCGGGATAATGGAATTAATAAATAACTGGTATTCACCTTCCTTCTTGGGAACATCGTTCACAAAAAATACTGTTTCGTTGCCGGTCATTTCTGCCGTTTCACTTCCGCGTTTCTTTACCCACATCTCTTTCAGAGTACGGGTGAGTTTGGTTTCTACTCCGTCAATAATCAGTAATCCTTCAACAGAGTGATCCAACTTAGGGATAACAACACCCTTTTCATTGTAGGTTTTTACGGCAAAGGTTTTTTGATCCTGTGCATTCTTCCCGAATAACAACCAGGTGAATGCATCGAATACGGTGCTTTTGCCGGTGGCGTTCTTTCCTGCTATGTCTGTCACTTCAGAAAAATCAATTTCCAGCGACTTAATCCCCTTGAAGTTCAGGAGGGATAATTTTTTGAGTTGAATTTTCATATGGATTAGGTTTTAAGGTTAGAAATTATCAGGGTATTCCGTTGCTGTGATGTAGCAGTAGCAAACATAGTAGGCAACCACTATCAGTATTATCATTAACTTTATCATAACTGTGCGAATTCTGGGCGGTTAAACACATCCTGCCAGTACTGTTTCCCTTCTGCCGTGTCCGACCATTGGAAGCTGGTTATGGCGTGATCTATCGAAAGGCATTCTACTGCTGCATCGGTTACTTTTATGTACCGTGATGCCCTGTTCAATTCTTCTTCTGTGAGTTTGGAGTGAAGTACTCCCCATACTGTTTTTTTCTTGCTCATAGTATTGTGTTTTATATATAATCTACCCAGTTGTTTCTATTTGCTGCTATCTCTAATTGTAGGGGGTCATAGCGTTTCTTTGTGTTTCCCCCATCACTAAAAGGCGTTACCCTTTCCTGCCGTACCCATCGCTCTACTTTCCCCCTGCCGTATGTTTTGAAAGCCTCAGCCTGACTTATGTACTTTTTCTGTAGTCCTGCCTGTCGGAGTACTTCGCCTGATACGGCTTTTATCAATTGTCTTAAATCGCGTGATTCCATTCCTGATCGTTTTTAAATAAGCCATGAATAAAGTTCCTGCCCTTTTCGGACCATACGGTGAGGATGGCGGTTTTTGATATTCCTATACTGTTGGTGTAAACACTGGTACGGGTTCCCGTATAGCCTTTATCCTGGTATTTCTGATACAATACCCATGATTCACCCGTCCAGTAGATCACCTTCATTTCGTGAAGTTTCTTATTCAGGCTTGTTGCGCTCATGCCTAATTCCTTAGCAATTACAGTTGTGCTGAAAAGGCTGTCCGATTGTAATACTTCATCGAAGTACATCACCTTGGGTGCGGATTCCTTAATCACGGAGTCTTGAAGTAGCAGGCGTTCATCCTTGGCGTTATTCTGTGATTCCAGAAGTGCAATTCTTGTGCGTTCTACTTTAAGCTGCGTGGCAATAGATATTATGAAGTCAGGATCAAGTAAATCTTCCGGATTCAAGGCCGTTGCGCCGAACTTTCGAATCTCCCTAATATATTGCTTAACTTTTAGCTTGAATTCTTTTGCTATTGGTTTTCGGCTTTGCATTAATATCTCATATAGGCCATCTTCTGTGAGCATATTACATTCACCTTGCAAGCCTCCTAAGTTCAACTTAGTCACCTCGAATGGTTCAACCCTACTAATCATATCCGTAACATTGGTAAGGCCAAGCCATTCGGCAACATCTTTTGCAAGGAAAATTGGCTCATTATATGTACCATAAACATTTACAATGCGGCCTAAAATATTGGTGGTGGTAATTACAGTAGTTTCGTTCATATCTTTGTGTTTTAAAATAAATCTAAGATTTCTGAAATATCACTGTCTGTAAGCGAAAACCATTCTCCGCGTATTCTTTTTGTTGCATATTTGTTATGCAACATTGTTTCAATGTTATCATCAGTAAATCCAACAAGGCTTATGGATGGATTTTGCGATTGAAGCGTTCTCTCCCTGAATACACAATCTACTGATTTCCCTATTTTGAAATACCCTGAATTATTATCACGCATTAGATACGTTTTGTATTTCTTTTCTGGAGTATTGCTATTTTTTATGAAATCTTTTGAATCGAGCAATACTTCCAAAAATATAGCCGAAACATAAATTGAATCTGAATATTCTATTATAGATTCAGCCTTTTTAGCAAACATATAGCACATGGAAAGATTCGATAATTGATCCTTAGGTAAAATGCTTTTCACGTATGAATATTCTACATAAGGAATACCGAGTGCCCAAACTATATCTATTTGGGTTTCATCGAACTTATTATCAGCATCCTGTATCTTTCCTAATAAAGCCGATATATTAAGTAGCAGGTGAACACGCCTAAGCATTTTAGTATCTACATAACATTCAATGTTATTGGGGTCATACGCGTTGTTTTTTATCAAAAATTCCCGCAACTGATCATCATTTGATGATATAGCATTATGCAGTTTTGTATATTTTATCAGAGTTTCCATATTACTTTGTTTTTGGTCGGTTGCGCAAATAGTACATTATGGTGTATTCGGATACCCCGTACTCGGCAGCTATCTGCCTTTTCCACTCTGCGGTAGTGTTCCTTGGGTCTTTTTTCATCCGGTAATACGATGCAATGACTGCATCAATCTGTTCACGTTTCCTAGCTCTGTAAGGGCTTGCGTAAGGTGCTTCTTTTGCCATGTGAATTTTTTTTGATTGTGTAAGTATAAATTGTAACATTATGTTGTAACTTTGTACATGCGTTTCTTATATGGTATAATGAAATGCACTAACATGATGCAAAGATAATGCATAAAACAGAACACTTGTTCTAATTTATTACTGATATGTGTTCTATTTTATGATGATATTTATTTTGTAAATAATTGATATATGTCATTAAAGGGTAAAGACATTGGTAGGAAATTAGAGCAAATAATGCTCAATTCCAATATAGGTCAGGAAGATATGGCCCCAATAATGGGAATTTCGCAAAGCATGGTATCAAGAATAATAAGAGGGGAAGCATCTCTTCAACTTAAGCAAATTGAAAAAATAAGTAAACATTTTAATATAAATAGTGAATATTTTAGTACTAACGATAAACTAACTGAACTTTCTAATACAAACTCAAATACAACTCATATTATGACTGAGCAGGCTATTTTAGCAGAATTTTTTGAAGCATTGAGGCGAAAAGATGAACAGATTAATAAATTAATAACGCTACAAAGCAGACTATTCGACAAATTAGAAGAAGATAAGGAAAAGGGGGAAGTTTAAAATCCAATCCTAGGGTTCCGATTGGATTTGACTATAATAATGTACGATAAATATAATTTATTCTATTATTAAACCCGCTAAAAGATAAATAATAAACTAAATAAAAATAAATATTTAGATTATGAAAATAAGACTTAATAAATTGAAAATATTCAGCGATTGGGTCATATCAACTATATGGTTTATGCTATTACTATCGACTATTAATTTTATATTTCATTTTACGTGGGGATGTATTTTATTGATTGTTGCGTTTATACTTCTGAACATGATAGAAAAAAAATATAAAAACCAAGCTAGAATAATGTTGACCATTACTGATTTTAGAAAAAATGTATGCGTTCTAAATAATACTGGCGAAGAAGCATATTTTCGGGCTGCTACAAGAATTGTCCTTTTTAATGGATTCTCGAACATAATACTTTTTCTATTTACACTAATTTTATTATACGTAAAAATTATAGGCATCCATATTACATGGGCAATTGTTCTATATTCTGCAATAATAGCAATTGGTTATCCTATTTTCGGATATATATTGGGTTTGACATCGGTTTATTTAGGATACAAACTTAAAATAGTAATACCATGAAAAAATATTTATATTTTTTAAAAGAAGAATACTTTAAAATTGGCATACTGATAATACTGGCACTATTTCTATTTGTAGCTCATCAATATGCAAACTACAAACGATATGATCCAATATTACAAGACGATTACATACTTGATACACATACCGGATTAGTACACAGAACAAATAATATGATAGTACCATAGGAATGAAAATACTAATATCCATACTTCGCACCTTACTATTAATACCGATTTGTTTGCTGGTAATCAATACCCTATTTTGGGGTTTTGGTGAGATTACAGCATGGATGATGGGATTAAGAGGTATATGGATATTTATTGTTTTAATCATGGCCGGTAGTCTTATTTACGGCACCTATAACATGGTATCAATTTACCTGGTACTTGCCTTGTCGTATATTTCACCACACAGGATAATCACCATAGCAACTGTTTCAATAATTACCATCATACAGTGTTGGAACTACTGTTATACGATTTGGCATAATTACAATTCACTCACAGGATGGGAGCGCAGTCTATGCGCTATCATAACATGCATGGCTTTAGGATTAGCTTATAGTATAATAACCGGAACCCTAATAGAAAAACAACCCCATGACCGAATCTGAACGCCTATCAGCAGTGATAAATTACCTTGGCCTAAATACCTCTGAGTTCGCCCGGAGCCTGGGCATGGATAATCCTGTATCAATTTACCATGTGATCAGGGGCCGCAATGGTGTGAGTTCAGAACTGGCAAACAGAATCATATCGGTACACCCTAATTTAAATATGGGATGGTTGCTGTTTGGGCAAGGGGAAATGTTGCTATCCGGAAACAAGCCGGAATATTCAGACAAATCAATTATTAATCTGATTGATCAAAACAAGAAGCTGGTGGAAATTGTGGAGGAACTAACCGATCAGGTTAAAAAAAAACTACTGTAATTTGTCCCCTAAACATATACGCCTGTTTTCTTAACTAGATGTTATATTAACTAACATTTTGTTTTAATGTCTTTACTACTTTCATTCCTCCCTTCGTTTTGTATACAAGGTCCAGAACTGCCCTTATAGCCCTGTCAACACGGGTATAATCAACTTTGGTATAAATATCTGTCATGGTGTGACTCGATGCGTGTATAAGGCATAAATCAATGTCATCAACCAGAATAAAACATTCGTTACGGGCTATAGATGCAAAACTATGACGGGCGTAATAGGTAGTTATGGCCGGTATTTTCAACCTGGTACAAATATTTTCTAATCCCTCATTCACTCTTTTGTTAAACTGGCCTGAACTATTATACAGCGTATGGAAGTTGAATAGAAATTTCGGGTCCGAATACCTTATTAATAAGTCCTTAATCTCTGCCGGTGGCATAATCGAAATGAAAGATTGTTGCTTGTTCCGGCTTTTGGTTTTCTTACGGTGGTATTCTATTCGCTTACCTTTACACGCTGAAGCGTGAAACATATCTGCCGTATTCATTCCGGCCAGGCAGAACGACAATACAAAAACATCGTGCGCCTGGACCTCTAAGGGTAATTCCGGCTTATCATTTATAATCTTTCTCAATATTTCAACATCCAGGCTGCGCTTATCGGGTGTATTAGCTTTTGGTTTCTTATACCCTTTTCTAAATGGGTTCCGCGTGATCACATCTTCCGTCTCAGCTATTTCAGCCAGTGTGGAAAGGTATGTTGTATAAAGTCGTATTGTTGTATTGGATGCGATCTTGTTTTGTTTTCCGGGAACCGTACGTAAATTAATCTCAAAATCATTAAGCAAACGTACGGTGAAATCGTCCGGTTGAAGTTCGGTTTCATAAAATGCCTTCAATCTATCAACTGCAGTTCTATATCCGTCAACGGTCTGTTTTGCTTTAGCAATCTTAAAACCTTCTATTTTCTCATACCAATACGTGAACAGGTCAATATCTGCACTCTGTTTAGGCTTCTCGATGCGTTTAATTAACTCCTTAACTGAAATAGTATCTATGTCGGAGATAGTTGCAATACGCTCATATAGCTCATCTATGCGCGATTTGAGTGCTTTTTTCAGGTCCAGGTTGATAATTTCCCGTTTGGCATTGAAGTTTGCCGGGGAAATTTTGTAAGGAGTTTGTAAATAGGCGGTCCTCTGATTGTGTATTACCCGGATGCGGATCTGGTACTTCCCGTCCGTCCGTTTGTAATCTGAAATAATAGCTTTGAAGGTTGCCATAGCACAAAGATATATTATTTGTAATCTATTTGTAAATAATAATACATATTCTGCACGATTTACGTGTTTTTTGTACGTGAATAGATATAAATAAAAAAGGCTTCCATCTCTGAAAGCCTTGTTTATCACTGTTTTACTGTAGTCTCCCGGACAGGATTCGAACCTGTGACCCATTGATTAAGAGTCAATGTTACTACCCTTATCATTGCTTTCTAATTTATTTCATCTTTCAGTATATCAGTGTTTTAACAAATTATATTTTATCTTTCTATATCGTTTTATTCCCTTTTTGATTATATTTGTATGTTGTATTGTATGTTGATATTTTGCACCATGGAAAAGAACCAAACCCCTGCTACTGCTTATGTTATCCTCGAAACACGATGGCCTAATACTAAGCAAATGTATAAACTAAAACTTATGGTTACGCACAAGCGTATTCAAAAATTTTATACGATAATCATTCCAGGCATTCCGGCGACTATGTCGGAGCAGGATTTTGCTAAGTCAAAGCTGGATAAACCGCGTAGGCCCTTTTCCGAATACCGGGAAAAATTTAATGCAATCGAAGCCAATGCCCGGCAAACAATCACAGACCTGCCGGAATTTACTTTTGAAGCCTTCGAGAAAAAATATTTCGACCCCCCAAAGTTAGATAAAGACCTTTTTATTGGCATAAAAAATTATAGCACTGAACTTCGAAAACAAACCAGGGTAGGTACCGCTAATAATTACGATAGTACTGCATATTCATTCCGGAAATATTGTTCAGACAATAATTTAACCACTCTTTACTATAACGACATTACGGTTGACTTTCTCAACAACTATGAAGCTTGGATGCTTAATAAAAATCATAACCTCACTACTGTCGGAATCTATCTAAGAAATATCCGTGCCATTTTAAATATTGCTATCCGGAATGATTTGATAAAAAAGGACTCCTACCCCTTCGGTCGAGGTAAGTTTGAAATCCCGGCAGGCCGTAGTGTCAAAAAAGCACTTACTGTTCAGGATGTAGGTAAAATATTCAATTATCCCGCTCTTGATGGCACCACTATACAGCGTCAGCGTGATTACTGGATTTTCAGTTATCTCTGCAATGGCATTAACATGAAGGACATTGCCCGTCTAAGATATCGAAATATCGATAAAGAGTCTATCACTTTCATTCGAGCCAAGACCGAACGCAAGCAACGCTCTAACCAAAAAACTGTAGTTATTCCATTAACTACTGAAATCGAAAATATTATTCTGCGGTGGGGTAATCAAAATATATCAAAAGATGAATATATTTTCCCTATCCTTCGTGATAATTTGACACCAGAAAAAGAATTGGCCCTCATCCAACAGGCTATTAAAACACTTAACAAATATCTTAGGCGGATAGCTTTAGAATTGAAAATCGAAAAGGATGTTAGTTCATACACCGCCCGTCACAGTTTCGCCACAGTCATGAAACGTTCCGGCGCTTCCACCGAGTTTATCAGCGAAAGCCTGGGCCATAGCAACCTGGCTACCACCGAAAATTATCTGGCCAGCTTTGAAATGGAAACAAAAAGAAAACTTGCAAAAAATCTTTTAAAGTTCTGAGCTTTTCGATTTTTCCCTAATTTAGTAGATATTAGTTTTACATATGGATGATTTAACTTCAGGCTGGGAAGACGTTCTGGATGTGGATCTTAGCAAAAAGAAAAGGGTATACCTGCTTTACAGGAATTATAAAATTCGCCATGAAGACGGCCATGAGACATTCATGTATTCAACTTCCGTTGAAGATCCTGATAGTGGCCTCACTAACCTGTTTACCACTGTGCCTGTTGCTAAGGGAATTACTGCCTTCCTTGCAAAATGGAAGTGGTCTGGTCAAACCCTGCTTGATTCTATTATGTCCGGCCGCCCACTGAAAATCAAGGATTTCTTTAACCATTATGAAATTATCTGCGCTGAGCAGGCTGAAAAGGACAATGAGAGAAGTATCAACCCACTGCAGCCTGAAGATGTTATTCATGATTTTTTGCCAGCTCACTTATTGCAGGAAATGAAATTCCTGGCAGAATCTGAAAAATATTTTTCTGAATGTCTCACTGAAAAAGAGCGTAAATACAAAGCCGTGCTTAAACGGGGTGCTGGTTTTTGTATTGATTGGATTCATGATAGCTACATGCAACTCCTTCAGTCTAACAAATGCCTGGATCAGGCACAACTCAAAAGGACTGTAAAATCCGCCTCTGAAGTGCTTGTTGACGCTAAGGATATCCCGGCTGACATCAGTCTGCTTCGGAACATGGAAGATTTGTTGAAATTTATCTATCAGCGGTTTTATGAACAGGCATTTTTCGCTTCCAGGTCATTTATTGCTCCCATCTCCGATATTCCGGCAGATCCTGATGTAGAATATGTGTATAACATTATGCTCAATTCCGGAATATTCAATACCAGGGTTTTTAAAGATAAAATTATGGCGTTGATGCTTCGTTCTGATACGAATATCAGAGGCTTGCTGGCTTGTTTGTTTAGCCTGCATAACATTGCGGACGAAGCGGTCTTGCTTTTCGAAAATTATCTTCTTCATAAAAAATTTGGGCAGCAAATAAGTTTTAATGTATCGTTCAAGGAGCATTTGGCTGATTATACCATTCATAAAAGCATCACCACATCCAAAGGCTTCGTCAGGCTTACTAATGAGGACCTGTATTATTTCTGCAGTGAAATTTCTTCCTTTTCCGGAAATCAAGTTTATAACTTTAAGCGAATCACTTACGGAGAAGTACTCCCTGAGGACACCACGCTATATGAGCAGTCTGCTACAGCTCATTCTCCTCAGTTGCCCAACGGTATTCTTGAGTATAAAATTAATGCCGCTCTCTTGCCTCTTACCATAGCCGATGGTATCGCACTTCCGTGTATCACTAATGATTATAAAAATTATCTGGTACAGGCGCTGGTTTCTGTCAATAAGGATGGAATTGTGCCTTCTTGTAAATCAGTTTATCAGGTAAGGCAAAATGGTCCTTTCTACAGGGCTCTCAATGAGATTAAAGACACATACAAATTCAAAACCCTTCAAATAATCAGCATAATCTCTGGCTCATCAGGCAAGTCTGGGAATACAGTCCGCAACAATATTTCTTTATACAAATCACCCCGGTAATAATTTCTGTTGTATACCATTTTTTATCAACCGTGATAGTCGGGATAGCGAGAAAGCAATATCTATAAACAATTACAACCAATTACTTCTGTTTGCTTTTCGTTTTTTTTGCATCGTGATACTTTCCCGAAATACTTTGGCTGCCATAAAACTCACACATATTTATGGCACATATCCCCACTTTCGAAAATCTGCCTTCGGTAGTAAATGAGCTACAAAATGATGTAACCTGGATCAAGAGATTCCTTCAGCAACAGGAATCTCTTGTACAAAATCCTTCTACTGATGATGGCAAATTCCTCACTGTCCCCGAAGCCGCCAGATTTCTCGGCCTCGCCACCCAAACTGTTTATGGTCTTATCCACCGAAAGCAGATCCCTTGCATGAAACGCCAGAAGCGTGTATATTTCTCAAAGCAGGAACTCATTAAATGGATCGAATCGGGCAGGATGAAGACCCGCGATGAAATAGCCGCCGAATCTCATCCTGCTTTGATCCGGAGAGGAGGTTCGCGATGACGCCACTACAACCTGTTACTCAGCCCATGTTCAGCTTTTTCCAGCCTCCTGTCACTAATACCCTTCCTGCCAGGACGATTTCACTGGCCACATGCTGTGAAATGATAAAGTTGCCGTATCCATATTTGGATAAGACAATAGAACTACGTTCACTCGGCACGCCGGAAGAAAAAAGACGTTACAAGTCGCAACATCTGGCTTTCGTGTGTTTTTCGGGAATCTTTTCCCGTCGCAGCGAAAAATCGCTCATCACTCACTCCGGGCTCATTACCATCGACCTCGATCACATCCCCGAACCGGAACCGCTTAAACGCGATCTCTATTACGATATCGAACTCGATCTGGCAATGATCTTCACCAGCCCTTCAGGCAATGGTATCAAGCTAATTGCGTCTGTCGATTTATCACAGGGAACACATGCTGAGTATTTCGCCTCTCTTTCCTCATATCTGCTGAAGCATTACCAGATTCAGGCCGATCCTTCCGGCAAGGATGTCTCCCGTGCCTGTTTCCTCTGTCATGACCCTCACATATTCATAAATCCCGAATACAATGCTTGGTAAAAACTTCCTTCAACGATATGCACCCGGTCAGGAATCCATGGTTTCAATTACTGTCACTCTAGCAGATCCCGATCCGTCATCCACGAATGACCACCGCCCCACCACGAATGACCACCGCCTGACCACGAATGACCATCGAATGACAACGAATGACCACCACCCCACCACGAATGACCACCGCCTGACCACGAATGACAACCGAATGACCACCAATGACAACCGAATGACCACCAATGACAACCGAATGACCACCAATGCCCATCTACCCACCACGAATACCCATCCCCAACCCACTCTCGACATTGACCTGGAAACCCTCGTCCAGCAAATCGAGTCCGCCCAAATCGATATCACCTCCACTTACGATGCCTGGCTTCGTATACTCTTTGCTCTCAGCGATCACTTAGGCGAATCCGGTCGTGATTATGCCCATAGGATCAGCCAGTTTTATCCTGGGTACAAACCATCCGACTGCGACAAACAATTCAGCTACTGCCTCCGTGCAGGCAAATACGGCATCACCATCCGCACCCTCTTCTACATCGCCCAGCAACATGGCATCATCGCCTCACACGGCACGTTAGCGTCCGGTATAACCAACTTTGATTGGCACAATGAATTTTCTATCAATCTCCCGCACATTCCATTAGCACAATTCAACCCCTCACAAAATGATAAGATTGACTTATTCCCTTCTCCTACAGGAGAAGGTTGTCGAAGGCCGGATGAGGTCGGAGAGAGCACAAGCGTCGAAGTATTACCCTTCCCTGTTCACATCTTCCCACCTCCTGTAGCTGATCTGATCTCCGCTGCAGCCAAATCCATTGGCTGTCCACCCGATTTTATCGCTATTCCTGTCCTGGCGGTGCTGGCAACAGCCATTGGCAACAGCCGGCACATACAGGTTAAAAAAGGATGGACCGAACCGCCAACCCTTTACTCTGCAATTGTAGCACCCCCGGGCAGTAAAAAGTCACCCGCCTTATCAACGGCCACCTTGCCTGTCAGGGAGATACAGCAGGCTTATTGCCTTGAGTATAAAAACGCACATGACGAATACCAGTCTAAACAGAGTGCTTACAATATCCAGGTCGAACTCTGGAAAAAACGAAAGCCTGAGGATAAAGATCCTTCCGACCAGCCTGTCCCTCCTGCTGAGCCTTTTATGAAGCAGATCAAAACCAACAATGCCACCATCGAAGCCATAGGGAACCTGCTTGAGCAGAACCCCCATGGCATTCTTTTCGAACAGGATGAACTGGCAGCCTGGGCCAAGTCTATGAATGCCTATCGCTCAGGAAAAGGTTCTGATATTGAGATATGGCTCTCATTCTGGGGTTGTATCCAGACGATCATCAACCGTGCATTCCGTAAAGTTCCTCAGACCATCGATAAGCCGCATGTAACTGTCACAGGTTGTATTCAGCCTGATCTGTTGTCCGATCTTTCCGGCATCAAACAAAACGGCTTCTTCGACAGGATACTCTTTTCCTATCCTGACTCAGTCCCCTTGCATTATTCTACAGATGAAATTTCCGATTCCCTGGCAGGTGCTTATGGAGATGTGGTTAAGACACTGTTTCAACTGCGGCCTGACATCGTCGAGAACCAGATTCAGGTTCCTTCTCTCATGCACTTTACTATTCCTGCCCGCCACGAATGGGAAAATTGGAATCACCTCCACGACAGCGAAATGAACAATCCCAACCTGCCCTACTATTTGCTGGGTGCCTGGTCTAAATTGCAGGCATACATGGCGCGCTTTATACTCATTTTGCAGCTCACTTCAAATGCCCTCGCGGGAATTGATTCACGTGAGATCCACCCCGAATCAGTCCTTGCAGCAGCGCAGCTCCTAAAGTATTTCAAATCACATACCCGCAAGGTTTACGATACGATGTACAATTCCGAAATGGATGGCAAAATAGGAATTGCCCTCAACTGGATTAAGCGCCACTATGGTTCTGCATCCGAGAAGATGATGCTCAACAACAAGGTTGGAGGTTGCAAGTCCGTGACACAGGTCCGTGAACTACTCCAGGAAATGGTCGATCGGCAGCTGGGCCAGCTTACCAGTACAAAACATTCACATGGAGGTCGTCCAAAAATAGTGTTTACGTTAAATAATTCTGCAATCGCCCAAAACCCCTCTCAAACCAATGATAGTCAATAACTTGCTTAAATATAAATTTTCTGCTATCGTTTCTGCAATCGCTCATCCGTTTCGTATGCAGAAACGATTGCAGACTCGATTGCAGACCGTTTGCAGACGCTAACCCCTCATAAAATTACTTTAAGTAACAACTGTTAATATGCTGCATATTAGCTATATATAATATTACAATAAATCTATTTAGTCGATTGCAGACAAAAATTCGATAATTTAATGGAAATAAAGTAGGTTCCAAACCTAAACTCCCGGAAATGGAAAATTTGAATTTTATCATTTCCCATTTATGACAGTTGTGCAATCTCTGTTTTCTTCTCATCCTTCTTCGTTAACATAAAATTCTACAACTCCTGATTTAACAGTTTCTGAAGAATATAAGGATTTTCAATACGGCACAAACGCTTCCGTATGTCTTTTTCTGAAAACATGTTACAGCCACCATTTCTTTCCTTAAATCAAAAACCTTCTATCAATAGATTTAAAACATGTTTTTGTGTTTCTTTCTTTCGTTTTTTCGGTAATCTGCTCCAGTCTCAGGTTGATATTAAATTACGTTTTTAAAATACCACTCCTTTACAAATCCTTACGTTAAATAAAGTCTGGCAAACTTTGCTTCTGGTATCGTACTTTTGTAACCTTGTCAGCCCGTTTCCAAACCAAGGAAAATTTAACCCAATCCCAATGACTCCTCTAGTTGATTACAACAACGATTACCGCAATTTCAGTGAGATCGACTACCTCTTAGGCAGCAATCTGGCCGGAACGCCATCGGGCCTAAATAAAGCAATGCAACGCCTGCAATTATTCGATCTGTCTAAACGACATATTCCCTACCTCCTCTTAATTCACAAAGTGTTATACAATATTGATTTCCCTGAAGCAGATAAAAAAGAAGCTATCAATAAATTGTTAGCGGGTTTGTATCGCGAAGTGATACATAAAAATAGTCGGAAACAACTCACTGATTTTTTCCCTTCTTACTTCGTTTATCGTCTCCTGGTCGATCTTTATATCGCAGGTTACAAAATCGAACGGGTTTTAAGAGGTGTTAAAGATGAATCAGACGCTATTGGAGAAATTATAAAATACGGTGATTTCTCTTCTGAAGGGTTTCCTCGGTTCCTTTGGTCTGATCTGGCGAAATATAAACATTTAGGCAAATACCGGGGTGAAGTATTACATACCATAGCTTTGAAATCACTATTTGCCGGTAATATGGGTGGCTTTTACTTTCTCTTGGATCTTATAAAGGAATATAGGTTAAATCCGCCAAGTTTAATAGGAGCTGTAGCGGCCCTCATCTATAGGGATGAAATTGACCAGGCATTAAAGATTACCGAATCAGAACCAAAAAAGGATATGAAAAGCGCCTGCTACATGGATTTAAGTAATTCACTGGCACAAACAGGTAAAATAGATATGCTGCTCAAATTGAAACACTCAACTTCTGAGCCTGAATTTCTAATTGGTATTCTCTGTGGATTAATGAACTATCATTTTAAACGAAACGAACTGGCTTTGGCGGATAAGTTGCTTGAGGAAGCCTTTGCCTGCCTTGACAAAATCAAAAGCAATTTTATCAGGACTTTGCGGCTTGTTAGGATACTGGCATTTATAGACCTAACCGGCGACTCTGCCGGATTTGAGAGATGTATAAAGGAGATCTTGCTTCTGGAACAAAAAATTAATGGGAACCAAAAAGACATTGTCAGACGATATTTTTGTCGCACTCTCATTCAGGGTGGGCATATAGAACAGGCGAAGGAATATGCAAACCAGTGGCATCTGCTAAATCCCGGAAAAGCCTATGTCAGTAATCCTTTCAGCTTGGAAATCTTTTTCCAGGTGATGATGGAAGAGGAACTCACCACTTGCGACTTAACGATCAGGTGTGACCGTCTATTATCGAATGAAAAATTCACTGAAAATGCCGGTCATTATTATAAATCAGTTCTTGAAATTGTAAATTTAATTCAAGAAGACGATTTCAGAGGCGATTCTCTTCTCCTCGTTGCCGACAGGATGGCAGTGCATGGATTTTATAATCAAGCAATTAAGGTCAGGGATTCCATCAAAAAGAAAAGTCATCAATCTCAGATTAACTCTTCGATGCCTATGCATGCAATTGCCAATGGCGATATTTCTGAAGCGCTTTATTTTGCAGAAATGCTCAATGACGAGAAAACCCGGCTTGCTGTTCAGCTTTGCATGACACCGCACCTTGAAAAATTAAATCACACTAAAGAAGCATCAGTGTTTATCCGTGAATGGGCAGATTATACTTTCAAAAACACTTGATCAGGATCGAACCAGATCGTTTTCATTATAGATATACTTCAACGGCAACTGTATCTCAACCTTAGTCCCATTTACATTACCTTTAGTATCAGTAATATCAGTAGTCTCTATCGCGAAATCAGATGTTTTATATATTTTGTTGTAGAGAGCTAGACGCTCTCGGGTTATTTGTTCCGATAAGGATGTATGCCCTGTCAATGTCGGGTTTTCCAGTTCCCTCGACCGCTGCCTCCCAACCCCGTTATCTTCAATAGAACATTTTAACAGCTTGCCATCAGATTTAAAACTTATTATCAATACGCCGTCACTGCTGCGGTGCATCAGCCCATGGTTTATCGCATTCTCAATATAGGGCTGAAAAATGGTTGGCGGTACCAGAATATTAATTGGAACTAGGTTTTCCATAAAAATAATCCGCGTCGTGAACTTACCTGTAAACCTTAACTCTTCAATGTCAATATAATTCCTGATATAAAATAGCTCTGCTGCCAGCGTAATATAATCCTTTGAAGCATTTTCCAGTGTAGTGCGTATTAAAGTCGAATATGCTGTCAAAGCATCATAGGCAGCATCCGGGTCCTTAAAAATCATACTCCTGATCGTAGTTAGCACATTAGCAATAAAATGAGGATTCATCCTTACTTTCAATGCCTCTAATTGCGCTTGTGCAAGCTCAATCTCATACCTGTCCTTGCCCTGGCTTTTTGTCATGCCAGGGGTTCCTTCCCGAAAAGGTTGATGAAATTTTTAATTTTAAGGTTGGCCAGATATATCACTTCGTTGTTCTTCATACGAATATATCCGTCAATTTTGCTAAAAGTGTCAATATGGTTCAGGTTAACTAAGTATGATTTGTGGCAACGAAAAAAGAACGGGTAATTTAAAATTGTCTCTACAACACCTAATGTTTTAGTCACAAGCACTTTAGTACGGTCGGCTAAAAATATTTCAGTATAGTTAACATCGGCTTTGCAATACAATATATCACGGGCATTCACAACTTTGTATTCTTTTCCCATCGGAAGCGAAACCAGTATATTGGGTTCTATTCCTGTTTCTACATGTGCCAGCAGCATTTTTATCCTGTCGTTAGCTGACGTCCCTTTTTCCTTTACTTCGTAACGATCAATAAATTCTTCAAGGGCTTTGGGTACCACTGGTTTGAGGAGGTAATCAAAGGCGGCGTGTTTAATAGCCTGTATAGCGAATTCCTGGTAAGAAGTTGTAAATACCACTTCAAAAGTAATATGATCGAACTTTTTGAAGATTTGGAAGCCATCCTCTACCGGCATTCGGATATCCAAAAACACTACATCAGGCAAGGTCTTGTTTATTATACCCACTCCTTCGTTTACCGAACCGGCCATACCAACTACCAGTATCCTTCCTTTAAATTTATATTCTATAAGTGTCTTCAGGTCTTCCCGGCAATGTGCCTCATCGTCAATAATTACACAACTTATCATACTATTTGGATTTACAGATACGAAATTAGGATAAGTTTCTTACTAAAAAAAATTTCTGTCAATTCCGGGCTTTCATTTACAAAAAGGCATGATAAATAAATTGATAAAAAGCCCCTTGGTTTTACTTGTATTTTTGACATTCATAATCCAGTTAATGCTATGACAAATAAACTTTCACATGATAAAAGTTCCATTGATTTATTAAAATGCGTTGAAAAAATCGCACTTGGGGCAAAGGAATCAGAAATAAAATTAGAATTTCTTAATAAAAACAAGGTTGAACTTAAGGCTTTGTCTACATTTCTGAAAATTTCCGGCACCCAGGCTTCCTTATTCTGTGTAGTACTAAACCTAAATTTTGGAAATACCAGTGTCGATCTTGACGAAATTGCCGGTTACATCGGTTGCAGTCCCATATCAATTCTGAGTTACCTGCCCGAATTGGACGAAATGGTGAGTAAAAGAATTATTAGCAGGCACGAGAACTCTCGGCATAAACATAGGGATGGCTACAACATCAATAATATTGAATTTTATGTCAACAGGGAAGTTCTCGACTCGCTTAGGAAAGGGGAATCATTCAATAATGAGATTGTTGATATTCCTGATGTGTATGCTCTGCTTTCTCATCTGGCTACAATTTTTAGCGACTACCACGATGGCGAATACACCCGCATCGAATTATTCCGGGTGATTCAAAGTAAAATATTAGAAAAGAATGCTCTTCCATTTGTGAAAGGATTAGAAAAATATTCTTTGTGTGATGAGGATTTGGTTCTCTTTCTGCTTCTTTGTACCGAGTTCATGGATGAGTATGAGTCAATTGATTTGTTGGTTGCAATAAAATACCTCTATAGCGAAATCGGTGAGCGTATGCGTGTCAGGAAGGAATTTCTCAGGGGGACACATACATTGATAAAATCAGGTCTAGTTAAACTCGAAGACGGAAGCTTCCGAAGCGAAAAACAAATTTCCCTCACTGATGAAAGCATTGATTTATTGCTTCAGGATGACAAGGACCTTTTTATTATAAATAAAGAAAAGAAAAAGAAGGGCACTTGTATCCAGGCTTCCGGAATTCCTTTGAAAGAATTGTACTTCAGTGGCAAGGAAACAAAAAGTCTTAATTTCCTGGCCGATACCCTGAAACCTGAAAATCATACACTCCTTGTGCAGCGGATGAAAGATGCCGGTATGCGGACAGGTGTTGCCGTGTTGCTTTATGGTCCTCCGGGAACCGGTAAAACAGAATCGGTTTATCAGCTTGCACGCAGCACGGGCCGGGATATATACATGATCTCTATCAGCGAAACCAAAAGCATGTGGTTTGGCGAATCGGAAAAACTGATAAAGAAAGTATTCGACGAATACCGGTTAAGAGTCGAAAAAAGCACAATCACACCCATCCTGCTTTTCAACGAAG
>JBAXXB010000012.1:0-33644 GCA_037128115.1 Bacteroidota bacterium
ATAAGTCTTTGGAATTTCAAATTATAATAATACCTTTGCACCCCTTTTTATACCAAAGAGGGATTCTTTGATTAACAGCATAGTATACAGGACGATGAACACATTAAGTTACAAATCAGTTACTCCTAAACCCGCCGATATTACAAAAGAATGGGTTCTGGTAGATGCCGAAAACGAAATCCTGGGCCGCATGGCCACACAGGTAGCCAGGATTCTGCGCGGAAAAACTAAGACCAATTATACGCCCCATCTCGATTGTGGTGACAATGTCATCATTATCAACGCCGAAAAGATTCGTCTTACCGGTAAAAAGATGAACGATAAGGAGTATGTTCATTATTCAGGACATCCCGGTGGTCAGAAGATCAATACCCCGAGGATCATGCTGAAAAAGAAACCAACCTACGTGGTTGAAGAAGCTATACGCGGTATGCTTCCTAAAACCAAACTGGGTGCCGAGTTATTCCGTAACCTGCGCGTTTTTGCAGGTACCGAACATCCTCACGAAGCACAGCAGCCTAAAAAGATAAACATTAACGAAATTAAATAATAACAATGGAGACTACGAATGCTATTGGCAGGCGTAAATGTGCTGTCGCACGGGTTTACATCAAGGAAGGCACTGGTGTCATCCTGGTTAACGGACGTGACTATAAAGAATATTTCCCAACCGCAATACTTCAGAATACCGTGTTGCAGGCGTTCGAAATTTCCGCAACTGTCGGAACCTTCGATGTAACCGCCAACCTCAACGGTGGTGGCATTACCGGCCAGGCCGGAGCATTGAGGCTCGGTATCTCACGTATACTCTGCGAACTCGATCCTACGAGGCGCCCTGCACTGAAGGCTGAAGGCCTGATGCGCCGCGACCCACGTATGGTTGAACGTAAGAAATTCGGACAGAAAAAAGCCCGTAAACGCTTCCAGTTCAGCAAGCGTTAATATTGAAAATGAAGGTAGTTTAGTATCTAAATTGCCAGGACTTCCGCCTGAGGTGGAGCTACCTGGCAATTGCGACATTAAAGAATGTAAACTAATTAAACCAGGAGATAAATTAAATGGCAAGAACAACATTTGACGAATTACTAGATGCAGGCGCACACTTTGGTCACCTGAAACGGAAATGGAATCCCAATATGGCTCCCTATATCTTTATGGAGCGTAACGGTATTCACATCATCGACCTTTACAAAACCATTGCGAAAATTGATGAAGCTGCTGCAGCTATCAAACAAATTTCGAAATCAGGAAAACGTATCCTCTTCGTGGCTACCAAGAAACAAGCAAAGGAATTGGTTGCTGAAATGGTACGCCCAACCAATATGCCGTATGTTACTGAGCGCTGGCCGGGTGGTATGCTTACCAACTTTGCTACCATACGTAAAGCGGTAAAGAAAATGTCGTCGATCGACAAACTGATGGTGAGCCCTGCTTTCCTCGGTATTTCGAAACGCGAACGCCTCCAGATTACCCGCGAACGTGCCAAACTCGAGAAGAACCTTGGTTCCATCGCCGACCTGAGCAAACTGCCTTCGGCTATCTTCGTGGTTGATATCATGAAAGAGCACATTGCCATTGCCGAAGCCCGCAAACTTAACATACCTACATTCGCCATTGTTGATACCAACAGCGATCCTAACCTGGTTGATTTCCCTATCCCTGCTAACGACGATGCCTCAAAATCCATTGCCCTGATCATCAAAAAAATGATCGAAGCTATTGATGAAGGAAGCAGCGAACGCAAACTCGATCGTGACAAACGCGAAGAAGAAGGCGAAGAAGGCGAAGAGCGTTCAACCAGCAGTGTCAGCGACGACGACGATGACGACGCACGCGAAATTGCACGCAAGAAACGTGTTGCTGCAGGCCTCGAGCCCGCTGATGGCGACGACCGCAAACGTCCCCGCAAACCAGTTGCACGCAAACCGGCACCCGGTGGAGCCCGCAAGCCGCGTCCATAATTAAAAAAAACATTACAACCTTATTGTAACCATAAACCTGTACTAACGTGCAGGTTTATGTAATTACATCAGTTAATAACATAAATGAAATAAAACAATGGCTACTATTACAGCATCAGATGTAAACAAACTCCGCCAGATGACCGGTACCGGTATGATGGATTGCAAGAATGCATTAGTGGAATCGGATGGCGATTTTGAAAAAGCAATTGATATCTTACGCAAAAAAGGTCAGAAACTGGCTCTCAAACGCGCCGACCGCGATGCCAACCAGGGCTTTGTTGTTGCTAAGACGACTGAAGATAAAAAATTCGCAGCAGTTATCATGCTGAATTGCGAAACCGACTTCGTGGCTAAGAACCAGGAATTCATAGACTATGCAAATAAGATCGTTGACCTGGCTATAGCAACCAAACCCGCTTCGCTCGAAGCCTTAATGGCAATGAGCATTGATGGACGCACCATTACCGATGGTGTTACCGACCTTACTGGCAAAACAGGCGAAAAAATGCAGCTTTCGCACTACGAATTTGTTGAAGCTCCTTTAGCAGTTGCATATAACCACTTCGGAAACCGCCTGGCCGCTATTCTGGGTCTCAACATGGCTGAAGCAGCCGGTATCGAAGATGTGGCTAAACACGTTGCTATGCAGATTGCTGCCATGGCTCCTGTTGCTGTTGATAAGGATGGTGTGGATTCCGAAATTATCGCCCGCGAGATTGAAGTTGGCAAGGACCAGGCCCGCGCCGAAGGTAAAGCCGAAGAAATGCTTGAGAAGATTGCTTTAGGCAAACTGAACAAGTTCTACAAAGAAAACACCCTGCTGAACCAGGAATTCATCAACGACTCGAAAGTTACGGTTCGCGAATACCTGCAGAAAGCTGATAAAGACCTTACCGTTACGACCTTCCGTCGCTTGCAGTTAGGTGCATAATACTTTTTTTTTTGGAAAGTCCCGTCTGCAAAGGCGGGATTTTTTTTGCCCTTTAGTCAGGATGGATTGCAAACCATGCCTTATTATAGATGAGTTGTCTGATTAAGCTGTATGATAAATTATGCCAGACGTTGGATTTCATGGGCAATAAAAAACCCCGCCTTACCGGCAGGGTTTTTATTTCATGGGCATTCTTTCTTCCTTCCCAGTGCGTATTAACTGACTCCTATGCTTTGACTCTTAGTGTCAGTCGTCGCGCAGTCCCGCTTACGGATTAACACCCACCGCCACCCAAAGGAATGCTAAATTCCTGTTTAACTCTTATGCCGCCTGAGATTTGTGCAGGCATCCATTTTGGCATTTTGTTGGTTGCGTCAAGCAATAATTCATCAATTTTCAGATCGGTTGAGGTCCTGGCTATCCTGGCATCAACAATCTGACCTTCCTCATCAACCGTAAATTTCAAAATGGCCTGTTGTATTTTTTCAGCGGCTTTAGGTTCGGGGAATTTACTAAAAACATTCTGCGTCAAATATTCTGAGAATTGCTTAAATCCGCCGGGATATGCTGCCTCTGTTTGTGGAATAACGGTAACGGCATATGCCCCTTCGTGCATATTTCCTGCATTACCGGCCTTTTCGTTAGCCTCGTTTTTATACTTGAATTTGATTTTTATACTAATATCCGTGCCCAAATCCGCCAAGGCTAAAATGTTTTTTTGTTCCGGAGTAAGTGTATCGCTGCTGCTTTGTGCCATTGTCACTTTGCCGTTGCTGCTGGCTGCAATTTCGACCGAAATATAATTAAAGAGATAATTGTAATTGTCCTGGGGATAAAAGGAGGACTGGGGATAAACCGTTACTACCTGCTTATCGAACTGTGTATGTTCGTTATACGGCAATACAAAGAACCTACTGAACTGAGGCATAATTTCATAAACGAAACGGGCTTCATTCAGTTTTGCTTTTTTTATCTCGGGGGTATACCTCCCGGTATATTCGAACCGGGAATTCTGTGAAAAGCCTGAAAGAAACAGGAGTACTACAAGGAGGGTAATTGCGGACTGTTTCATTTTAATACTATTTGTTTAAGATTCATTGAAAGCATACATATCAATAACAACATAAATGAAAAATTGATTTTAAAATAATGTTAAAATTTACCAAGTTGCCTGGGCGGACTGGATTTGTAATCACGCTCTGCGGCATTAATAGATTTTTGATTATACTATTGACGCGGATTGCAAATCCGCGCCAGCGGGGGGATTATTTTCCGAGTTTTCGTTGTCGCCTTTTAATTGTCAAAATGTATATTGTCAAAAGTAAATTAATAAAAAGTGATGCCAAAATAGCAAGAAAAAATTGATTTTCTGTTTTCTTTGATTGAAGAATTTGTTTCACAAGAGGGTCATCTTTAAATAACTTATACATGTAAAATGTCCTATTCCCTTTTTTAAGTAGCTCCTTTATATTTGTTTTATATGGCCTACTGTAATTCATTGCATAGTAAAACCAAATATCTCCGGTATTAAGATTTTGAACATTTGAGTAATTTGTCCATTTTTCTTGACTAGTGGAATCACATATATCTCTGAATGTTTCTAAACCAATTTCCTTTGATTTTATAATCCTTTCTGCTATTGGGAAACGCCAGCAACTTATACTATCCTTATTAGGATGACACAAATTATAATTTGTAGAAATCTGATAATTTGCTTTCGTAAACCACATGCTATCAGCTACAATAATTCCAAAGTTTCCGTACTTGTCAGCAAAATGTAATTGGCTTCCTTCGAGTCCTTTAAGCCTGTATATTTTAAAAATATTAAATACTTCTTGAACGGTTTTACAGTTTTTTAAAATGTAAAACATCATTTCATTAATTCCATTTGGAAAATCTTTCTTTTTATCGAAATCTTTATAAACGGAAATCGGAACTGCATTGCCATCAAAAAATAGCCCGGCATCATTTATACCACCCTGAGGAAATTCATTTTGATTTTTAGAGTTAGTAAAATATATATATCCAAAAGTCTTATTGGTAGGTGCTGCAATATTAATGCATGTATTTAGGTCAAAAATTCCATCCTCGTTATTTCCGGTCCAAACATTTCCTTTTTTGTCAATAGCAGAAAATATTGTACAAGCTTCTGAATTAGCCAGACCGATAAAGAATAGAATAACACACAGAAATTTTTCAGTCATGGATTATTTTAATTGAAAAGATTAAGCGTTTAAGCGTTTTTTGGTCATGTAAATTACTGCTGTTATGCTTTCGTGCTACTTCCATTCGTATCATTTAGCTTATCTTCTAATTTCTCAATAGTCCTTTTCGCATTCGCCAATCTTGTCGCTTTGTTTTTTTTCACCAGTTTTATAGTTGTCCACTTTTCTAATTTGTGGTGCAAGGGTACAAGAAAAGCTGCAATACAAACTAACGCAAGCAACATTATGACAAGTGAGTGATGAGTAATTCTTTCCAGGAATGGATGCAGTAACAAATTGAGAAATTCAAAAACAAGTAACAAGGCAATCACTCCAAAAAAAGAAATCAGTTTGGTGTTGGTAATAAAACTTCGGCTAAGTATCAGGAATAGGATTATAAGCGTAACAAGTCCGATTGCGATTAATGCATATTGAATATTTTGTTTTCGTTCTTCGTCAGACTTTGTTTTTTCGGATGCTAACTCTTGCTGTCGTAATTGTTCATTAAAGTCAAGTGTTTGCAAGCGGTTGATTTTTTCATTGCTGAAAACGCTTTCTCTTGTATCAATCATAAGTTGCTGATACTTGAAAGCACTGTCAATTTTATTTTCCTGTTTGTAAAGTTTGGTCAATATGGTGGCGGCTTGCAATTGCTGAACCAAAAGATTAAACTGTCTGTCAATCATTAACCCTTTTGTGGCATAGTAAATGGCTGAATCCCGATGATTGAAGCGGTCAAAATGTTCGGCGTATTCGCAGTATCCACGGGCAAGTAAGCGGTATTCATTTAACTCTGCACTTAATTGGATTGATTGACGGAAAAAATCAACAGCTAATTGTTCTTTGCCCATCTTTGAGTAAATGATTCCCATTGCTGATTGAAGTCCTCCTCCATAAACATTTTTGCTTTGAAATTTCCTGTAATACATGGCAAGAGCTTCCTGAACATAGGTATATGCAGAATCCAGGATGCCAAGTTGTTCATAGGATTTTCCTTTGTCAACCAAAACTTCAAGTAACACATCATTGTTAGGAATATGCCGGGTTAAATCTTCTGCTTTGGTATAATAGATTATTGCCTGCCTGAAATCGCCTGCATTTCTATTTACCATTGCTATACCAACATAAATACCTGCTGTAAGCATAGTGTCATTAATCGGCTCAGCAACTTTTAACGCCTTAAAAAATGTTTCCTTGGCATCAGGATAATTTCCTGCCCACCACAATGAACTTGCAAGGATATTTAATGCCTGTGCTTCATAGGCGACTGGTAATCTATTTCTGTTTTTCATGTTAAGCAACACAGCTTGCTGCGCATAAAACACCATTGAATCATTGCTTATATATTTATTCAGGTTGCTTATTTCCCATAAGATTTGCAGTTTAATGCTTGCTGTTTTTTCTGCAGTCAGCTGTTGTTTCAAACTGTCGATGCGAGTTTGCTGTGCGTTTGTAAGTGCAACGCAAAAGAGAAAAAGGAAAATCAAGCAGAATTTTATTTTTGTCATGTTGCACATATCGGATTTGTTAAGGCCATTTTCTTGAAGTCAGTTTGAAGTTCGCTTTCGCCCAGGCATGACACATAAGGTGCCGCATCTAGCCCCTGGCCTGGAGATTATCTCCAAAGTTGCCGCGTGGTTTGCCGCTCAAATATACACTTTCCTATCAGGCGGGCACCGAAACCCGGCTTGGGGCCAGGTGCTGTATGCACAGCATTTTTATTCTTTCCAATGCTCTAATTGAAATTTGCTTTTGTCAATTTGTAGTGAACTTTTCAGAAATCTATCCTCATTTGCCAAAAATACAAATATCGAATCGGTATTTTTAACTTTTGTTGAATCATCTAAGTCCTCATCATGGTCTTTCTTTCGTTTCAAAATGTCCAACTTCCCGTCTCGATTTAAGTCTGTAATCCAAGCGTCCTGAACAAAATACCAACCCTCATCGCCAAATCCGTCAGACAGAGTTTCTTTTGATTCGATTCTTTTAGTTGAATTGTCCCAAACAAATAAATCTACGGCTGTCACATCATATTGACTCGGAATCCTTATTAAAAGACCTGTCTTGCTGTCAGAGAGTTTGAATTTATAACAACTATAAATGTGCTCTTTAGGTACATTATTCTCTTTTAGATTAAAAGTAAGGTTTTCGTCAAAGGCGAAATAATGATAAAATGATTTGTCAATTTCTTTGCCTTGAAATTTGGCATCCTGATTTGTGCCAAATTGGGAGAAAACATGAAGTGTGTCCACAGTGATATCTTGAAACGTTTTCAAGAAGATGTTGGCACTGTCATCTTCGCCTGTCAAAGCCTGATTATTACTCTGATTGTTCGAGCAAGATGTCAGTGCAAATAATGCAACTATGAATAGTTGCAGTGGCTTCATTATGTTGTGCATGACGATTGGATAACTGCTAAATAACACTTATATCATATTTATCTTTACGTGGTATGGTTAGCTAAATCATTGAATTTTATACAACAGTCAAATTTTGCCTATATTGCATATGTTTCAAGCTCAGCATTCTGAATTTTTAACGCACTTAAATATAATGTCTTATGTTATATCCGGATTTTCCGGAGAACTTTTTACCTGGTCAAATCCTTTAGTATTAATATGGTCTATAATCCTGTAGTTTAAGTGGTGTCAGGTCCCAGCTGCCACGCGAACTATCTCGCCGAAGTTAATCCTTTTCCTTGCTACCTGGAGAGATTTGCATTGCGTTGCCTGAGTATATTCTTCATATTTCTTACCGGCCTTGCTCTTATCCCGCAACAATGTATTTTGGATTATTGTGCTGGCACGGATTACAAATCCGCGCCAGCGGGGGGATTTATTTTTCGATTATTGCATAAAAATCAAAATGTTTCCAGTTTAGCATATCTTCTTTTTTTGCAATTGGGATTATTTGTGTATCATTAACAAAATCATTAAAATAATAAAGCGAATACCCTTTTGATTTCAATAAATCATAATGTTCAAATCTTTCAGTTTGTGTAGATTTTCCAAAACATTCAGAAATAACAATCGGTTTATATTTTATTAAGAGATTAGAAATTGATTTGATTATTTCTTTATCATAACCTTCTGTATCAATTTTTATTAATCGGAGATTTGGTAATTTCTCAGCAAATTTTGATTTTAAAAAAGATTCTAAATTAATACCTTTAATCTTTTTGCTTAAAGAAAACTTACCATGATTATTTTGTTTTTCTTTTGAAATACCCCCATTATTGAAAGAAGCTTCTGATGAGTTATAATAAAATTCATCTTCAACATCAGTAATTGCACAATTATAAGTCAAAATATTAGTGATACTTAAATTCAATTCAGCATTTTGCTGCAATATTTTAAATACATAAGGGTTAGGGTCAAATGCAAGCGTCAATCCTTCTTTCCCACATATTAAAGCAAAAAACATTGTCATATGACCAATGTTTGCGCCAATATCTATTACAAAATCACCTTTTTTGATAAATTTCTTAAAGAAATCTATATTTTCATCTTTGATTTCCTTTTTTTCAACTAGGGGATTTTCCCAATTAGCAAATTTAACTACTCCATAATCTCTAAGAGAAAATGTATCAATTTTTATAGGATACTCTTTTGTTACCCTTCTGGCTATTTTCCGTAGAATTGAATTTTTTAAATAGTTTAGCATTTTTTTTGTGTTTAGTATAGATTAGTAATCACTGTTGTACGGGTAAAAATAAATTTGACTGTTTAAATGATTGATATATAGCGTCCGCCAAAGGCGGGCTTTAGAGACTCAAAGGGTTACTTTGACTTCTGCCAATATTCAGTCCCTGCCGGGGCTGTCCCGTTAGATTGTTTGGGTAAGCAAACAGCTATTGGTAGAGAGGCCGATAAAATTTGAGTAAAGTCCGCCTTTGGCGCTCGACGTATCTTTTTTATCGGACAATAGTGAGAACAAATATAGTATTTATTTTAGATATAAAGATTAACTAACATGCGTTTTACCTGGTCAAAACCTTCGGGAATACTATGGGCATATAATTCTTTTTTTAAGTGGTGTCAGGTCTTAGCTGCCGCGTGAACTATCTGGTTGAAGGTAATTCTTTCCCTTACTTTCTGGAGAGATTTGCAATGTCTTGCCTGAGTATATTCTATATATTTCTTACCTGTCTTGCCTTTATCCTCAACAATGTGTTTTAGATTATTGTACTGGCACGGATTACAAATCCGCGCATGCGGTGGCTTTTCCCTCTGCAAAACATAAAAACCGTCAGAAAATGCATAGCCCCCCAGAGATGTAGTTCAACCAGGAATAATCGATGGGCAATGCGTGCCGCTCATATTCCTATTTATTGACAGCTGCACATTTTTTATTTTTTATCAAAAAGTTAATCCTTTACACAACGTACCGACCACCCCATCAACTTAGGAGCATAACCAAAGAAATTTTCTATGTTGTCATCATTTCTCAAACGCAGTCGCCAAGCAAAGTTTTTATCGTACTCGGTAACCGACCACCAGTGTCCGCACTCTCCCATATAAAGAAACGATCCTTTGGGATGATGGTTGCCACCTGGAATACCTGTAAACCCACTTTCGTTTGTTGCTCCAGTATTGGGTTTATCCCAATGCTTTATCCCTGTTTCTTTTAATTTTCCGTGTGCTAAGCTATCTCCACCAAGAAATTTAGTTAGAGTTGCCCATTCTTCTTTTGAGGGAACATGCCACCCAGTGGGGCAAACGTTACGGCTGTCGGTTACTGTATGCCATGTATATAATCTTCCGTATGGAACTAAATTACACTCATTACCTGCATAAATCCACTGGTATTTTGGAGTGCTTTCTGTCATGTAATATAGTGTATCTGGATGAGTGGTGCCAATGGAATCTCCATTTCTGTATCTTGAGGTTTTAAGATTTTCGGCCATCCAAATCTGCTTACCAATCAGTACAGTTTTATATACATTATTATCTATATCAGTTACAGGCTCTGTTGCTTTATCTGTTTGAGCTTGCAATCTTGATAATCCAAGGATTAAAAGGATAATGGCAGCTAAATATAATTGTTTGTTTCTCATCATATATAATTAAATAGTTGTCATTTGCTATTGCCTAGTATTTATCCTTTTAATTTAAACTATATTCTTAATCAAGCGTGTTGTCGTCTCTTTGGGTTGCTACCAACGATTGGATAACGGCTAAACAGCGTTTAAATCGTACTTATCTGTACATGGTATACCATATATCCAGGCAT
This sequence comes from Bacteroidota bacterium, assembly GCA_037128115.1. Taxonomy (GTDB): domain Bacteria; phylum Bacteroidota; class Bacteroidia; order Bacteroidales; family UBA4417; genus UBA4417. Next base: position 10,332 of record JBAXXB010000012.1, read on the forward strand.
AAGTTGTAGCCATACTATATCAGTAATTTCAATATAGGGCGGGATTACAAACCCCGCCCATTGCCCGTGAGGTTACAGTAATGAAAAGATATTCCGCTTAGTGCTTAGCCATAAATGAATTAATATTGGCTGTCGTTATTTTCCAGTCTCCCTGTCCGGTTTTCATCCAGTTCACGGTAAATACTCCGTGTGGATGTGCTACAACGGCACCTTTCATCAGAATATCCAATTCGTATTTTCCTGTATAACCGGCCCTTTCGCTTGTTGACCACTCTTGTAATTTGGCGGTAACCATATTTTTTACCAGGTGAATATTCGGAGCCACCCATTTTCCGGCCAGTTCTTTGGTATTCATTATTACAAGTTCATCATCAATAACTACAACATCCGGAGCAAACATACCGCACACCCCTGCGGAGTCATTGCTGTTCCATTTGTTTTGCCAGTTTGCAATCAGGGAGTCAACCGGGGCTTTTGTGGCCTTAGCGGTTTCGGGGTATGGCTGTTTGCAGGAAACAAATATTCCTGTGATAGCAAGAATAATAAAGGCTTTTTTCATGTTTTTTTTGGTTAGAATTTCATGATAAGTTAGTTGTTGTAAGTTCTGTCCTTCAGGGCAGGATTTGCAATCCCGTCCTGAAGAAGAATTTATCACTTTTATAATTTCACCATCCGGATCTCCACTGCTGTCATTTCGCCGTCGTTCACGTATACCGTCATGGGTTGGCAGGTATAGCCTGCCTTGGCAGCGGTAAGGGTATAGGTGCCGGAGGCTAAGGTTTGAAACTGGAATCCGCCCTTTTCGGTGCTGCGTTTCACGCCTTTGTCCAGTTCCGAACCGCCTGCTTTTTTATTTGTTTCGCCGGTATCCGTTTTAACCAGGGTAATTGTGGCTCCCTGCACAGCATCGCCGGTAGCGGCATTTACGGTCCTGCCTTTCAACGCCATAGTGCGGCTGCCCGGCAGAACAATTTTTCGCATCTGCCAGTATTCGGAGTAGGCGTTAGGATTGGTTTTTTTAAGGAGTTCGGCCAGGGGATCAAGGGTGTTGGTTAGTATATCCTCGGCCTGGTCGTAATCCGATTTAAAGCTTGCTTTAATCGAATTATTACTGGCGTTGTATTCGGGTGAGCCTATCAGTTTAACTTCAAAATCGGTAATATAGCCTTCGAGGGTAGTTGTGCCCTCTTTAGTGAGGCCAAATGGGGAAAGTTCGGCTTCCATTTGAATGCATATATTTAAGACAGCTCGGCAAACATCGGCTAAGGCGTTTTCGCGTAGCCGCGACAGGGAGGTTGTTGTAACCTTAGCCGCATTGGGCACCACAAAGGAGCGGTTTACACCGGCATAGGCCAGTATGAGGGCTGCATGCGAGAGTGTTTCGGCGATCATCTTGAATTTCGAAAGGTTTTTCACCTTGCTGTAATCATGATCGTTGAGTTCGAGATCCTGGATTTTGTGGTGCATACTTTTGGCAAGGCCATCGAGTACGAGTACGTTTTCGTTAAACGTAGGAAGGATTTTAAAATCATCGCTCTTTTTGGTGCAAGAGTCAACCACTTTGTCGAGCGACTGTAAGAAAGCAATTTCCCGTTCAGTCATGATGAGAGGTTTTTGGGGTTAGACTTGGATTGAGGGTTAGAAGAGTTCGAAGAGTTCAAGGGTTCAAGGGTTCAAAGAGTTCGAAGAGTTCAAGGGTTCGAAGAGTTCAAGGGTTTGAAGAGTTTGAAGAGTTCAAGGGTTTGAAGAGTTCAAGGGTTTGAAGAGTTCAAAGGTTTAAAGAGTTCGAAGAGTTCGAAGAGTTCGGAGAGTTCGAAGAGTTCGGAGAGTTCAAAGAGTTCAAAGGTTCAAAGAGTTCAAGAGTTTCAGAGTTCAAAGAGTTCAAAGGGTTCAAAGGTTCAAAGAGTTCAAGAGTTTCAGGGTTTCAGCGTTTCAGCGTTTCAGGGTTTAAAGGTTAAAAGAGTTCGATTTTTATTGCCAATGTTTAGCATTTTGTTGCCAATGTTTTGCGTTTTGTTGCCAATGTTTTGCGTTTGGAAGCCAATGTTTTGCGTTTTATAGCCAATGTTTTACGTTTTGAGGCCAATGTTTTACGTTTTGGGACCAATGTTTTGCATTTTAGGGCCAATGTTTAGCATTTTAGGGCCAATGTTTGACGTTTTGTGGCCAATGTTTTGCGTTAAATCGGGAGTGTTTGGCGTTTTGTTACCCTTGTTTTGTGATTTATGGCCATTGCCTGGCATGAAAACCGAATTGTTTAAAGTTTTGTTACCCTGGTTTGAAATGAAGTTTATGCTTTATACCAATGGTTTTGAACTTCCCTGAGTTGTGTAAATTTCGATAATAGTAGACCTGGTTTATACTTAGTATCAATAGTAGATGGAGCTGTTATCCTGTTCTGAATTCTATTTTTCTAATTCTATACCAAAATTACGATAGGATTTGCAAAATTGTTCACTGCAAAGCAAAAATATTTAGTATATCATGTTGCATATTTAATGGTTATACGACCACAGAGCGATTCATCCGATTCGGATGCTTCTTCTGAATTTAACATGAAAGCATATCCTGAATCGATTGTTACTGGGTTTTAAATACTATATATTATGAGTTTTTGAATCATTCATATGATGGTTATTGATGAACAAATAGTGCCTCTCGTCTTTCAGTTAATTCTCTGATTTCGGGGGAGGCTGATTATACCATGCAGTATAACGATTTGTTAATTTAGTTCGAACCAATCTCTCCCATTTTTCCGGACTGACCTGCAGGGCAGGCGTATCCTGCAATAATCCAAAAAAAACCCTGAAGGGGAGTCCAGGGTTCTTAGTGGCAAAAGGAGAATACAAGTTTAGGGAAGTAATTTCCTGATTATTTCAGAGATCATCTTATTGTCGGCTTTGCCGGCAACAAGTTTGCTGGCGATACCCATTACTTTTCCCAGGTCCTTGATACTAGTGGCGCCGGTTTCAGTAACTACTTTCTGAACAATGGCCGTCAGTTCTTCCTCACTCATTTGTACAGGAAGGTATTTCTCAATAATCGAGGCCTGGAAGAGCTCTGGTTCAGCAAGATCCGGTCGTCCCTGGTTACTGTATATCTCGGCACTTTCGCGGCGCTGTTTTACCAGGCGTTGCAACATCTTTAGCTCTACGGTTTCAGGTATTATGCCGCCTGTGACGTCTTTGCCGGTTTTTTCGAGCAATAAAGCGGCTTTTATCGATCGCAAGGCTTCAAGTTTATCCTTGTCCTTGTTGATCATGGCCTGCTTTATATCTTCGTTTATAAGAATTTCAAGTTCCATTACAGTTTAGTTTTAGTCAACGTTATCGTGGAGGAACGAGTTGTTTTCTCTAAGGCCGGTCTTGTTGTTCACATCAGTATTCAGGCTGAGACGCGAAATATTGCTGGCATTCTGCAGGTTGGCTTCAGGAAGGTCAATATTGCGGCGCTGGTATGCCGGTATGCGTTCCAGCTCTTCCATGCTGGATGAACTCATGGGCTTGTAGCTCATGTCTTTAAGTTTGCTCACCCTGTCCTGGCGCTTATCTTCCTGTTCTACGCTGCGATTTACAACAGGGCTTTGAACAAAGACCGGTGTTTTGGCTTCGGGCCTTATTACAGGGGCTACAATTTCAAATTCCGGTTCCTGGTTAAAGTAGGATTTTATTTCGACAGGCTCCTGGGTATGCATGCTCTTTTCGGTAAACTGCTCTTTGCGTTCCGGTTCGCTGTCGGTGAAGAGCAACTTCGGGAAAACGGGTGTAACATCAGGCATGATACGAACAGGCTCCTCCACATTTTTTACCGGTACCGGCTGTTCCACCAGGCGTACTTCGGTGATGGGTTCCACTTTTAATGCAGGAGGCGAAAAATATGTGTTCTGAACTTCATTGAGATGATGCTTGGTCACGACAGGTTTGCTGAATCCGGTGGCTATCAGGGTAATGGATATTTCATCGTCCAGTTTGTCGTCTACCCCGTCGCCCCATATCACGTTGGCATCCTCGCCTGTGCGTGAAGTGATGTAGCCGGTAATATCATTGAGTTCTTCGAGCGAAATTTCGTTTGTGCCCGAGGTGATATAAAGTAGAACATTTGCGGCCCCTTTTATATCGGTATCGTCGAGCAAGGGTGAGTTTAAAGCCATTTCGACGGCTTTCACCGCGCGATCGGGTCCGCTGGCAATACCGGCGCCCATGATGGCTTTCCCGCTTCCCTGCATCACCGTTTTCACATCTTCGAAGTCGACATTGATACGGCCCGTTACCGTGATAATTTCGGCAATGCCCTTGGCGGCGATGGTAAGCACGTTATCGGCTTTGCCAAAAGCCTGGCTCAGCTTCATATCGCCTTGCATGTCGAGCAACTTATCGTTACAGATCACCAGGGTGGTATCTACATATTTTTTCAGTTCTTCAATTCCGGCTTCCGCCTGGATTTCACGCTTGCGGCCTTCGAATCCGAAAGGCTTAGTGATAATACCCACGGTGAGTATACCCAGTTCGCGGGCTATCTGCGCAATGATGGGAGCGGCACCGGTTCCGGTTCCACCGCCCATACCTGCAGTAATAAACAACATCGAAGTGTTGTGCGAAATCAGTTCCCTGATTTCGTCAGCTATCTGTATAGCCGCGTCGCGTCCCACCGAAGGGTTGGCGCCGGCACCCAAACCAGTGTTGCCAAGCCTGATTTTATTCGGTACATCACATTTGTTAAGTGATTGGGCATCAGTATTACAGATATAGAAATCTACACCCTTAATCCCTTGCTTATGCATATAGGCAACGGCATTGCTGCCCCCGCCACCTACGCCTATTACTTTTATGATTGGAGCCTGTTCATCAGGCTGGTCGAATTTAAGCATATCAGTCATTTTTCTCCCCCTAAAATTAAACGTTAAATAATTTGGTTGCTTTTTGTTTGCCGGAATTTTACTAACAATTTCATTGTTAATTATTAACTTATTCCATCCCTGAAGAACCGGTCGAACCAATCCGATACCTTGTTATGCTTTGGAGTGGTTATTTTTTCCGGTTCTATGGATGTTTCCGGGCTGCTACCCCCATTTGTGATGCTGGAAAGATCGGTGCGTTGCATTCCAAGTAATACCAGTCCGATTCCGGTTGAATACATAGGGCTGGTGATATCCTCCACCGAATTGCCGGCCAGGTGTTCATTCGGGTAGCCAATGCGGGTATCCATACCGGTAATGAACTGAGTGAGTTGCTCAATATGTTTGAGCTTGGCGCCTCCACCCGTTAGCACGATCCCGGCTATAAGCCTTTTCTCGAGCCCGGTACTTTTGATTTCCTGGTACACCGCTTCGATGATCTCTTCCATGCGGGCCTGTATGATCTTTGCCAGGTTCTTCAGGGTGATTTCTTTAGGTGCACGGCCCCTGAGACCTGGTATAGCGACAACTTCCTCGGCCTTGTTTTCGCTTGCGAGGGCGGAGCCGAATTTTACCTTCAGGTCTTCGGCATGTTTTTTAATGATGCTGCAGCCTGCTTTGATATCCTCGGTAATAATCTCGCCTCCGAAAGGGATAACCGCGGTATGCCTGATGATTCCGTCGAGGAAGATGGCAACATCCGTTGTTCCGCCTCCTATGTCGACCAGTACAACACCGGCTTCCTTCTCATCGTTATTCAGCACTGCCTCTGCCGACGCAAGTGGCTGCAAAATCATATGCTGGAGATTGTACCCGGATTTTTCGATGCATTTCATGATGTTCTGGGCGGCTGAAGTTTGCGCCGTTACAATATGAAAGCTGGCTCCCATCTGGTGTCCAAGCATGCCTTTCGGATCCTTTACCCCTGACTCGCCGTCGATAGTAAACTCCTGCGGCAGAACGTCAATTATCTTTTCACCGGGGTTCATAGCGATATTGTAAATGCTGGAGGTAAACTGGTCTATGTCCTCCTGGCTTATTTCAATTTCCGGATTATGCCGTATGGTGCTGGCCCTGTGCTGTATGCTTCGGATATGTTGCCCGGCAATGCCTACATTTACAGTGCGAATGGTAACTTTGGAGTTTGCCTGTGCTTCCCTAATGGCCGTTTGAATGGAATTAACAGTATTTTCGATATTGGTGATTACACCGCGGCGCACACCGATGGATTCAGTATGTCCATAACCCAGGACTTCAATTTTGCCGAATTCATTGCGGCATCCCGCTATAGCAGCAATTTTGGTTGTTCCAATATCTAAGCCGACTACGATTTCAGATTGCATAATTTTAAATTTATTTCGTGCACACTATTTGATTTTTATATTCAAGATTTACTTTTCCATATTTGTTCCAGCCCGTTTTTACCAGTCCAAATTTGTAAAAGTATTTCAGGTTTTCGAGTTTTTCGGCAGCATCGGTGGTATCTCCGAGCATTACGATGTGTGATCCGACTTTGGTTACCAGTTGAATCTTTCCGTCAGTATTTATGTATACCTGTTCGATAAGCGCATTCAGGGTGCTGTCGGCAATGATGATACCGGAAAGTTTGTAGAGGTCATATAGGCTCTTCAATTGACCGCGCAGCACCTGGTTGGAATCAGGAACCGAAAAAATATTCTGCCCGTCGTTCATCGGGCTTTCAATCTGGCCTGTGGCAATAAGCGCTTTATAAGGGTATGAAATTCTTACCGGCATAATACGGCCGTTCCTGTCAATATAATGCTGTTGGCCTCCTGGCGTGAAGTAACGTATCACAGGTATGCACTGAACAGCCTTTATTCGTATTTCCCCCTCTATGCTCATCGTTACGTCCGTATTTTCGAGGTAAGGATTATGCTGTACAAAAGAGGTAATGCCGGCGATATTAACTTCGCTTATAGCCTTTGCTTGTTGTTTGCCAAACTTTGTGTTTATGTCAGCAATAAGTTCGTCAGCACTTACCAGGGGTTGGCCTCCTTTGTATTCGATGCTGCAATTCAGGCCCTTGCATAGTTTCACTCCATGAGTTTCATTGGCAAACCCCATCATGACTATAACGCCTGCTGCTATAGCAATCCATAAAGTGAGGAGCAATATTTTTACCAATAACTTCATGTTACTTGTTTTTAGTAAGCCTTAATAAATCTTCAATAGGATCCACCAGGGTGTCGATATCACCGGCTCCCATTGTTAACAGGACTTCAGTATGCCTGTCTTCTAAAAAGCCGGGAAGGTCGGATTTCTGGAGCAGGTGTTTGTTGGATTGGGCAATAAGCGATAGCAGCACCTCCGAATCAATGCCGGGGATAGGCTGTTCGCGGGCAGGATAGATAGGCAGCAGCAGCACTTCGTCGAGCAGCGAAAGGCTTTTGGCAAATTCAGTTGCGAAATCACGGGTACGGCTGTACAAATGGGGTTGAAAGATGCCGGTGAGTTTTCGGCCGGGGAACATAGCCCTGGCCGAGCGGATGCAGGCCTTTATTTCTTCGGGATGGTGAGCATAATCATCAATATAAACGATACCGGGTTCGTTTATCCGTATATCGAACCTGCGTTTAACTCCCTTAAAAGTAGCAAGCCCTTTGCTGATTTCATCCGGTGTTACACCAGCCAGCATGGCTGCCGCTATCCCGGCTACGGCGTTCTCTACGTTGTACAGGCCTGGGATTCCAAGCACCAGGTCGTTGATTTTCCCGTTTGGATAATTAAAATCAAAATGATACAGACCATTGGAAAGCGAAAGGTTGGTTGCATAAAAGTCCGCTTCATCATCCACGCAATAGGAATAAACCTTGCAACCTGCCGCCAGTTCGAGGGGCAAAACAAGGCCTTTTTTCAGTATCAGGGATCCTTCGGGAACAATATTGGCAGTGAACATCGAAAATGCTTCTATGACTTCAGCATGGCTGTTATAAATGTCGAGGTGGTCGGAATCGATGCTCGTAATTATAGCAATATAGGGATGCAGGTTGAGAAAGGACCTGTCGTATTCATCAGCTTCAGCCACCAGGAATGGAGAAGTTTCGGAGATCAGCATATTGTTGTTGAAATTCCTTGAAATCCCTCCCAGGAAAGCCTGGCAGCCGACGTGCGATTGCTCCATAAGGTACGAAACAAGGGTGGAGGTGGTAGTTTTGCCATGGGTCCCGGCACAGGCAATGGTCTTATATTCCGACGATAGCATCCCCAGCACTTCTGCCCTTTTCATCATGCGAACCCCACTTTGTAACAGGTACTGAAGTTCGGAATTCCCTGCCGGAATAGCCGGGGTGTAAACGACTAAGCCTGTCTCAGCCGGTATCATTTGAATATTTTCCTGGTAATGTATGATCATGCCTTCACTCTCGAGCTCGGCGGTAAGCGGGGTGGGCGTGCGGTCGTATCCATGAACCTGGTAACCTTTGGCAATAAAATAACGTGCGAGGGCACTCATGCCTATCCCGCCTATTCCCAGGAAATAAATACTATGTTCTTTAATTCGCAACAGCATGTTTTATTTAAAAATTAATTTCTTGTCCGTAATGCCAGTTCAAATATCTGTTCCGCTATCAGCCCGGCCGAATTGTGCATCGCCATGGCAGTAATATTGGTGCTTAATGTTTTCCTTTGGCCAGCATCCGAAGCCAGTGAAATAATTGTGGCTATAAGTTTGACCTGCGCTTCCGAATCCTTTACCAGCATCGCTGCCCCGCGCGAAGACAGTGCAAGCGCATTCTTTGTTTGATGGTCCTCAGCCACGTTTGGCGAAGGAACCAGTATGGTTGGTTTGCCGGCCAGGCACAACTCCGAAATAGCAATAGCTCCTGCACGGGAAACAACCATATCGGCTGCAGCATAAGCCATGTCCATTTCCTTGATGAAAGGCATAGTTATGATGCCTTTTCCCTGGAACTCTGCTACAGCAGTTGCGGCCTTTTCAGCATAGGATTTGCCGGTTTGCCATATCAGTTGTATGTCGGCGGAGGCAATTTGGCTTAAGCCCGCCTCAATACTCTGGTTAATAGTCCTGGCCCCGAGGCTGCCGCCCACTACCAACAAGGTCGTTTTGCCGGTTTCAAGGTTAAAATGTTGTAATGCTGCTGATCTCTGGTTGTTGTTAAATTCTATATCATTCCGTACCGGGTTGCCGGTGAGTCTAAGCTTAGATGCCGGGAAATATTTTTCCATTCCGGAATAAGCCACGCACACCCTGTCAGCCTTCGAAGCCAGCATCTTGTTTGTAATGCCTGGAAATGAATTCTGTTCTTGTATCAGTGTAGGTATTCCCATCCAGGAAGCCATGCGTAAAGTCGGACCTGAAGCATAGCCGCCTGTTCCGGCCACCACATCAGGTTTAAATGATTTGATGATTTTACGGGCCTTGTACAGGCTTGACAGTACTTTAAAAGGAAACATGAGGTTGTCGAAAGTAAGCCTGCGTTGCAAGCCGCTGATCCACAGTCCTTCGATTGGATAGCCTGCAGCCGGGACCTTCTCCATTTCCATACGGCCTTTGGCACCTACAAACTGTATAACAGCCCCCGGTACAGCAGCCTTGATGGCATTGGCTATTGCAACGGCAGGAAATATGTGTCCGCCGGTACCGCCACCGCTGAGTATTACCCGTATGTTATCAGTTTTCGGCATGCTGCAATTCAGTTTGATCTTCCGGTGCTCCGGATGCTTCGTCCATTTCTTTACTCACGCTTAAAATGATCCCTATAGCTATACTGGTGAACCAGATACTGGTTCCTCCCATGCTTACCAGTGGCAGGGGCTGCCCTGTTACCGGCACCAGGTGAACGGCCACCGCCATATTGGCAAAAGCCTGGATGATAAGGCTTATGGTTACCCCAATGGCCAGCAAGGCCCCGAAGTGCCCAGGCGCTTTTATGGCGATGCGTATCCCGCGGTAAAGCAGGATCAGGTACATGAGGATAATTACAATAGCTCCTCCCACGCCGTACTCTTCTATAATAATGGCAAAAATGAAATCGTTGAAAGGATTGGGAAGGAAGTTTTTCTGCATGCTGTTACCCGGGAATTTCCCAACGAAACCACCGTTGGCAATCGCTATTTTCGATTGTTCGACCTGGAAATTCTCATCGCTGTTGCCCCCGCCTCCAAAGTGCTCGATACGGTTTTGCCAGGTTCCCAAACGGCCGCTGGATTTAGGCGAAACGAACAGGACCGCAATAAACAGGGCCAGGGTAGCAAAGCCTATGCCTGCCAGGGCAAGCAAGTACCTGAATTTTACCCCTCCTATGAACATCAGAACGATGCAGGTTACGAAAAGGATGGCTGCCGTCGAAAGGTTAGCCGGTAAAATTAGTCCGCAGACCACTAGAACCGGCAACAATATAGGTATGAAAGCACTCCTTAGATCTTTGATATTATCCTGTTTCTTGGCAAGCATACGGGCAACGAACATGATGAGTGCTAGTTTGGCAAGGTCTGAAGGTTGAAACATGATATTTACTCCCGGCAGGGTAGTCCAGCGGGCAGCTTCATTCCGTACTTCGCCGAAAAAGAGTGTATACAACAACAAGGGTACTGCTACCATGATAGCCAGCATCGATATTTTGGCATAATACACATACTTGATCTTGTGTGCCGCATACATCAGTATGAACCCGAATATCAGTATGCTTATGTGCTTCAGCAGGTAATACTCAGTATTGCCTTGCTTAAAGCGATAGGCAAGCGTGGTGGTTGAGCTGTAAACGGCAAGGACTGAGAATACAGAGAGTATGATAACCACACCCCATATTACTTTATCCCCGCGTATTTTCGGAACTATCTGAACCATTGATTGCTATTATTACAGCGTAGTTTTGTTATAAATCTCTTACGGCTTGTTTGAATTTGTTACCTCTTTCTTCATAATTCTCAAAAAGGTCGAAACTGGCACAAGCTGGTGATAAAAGCACAGTATCACCTTTTTTGCCAATAGTATAAGCAGTGAGAACGGCTTGCTCGGCTGACTGTGTTTCGTAAATAGCTTCCACTTTGTCGGAAAATGTCTCTATGATCTTCGTGTTGTCGGTTCCAAGGCATATAATAGCCTTCACTTTATTTCTGACCAGTTCTTCCAGTTTGTGGTAGTCATTTCCTTTGTCGATTCCGCCCGCAATCCAGATAATCGGTGTTTCGACGGTCTCGAGAGCATACCAGGCGCTGTTTACATTGGTAGCCTTGGAATCATTGATAAAATCAATACCATGGATGCGTGCCACAAATTCGAGGCGGTGTTCCACATTCTCAAAGTCGCTAAGCGACTGGCGGATGTTCTCCTTGCGGATATCGACCAGCTTTGCGGCTATAGAGGCTGCCATCGAATTGTACACGTTGTGTTTGCCCTGGAGGGCGAGTTCTTCCAATGTCATGGTAAATGGGTTATTATTGACGTTTATATGTATTTTATTTTCAAAACAATAGGCATTCGCAAGGGTGTTTCCTGCTTGACAGCTTGTTGTATAAATCCGGGCCTCAGGCTTGCGTTTTATCACTTCAGCTGCACTTACTTCATCATCCAGGCAATATATGAAGGCATCTTCACGGGTTTGATTCCGGATGATCCGGAATTTGGAGTCCGTATAGTTTTCAAATTTGTATTCGTAGCGATCCATGTGATCGGGGGTGATGTTGGTCAGGATGGCGATTTCAGCCTTAAAATCAAACATGCTGTCGAGTTGAAATGAGCTGATTTCCAATACATACCAGTCGTATTCATGCGTAGCGACCTGCATGGCGAAACTCTCTCCTACATTTCCTGCAAGCCCGACATTAACACCTGCATCTTTCAGCATGTGGTAAATGAGCAGGGTAGTGGTGGTTTTGCCATTCGCCCCGGTAATACATATTTTCTTTGCCTGCGTATACCTGGCTGCAAATTCAATTTCGGATATAACCGGTATCAGCTTTGCCTTGATTTTCCTTACAAGGGGAACTGTCAGGGGTATACCAGGGCTGATGATTACTTCATCGGAACCCAGAATATGCTCCTCCGTATGGCCACCCTCTTCGAATGCTATTTCAAAATGAGAAAGAACGTTTTTGTATTTTTCAGTAATTTTACCTGAATCGGATACCCAAACCCTGAATCCTTTTTTCTTAGCCAGCACTGCTGCACCTGTTCCGCTTTCGCCGGCTCCCAGTATGGCTATTTTCCCAGTCATTGTCTAAGCTTTTACCTGATTTTTAAGGTTATAATCGAAATCAGTGCAAGTGCGATTCCTATAATCAGGAATCTCATCACGATTTTTGGTTCAGGATATCCTTTCTTTTGATAGTGATGATGCAGAGGCGCCATGAGGAAGACCCGTTTCCCTTCACCCGTTTTTCTCTTGGTGTATTTAAAGTAGGACACCTGTATGACCACCGAGAGGTTTTCGGCTATAAAAATGCCGCAGAGAACGGGTATGAGCAATTCTTTGCGTATCATGATCGCCAGGGCCGCAATTATGCCGCCCAGGGCCAGGCTGCCGGTATCGCCCATAAAAACCTGCGCCGGGTATGAATTGTACCAGAGAAATCCGACACAAGCTCCTACAAGTGCACTGATGAAAACCACCAGTTCGCCGGTATTTGGGATATACATGATATTGAGATAGTCGGCAAAAACAATATTGCCGCTAACCCAAGCCAGCAATCCCAGCGTAATGGCAATTACCGCCGATGTCCCGGTCGCCAGCCCGTCCATGCCGTCAGTCAGGTTAGCCCCGTTTGAGATGGCAGTTATGATCAGTATAACGAAGGGAATGAAGATAAGCCATGCATAGTCCCTGTAATCATCTCCTACCCATTTCAGAAGTATGGCATAATCAAATTCATTGTTTTTCAGGAAGGGGATGGTGGTTTTGGTTGATTTTACCGGGTTCAACTTGAATTTCTTGTTATGATCCCTCACCTGTTCAAAAGCAGTAAGCTGCTGTCCTGCTTTCACTTCAGTCTTCTTTTCAGGGACACGTTCGCGAATGACAATGCCGGGGTGGAAATATAATACAGATCCAATCACCAGGCCAGCAACCACTTGCCCCAATATTTTGAATTTGCCTGCAAGTCCTTCCTTGTTCTTCTTAAAAACTTTGATGTAGTCGTCAAGGAAGCCGATTAGTCCCAGCCAAACCGTCACAAAAAGCATTAACAGTATATATGTATTGAGGATTTTTGCAAAGAGAAGTGTAGGAATAAGAATAGCCCCCAGTATAATAAGCCCGCCCATGGTAGGTGTCCCTGTTTTAGCCATCTGGCCTTCGAGGCCGAGTTCACGTACCGTTTCTCCTATCTGCTTTTTGCGCAGATGATTGATGATCCTTTTGCCATAGATAAGGGCGAAAAAGAGTGAAAAAATCGTAGCCATGGCGGCGCGAAACGAAATGAATTGAAACAATCCGGCTCCGGGTATCTTGTAAACTTTGTCAAGAAAGGTGAAAAGATAATACAGCATCTGGCCTGGTTTATCGTTTATAAAAGGTTATTAATCAAATTAGAGTAGAAATTCTTTTAAAATCTCTTTATCATCGAAAGCGTGTTTCACACCGGCGATATCCTGGTATTTCTCATGTCCTTTTCCCGCAACCAGTATTACGTCCTTATCCCTCGACATGGCACAGGCTATTCTTATAGCGTCATGTCGGTTGGTAATGGTCTGCACATTTCGGGCGTATTCCTTCTCCACACCGGCATGCATTTCCGATATAATTTGTTCAGGGACTTCACTCCTTGGGTTATCCGAAGTTAGAATTACCCTGTCGCTCAGCCGGGCTGCAATGCTCGCCATCAAAGGTCTCTTGGTCTTATCCCTGTCGCCTCCGCATCCAACTACGGTTATAAGCATTTCATTTCCGGTACGCAGTTGGTTGATTGTTTCAAGCACATTTTGCAAAGCATCGGGAGTGTGCGCATAATCAACTATGCCGATTGTCCCCTGCGGTGATTTGATGTAGTCGAAACGGCCTTCCACACTCTCAAGTTTGCTTAGTATCGTCAGAACTTCCAGCGGGTCTTGCCCAAGAAGTACACTGGCAGCATATACGGCCAGGAGGTTGTATGCGTTAAACCTGCCTACCAGGCGGCACCATAATTCGTTGCCATCAATGTCGAGATGCAAGCCATCGAGCGGTGCTTCAATGATACGTCCTTTAAAATCAGCCATTTTCTGCAGGCTGTAGGTGTGACGCGATGCTTTCGTATTCTGCAGCATGACCAGGCCATTGCGGTCGTCGACATTGGTCAGGGCAAAAGCATTGGCCGGAAGTTCATCAAAGAAATGTTTCTTGGCTTTCAGGTATTCTTCGAAGGTTTTATGGAAATCGAGATGATCATGCGTAATATTGGAGAAGACTCCTCCCGCAAACACGAGGCCGGCAATCCGGTTCTGAACCACTGCATGTGAGCTTACTTCCATAAAACAATAGCTGCACCCTTTGCTCACCATATGGTCAAGTAACTGGTTCAGGTGAATGGCATCCGGGGTTGTATGTGTCGAAGGGATTATTTCGTCATCCACACGGTTCAGTATCGTCGACAATAAGCCGGTATGGTATCCCAGTTCCCTGAAAAGATTAAAAAGCAAGGTGACTGTGGTCGTTTTGCCGTTGGTGCCTGTAATTCCGACTAGCTTAAGTTTTGCCGAAGGATTGCCGAACCAGTTCGAGGCAATAACTCCTGAGGCGAAACTGCTGTTAAGGACCTGGATGTAAGTAACAGATTCCACAGTAGTTGAAGGGAGAACTTCACAAACGATTGCCGTAGCGCCATTTTTAATTACCTGTTCAATGAAACTGTGGCCGTCGACCCTGGTGCCTTTTACCGCAAAATACAGACTGCCTGCCTTCACGTCGCGCGAATCATAGGTTATGCCGCTGATATGGATACCAGTAGAACCTTTTATTTGCGTAACTTTTACGTTGATTAGTAAATCAGCCAGGGCTTTCATGAATGCGTTTATTTATGTCTTTATATATTTTATTAGTTTTTCAAACCCAGGCTAAGTAGTATGGGAATACCGGGTGCAATTTTACTCCCGGCCGGCAAGGATTGTTGTTTTACAAGTCCTACGCCGTTAAGCTGAACTTTTATCCCGAGCTTCTCGAGCCGGAATACGGCATCACTGGCTCCCATGCCTATTACGCTGGGAACTGACTGATTGCTATAAGCAACTGAGGCGAACCTTGTACCCGTGCTGTCCGAAACTTGTGTAATCCATTCGCCTGCATTTTTAACAGGCATGGCATACCCCAGCCATTGACTCAAAGAGGCGATATCAGCCGAATTGCCGGCAAACAAAGGATTTGATCGTATGGAATGTGTTGTGTCGATCCAGTTCATTCCAACATCAGGATCGGTGGCGTAAATCCGGTCGGCTATCTCGCGGAACACTGGAGCAGCTATGGCTGCGCCATAATACCCTCCCTGTGTTGGATTGTTGATAACCACAATACAGGAATATTTAGGATTATCGGCCGGAAAGTAACCTACAAATGATCCTTTATAGTTTGTCTTATTATATCCGCCGCCATTTTGAGCCACCTGGGCTGTTCCTGTTTTGCCTGCGACTTTATAGATAGGGTTTTTTAGCGATACACCTGTTCCATGATCCACAACGGCTTCGAGCATGGTCTTGGCCATGGCAATGGATTGTTTTGAAGCGATTTTTGGATTAATCACCTGGGTTGCAAAGGCCTGAACTGGCTGACCAGCTTTGCGTATTTCTTTGACAAAATGAGGCTTTACCATTACGCCATCATTGGCTACAGCGCTGTAAAAAGTCAGGATTTGCAAGGGGGTAAGGGCAACTTCATAGCCTATCGACATCCAGGGCAATGACGAATTTGACCAGAGGCCATCCTTGGTGCCAAGGATTTGGGGCCGGCCTTCCCCTTTTATTTCGAGACCCAGTTTCTTATTCACACTGAAACTATGCAGCCTGTCGACAAAGGCTTGAGGGTTGGAAGCATAGGCTTTGTAAATAACTTTTGATATTCCCACGTTCGACGATTTCTCGAAAGCCTGCTGTACCGTCATTACCCCTCCGCCCATATGCGAATCTCTCATAGTACGATTGCCAAATTGGGTAGTACCCCCGCTGACATCAACAATATCAGTCAGTTTTACTTTCCCATCTTCGAAGGCTGCCAGGAGTGAAAATAGTTTGAAGGTCGATCCCGGCTCGGTGCTTTCGCCTATGGCGTAATTATATAGTTCTTCATAAGTGCCATCCTTGGTGCGTCCCAGGTTGGCAATAGCCCTGACCTCCCCGGTTTTAACTTCCATCAGTATGGCGCAACCGTGGTCTGCCTGGTTAATTTCGAGTTGCTTCAGCAGGGCTTCTTCGGCAACATCCTGGATGTTGATATCAATAGTTGTATATATATCAACCCCGTTTACAGGCTCTATCTTGTTGCTGATATCCACTGGGCGGGAGTAACCACCGGGAATGCGCTGGGTTAGGATTTTCCCGGCCATCCCCTTTAACTCGGTATTAAAAGCACCTTCGATACCTACATTATTCGGGCTTTCTTCCTTAAACCAACCTAAGGTACGGTAACCAAGGTGGTCGAATGGATAGACTCTCTTATCCTGGACTACAGTGATCAGGCAGCTGTGGTTTCTGCCTAATTTAAGAATTGGGAATGTCCTCAGGGTTTTTAACTGGTCGAAATTGACTTTGCGTTTAATTAAGAGGTAGCGGTTATTGGTTTTGCGCTCCTGCAATAATAAGTCAAGGTACTCTTTCCTCGATTTGTCTTTAAAATAGGAGGAAAGGCTGATTGCCAGGGAATCGGCATATTTATTAAATGTTGAATCAGGTGTCAGCAACGAATCCAGGTCCATGTGGATTTCGAACATGGGAACTGAGGTTGCCAGTATTTCGCCATTTATGTCAAAAATATTGCCCCGGTTTGGTTCTATATTCGAAAAACCCAGGGAGAGTTTTTTTGCTTTTTCTTTCAGCTTATCACCTTCAACTAATTGGATATAAAGGATTTTAGCGATAATAGCGAGACCTATGACAAACATAAAGCCATATACCAGGTACACCCGCGTAAGTATCGATTTCCTTGAGTCCATTAGTGCAATTATCTTCGGTTATTGGTTTGTTTCTTCAACCAGGATTTTACGGGGCGGAACTTTCGATTCCTTTAACCCGCTGTTTTGCAGTCGTTTTGCGATCCCGGTTTGCCTGGTAGTCTGCATCAGCTTCGATTTGGTGTTTATATATTCAAAGCGTTGTTCTTCAATCTGTTTTTTTGTTTTACTTATGCTGATTATGGTGCGGTTGGCATAATTTGAATTAAAAATGTAGAGTAAACCTATTCCCGTAAGGAAGATAAGGAAGGGCAGCAGCCCGATCACCTTATCGCGCAGCAGGAATGATCCTTCCAGTATGCTCTTTACATTTCCGCCACCGGATTTTTTTTTACCCCTGGGCTTTTGGGCCGGTGCTGGCTCAGCTGCTGTTTTCGGGGCGGCGGTATTTATTGTGTTGCGGATTTCGGCCATATTATATTTTCTGAGCAATGCGCATTTTCGCACTCCGTGAGCGTGGATTTGTACCCAATTCTTCTGCTGCCGGGGTGACTGGCTTCCGGGTCACAGGCTTCATCGGGGCGATTACGTTACCATAAAAATCCTTTTCCTGCACACCTTCGAAGTTTCCGGTCTTCATATAGTTCTTTACGAGCCTGTCTTCGAGTGAGTGATACGAAATGACTACCAGCCTTCCACCGGGTTTTAATACATCAGCACTTTGTTTCAGCATGGCCTGTAATGCCCCCATTTCATCATTGATCTCAATACGTATAGCCTGAAATACCTGGGCCAGGTATTTGTTTTCATAATTAGAAGGCATACAGGATTTTATGGCTTCTTTTAGCTCGTATGTTGTGGTAATTGGGGTTGTGCGGGCTTCGACAATTTTAGCTGCCAGCAAACGGGCATTCGAAATTTCCCCGTACAATTGGAATATGGTACGGAGTTTTTCTTCAGGATAGGTATTGACCATATGCGCTGCTGTATTGCCATGTTTGCGGGCCATACGCATATCGAGCGGACCTTCGAAACGGGTGGCAAAACCACGCCCCGGTGTGTCGATCTGGTGCGACGAAATACCCAGGTCCGCCAATATCCCATCCAAAGGAAGGGCCTGGTGAAGCCGCAGGAAGTTTTTTAAGTAACGAAAATTTTCGTTTACCAGCGTAAAACGTTCGTCGTCGAGTGCATTCTGAAGGGCGTCTTCATCCTGGTCAAAAGCTAGTAAGCGCCCGTCAGCATTAAGTTGTTCCAATATACTTCTCGAATGCCCTCCGCCACCGAAAGTAACATCAGCATAAATCCCTGACGGATTGATGCTGAGGCCTTCAATACATTCGTGCAATAATGCGGGTTGATGATACATCCGGGTTTCATTCGTTGAGGTTAATATTTCCTAAGATTTCCTCGGCTAAGTCAGGGAAGTTGGTCTGGGTTTCGCTCACCACAGTATCATACCTCGCTTTATCCCATATTTCAATACAGTCCATTTTGGCAGTGACAACAATGTCGCCGGTAATTTCGGCAAACACTGCCAGGTCCTTGGGTATCAGTATCCTGCCGGTGCCGTCAATTTCAAGCTCCTTTAAGCCGGCATTGTAAGCCCTGATAAAATCATTGTGCTTTTTGTTGAAGCGGTTCATCTTGCTCATAATCCTGAGGTACAACTCATCCCAGTTGGACCTTGGATATAGCTCAAGACAAGGGCTGAATATGCTTCGTTTTACAACGAACCCTTCACTCAGCAACGTACTGACCTGGTTCTTCAATGCAACAGGAAGCATGAATCTTCCTTTTGCATCAACCCGGCAGATATGTTCACCTTGTAAGGGTATCATTGGCACCTTTTAATTTGCTGTAAATTTACTGTTGATTTCCCACTTTTAACCACTTCTTACCACATTTTTTTATTAACAATACACAGACTACCTATAAATAAAGGGTTTCATTAAAAAATTAGCTTGAACTAACTGATATCATTAGATAGTTAAAATGTTTTGCAATAATAGCAGCGCATTGGGACATAATTTGGTATTCAAAACTTCATAAATCCTGGATAGAAGTAATTAAAATCTGTTCCTGAAATTCATTATTTTTGCAGAATGCAGTATGATGATATATTGCCCGCAGTTTTTTCATAATATGGAAGATCAGTCTGTTGCCAATCCGAAAAACGAAAATTTCCTGGATCTTGACCGTGTGATTGTAAGTAAGAACCCGGGGCTCTATAAATTGCTTCCGCGATTCCTGTTGAAATACCTTAAAAAAGTGGTACACCAGGATGAACTGAATGCTATAGTGGCGAATAACAGGGCTCAATTCGGACTGGATTTCCTGGAGGCTGCCTTTAAAGGATTTGGTGTTGAGATCAAATATAGGGGCCTGGAGAATATTCCACCCAAAGGGCGATGGATTATAGCCTCAAATCACCCCCTTGGAGGCCTGGATGGCATGGCCCTGATGTGGGTTGCCGGGAAGGTCAGGAAGGATATTGTTTTTCCGGTAAATGACTTGCTCATGAATATTCCTAACCTGAAAGAACTTTTTATACCAATTAACAAGCATGGATCAAATACCGGCAATGCCCGTATAATTGAGGATACATTCGCTTCGGACAAGGCATTATTGTATTTCCCTGCAGGTTTATGCTCAAGGAAACGGAAGGGTGAAATTTGTGACCTGGAGTGGAAAAAGAGCTTTATCTCCAAAGCAAGAGCCCACAAAAGGGATGTTATTCCTTGCTATATAAGTGGCAGGAATTCCGACTGGTTCTATAACCTGGCACGGCTGCGTACTTCCCTGGGGCTGAAAGCGAACATTGAGATGCTGTACCTGGTGGATGAAATGTATAAACAGCATGACAAAGAAATTGAGATTACTTTTGGGAAACCGATTTCTTATACTATCTTTGATAAAAAGAAAACCGATTTGACTTGGGCACAATTACTGAAAAGTCATGTGTATAAGTTAAAAGTGAATATGAACAGCACATTTTTAGCTGAATAAACAATATGAATTCGATGCAGGAGATTATTGACGCCGTCGACAAGAGTGTACTTGATAGAGAACTCACTCCCGAAAGATTTGTAAAATCCACAAATAGTGGGGGAAATGAGATTTATATTGTGAACCATAAAAATTCACCCAATGTCACGCGGGAAATAGGACGTTTACGCGAAATCACTTTTCGCGATGCTGGGGGAGGCACAGGCCTGGCCTGCGACCTTGATGAGTTTGATTTGGATGAGGGAAACCCGTTTTCTCAGCTATTGGTTTGGGATCCCCGGGGAAAAGAAATAATAGGAGGATACAGGTTTATTCATGGTAAGACTCTTACTCGGCATGCCGATGGCCGGATAAATACCCCTACCAGCGAGCTATTTCAGCTTTCGGACCGGTTTATCGAAGAATACCTTCCCCATACTATCGAACTTGGACGTTCATTTGTACAGCCTAATTATCAGCCCACCGTGAACCTTCGCAGAGGCATGTATGCGCTCGATAATGTCTGGAATGGCCTGGGCGCAATCCTGATGCAAAACCCGGATGTGAAATATTATTTCGGGAAAATTACCATGTACCCCCGGTATAATATTGTTGCTCGGGATCTGATACTGTACTTCCTGCAGAAATATTTCGGCGATAAGAACAAACTGGTTTATCCATACGAATCGCTCAGGATTGAAACACCTGAAGACTTTCTGTCGGCCCAGTTCAATGGAGGCTCGTACGATAAAGATTATAAGATATTGGTGCAGCAGGTCAGGCTGAGAAATGAGAATATCCCCCCCCTGGTAAACGCTTATATGAATTTGTCGGAAACCATGCTTTTCTTTGGTACTTCACTGAATCCCGGATTTGGAGAAGTGGAAGAATCGGGCATACTGGTTACGCTTGATGATGTCTATGATTTTAAGAAAGACAGGCATTTATCCGTGCCATCCTAAACCGGGAAGAATCCGGTATTTATAGCAGGACAAGAAGAAAATCTGCTGACATTTTTTGTTTTCGGGTGTTTTACATTCCAATATCCGGCACACCCCGGAACAAGGAACCCCGAACCTTTCAAATGGACCGCTCCCCCTTCGGGCGTAAAATTTAACTAACTGATACTATGAATAATCGCAGGGCCGCTTTTATGATAAGTGCCGCCGATATTACAGGCTGCCCGCAAGCACGATTGCCTGAATATGCATTTTTTGGCAGGTCGAATGTAGGGAAGTCCTCACTCATTAATATGATAACGGGGGTTAAAAACCTGGCCCGTACCTCGGCAACACCTGGTAAAACCCAACTGCTGAATTATTACATGGTGGATGACGATACATGGTACCTAGTTGATCTGCCTGGTTATGGTTATGCCAAAGTCTCTAAAAAATCGCGACGTAACTGGGAAAAGATTATTCGTGAATATCTCCTGCAACGTCAGTCACTAGTTTACACCTTTATCTTAGTCGATACCAGGCATGAGCCGCAGAACAGCGACCTTGAATTAATTAACTGGATGGGAGAACAGGAACTGCCTTTTTGCCTGGTGTTTACCAAAGCTGACAAGATTTCGCGCAACGCGGTGCGACGCAACGTAGACGAATACAAGAAAATCCTTCTTGAAAAATGGGAGGAACTTCCTCCCATTTTTACTACTTCATCACATTCAGGAGAAGGGAAAAGCGAAATCAACGAATTTATTGCACTTTCCAATACGGAGTTTGCCTCTTTGATAGAACAAAAACCTTAATCCCGGTTTATTTGTAGAGTATCAGGATATGGCCCTTGGGAACCATTTCCCCTTCTTTAACGTATATTTCAGCGATTGAACCATTTTCGTCTGCAAAAATGGAGTTCAACATTTTCATGGCTTCCAGGTCAATGAGTTTGTCACCCGCTTTTACTTTCTTTCCTTTGGAAGTGTAAATCTTCTTGATGGTTCCCGGGATAAAGGAAAGCACTTTTTTGGGATCGACCGGAGCATAAGGTTTCCTGTCAAGAAACTTCTTGGTCAGCCTGGTTTTGTATTTTACATCCTCAATCATCAATGTCTGAAATATTTCAGAGTCGATATTTTCGGCTGTTTCTTCCGGTTTTATGTCTTTTAAATTCAGACTCTTGGATTTTTCACTTGTGGGCATAATCAATTTTATAAGTTGTAACAACTATTGAAAAATGCAGTAGTGCAATCGGGGTATCTCAATTTTGAAATACCCGGCCAGATCATTTGTACTAAAATCATCAGGAAATGATTACACTTCCTGGTGAATTAGAAGGGAGGAATTCCATGTTTCTTCATAGGCACATCCACTTTTTTGTCGGCTGAAATGGCAAGGGCATGAATAACCATATCGCGTGTCTCTTCAGGACTGATAACGGCATCGACATATCCGTAAGCAGCAGCTACAAAAGGATTTGCAAACTTTTCCTTGTATTCTTTGATCTTGAGTTTGCGCATCTCATCCGGATTTTCAGCATCTTTAATTTCGTTCCTGAAAATAATATTTGCGGCTCCTTCGGGTCCCATGACTGCAATTTCAGCCGTAGGCCAGGCAAAAACAAAGTCGGCGCGCAAATGGCTCGAACACATGGCTATATAGCCTCCTCCGTAAGCTTTACGGGTGATGACTGTGATTTTTGGGACAGTAGCTTCGCTGTAGGCATAAAGCACCTTTGCGCCATGGCGGATAACACCGGCATGTTCCTGGTCAACTCCTGGCAAATACCCTGGTAAATCGACTAAGGTGACCAGCGGAATACTGAAGGCGTCGCAATAGCGGATAAAACGGGCTGCCTTGTCACTGGAATCCACGTCGAGAACGCCTGCGAGTACCAATGGCTGATTGGCTACAAAGCCAACAGTAAATCCATTCATGCGGGCAAAGCCGATCACAATATTCTGGGCAAAAAGATCCATCACTTCCAGGAAGTCGGAATCATCACAAATACCGCGTATCACATCTTTTACATCATACGGCTGCCTTGGGTTGGTAGGAAAAACTTTATCGAGGCTGTATTGACGGACACGGGGTGGTTTTTTAGGGAATGGATCCGCTTTCTTCAGGTTATTCCAGGGGATGAAGCTGCAAAGTTTTTTTATCTGTTCGAAGCATTCCAGTTCGCTTTCGGCAAAGAAATGAACGTTACCGGTAATCTCGGCCTGAACGCGCGCTCCGCCTAATTCTTCCATTGATATCTCTTCGCCTAGTACGGTTTTAATAACCTCAGGCCCGGTGATGAACATCTTGGATATTTTATCAACCACAAAAACAAAATCGGTGAGTGCAGGTGAATACACAGCACCTCCTGCGCATGGCCCCAGTATTACTGAAATCTGGGGAATTACCCCTGATGCCTGCGTATTACGATAAAAAATC
>JBAXXB010000013.1:0-30274 GCA_037128115.1 Bacteroidota bacterium
CCCGGGCGGTATATATTTTCTTCGTTTGTAAACATCAGTTGTTCCCCATTTACCAAAATAGTTTTGGGGTTGAATGTGCCTTTGGAAACGGCATAGTTGAAGGTTACCTGCCGGCCGAGTAGATTTATTGAAGCAGACAGGCCATCCATGGAATAAGGAATTACGGGGTCAATAATGATGTTTCCAGATTCAACCCGCAAACCAAGCAGGCGTGAAACGATCATGCTCACATAAATGCCAGGACCACTGCTGTATACGCGCCAACCGCCTTTGAGGGTCAGGTTCCCGTTTTTGATTTCATCATAACGTTCATCTGCTTCGTAACGGCTTTTAAAAGTCACATCCGAACTGCTGTAGTAGCAATTTGCCTGCCTGATATCACCACAAGACACAATATCGCGGTAAGCAACCGGGATAGCCTGCCGCAGCGCTTTTATGAAGGCATCAGCATTGCCGATCCAGGCTTGTGATTCGGCATAACGTATATGTTCGTGCACATACATCAGTCCGATTTCACGTCCAAAGAAGGTGCTGCTTTCGGCCCGCTGAAAAATCTCCTGTATGCCTCCTTTGTATTTCAGGGGTCGGTCCATTAAACGCGCACCGTCAGGCCCTTTCAGGTATTTTTCAATGATATCCTGGTGGAAAAGAGCCTGCTCTTTCGTAAATATTTCACTGATAATGCCGCGGTTCATCGGAAGTATGCTGTACTTTATCCCGGTTTTCGAGTCAGTTGGATGAAGTAATACGCTGATGCTGTCATCCTTCTCAAGGAGGCCATACCCAGCTACAATTTCATCTTTTACCAGGTGTTTGTTGAAATCTGCCCTGATTTTTTCGCAGATCTCTTTTAGTTTCTTTGCCTTTGAGATATCGGTCAGTTCATAGACCTTTTGATATTGTGTAAAGGCCTGGTAATTCATTTCAACGGTCCAGCTCGAAATCAACTTTTTTGCCAGTTCTTCGCTAACCGGTTGCAGCGAATCGTTCCAGTCACCTCCACCGAAGGGAACCAGCGAAGTGCCTGGAATAAAAGAATTTATAATCATGTTTATAAGCCTGTCGACATGCTCGCTAACAGGTTTATTCCCGGAATCAAGGCCGCTGTTTACATGGTAAAATGGCAGAACTTCATCAAGGATTGCCAGGTCGCCGGTCACCCTGATATAGTCGCTTAGTGCAATGATGACCCAATAAAATACATCTCCGTGGGAGTCTCCTGCCCGTATGCTTGAATAGCTGTCGAACATCCACCATTGTGGCCAGCCGCCATCAGGGTTCTGGTTCGAGAAGATGGTAAGCAATACTTGTTTGGCCTCCTCATATTTTTCCATGGTAAGCAGCAGGTCGACAGGCCCCTGCGAAACGTCGCGTGTACCCCAGGCCGCCCCGCTGAATTGTTCCAATCCGTATGGAGTCAAAAAATGGGTGAGTGCATTCATTCCGTACCAGGGAAGGATTTCCCGGATTGCGGAAACGTCCTCCTGGTCTCCCGGCAGCGAAAGGTTCAAACTCAGGTCCTGCCAGTGCGTTTGCGCGTCCTGGCAATCAGTGGCAAATTGCTTATCCGTGTCCTTAATACTATCCCGGGAGTTTTGCGAGCATACTTCGCCTATGAAGCTCATGGAGAATTCAGAAGTTTCCGGGACCTTCAGTATAAATAGAGAACCGCTTACTTGGTCAGTATTCCCTGGAAACAGCAATTCTTCTCCACAGGCCTGGTAATCAGGATGAACACTATTGATCCGTATCCCGAATTGTGCCCCGGGGAACTTGCCAAGAATCATGCTCCCTAGCTTCGGCCTGGCAAAAAACTCGCCTGTATTGTTTCCAGGTGTGATTTTCCAGCCATTCAGCTGATCAAAATCGTGGGTAAGCAGCAAGCTGACATTACTTCCGCGAAGAACCCTGAAGTCCATATTGATGCGGGGCGCTGATTTGGATGTCCAGGTACGGACCTGGAAAATATGAGCGCCATGTTTGTATATCCAGCGGCAATGATTTAAACCGATCTCGAACGCAGATGGAACTCCAAGCAGGTACTGCCTGCCTTCCAGTTCAACGAAGATCCTTTGTCCCGATTCCCTGGTAAGATTAAACTGGTCGGTGCATACCGAAAGCAGTACGTTAAAATTAGTATTCCCTTGGCTGATATGCGAATTGAAAACACCAAAAGCAAAGGAAGTGGTGGAAACGATATTTTCATCAGGGGCATAGCCTGCACTGGCCTGCATAATATGCCCGTGCGGACGATCAACCCGGATTTCTTTTTCGCGCAGCATCACATGATCGTTTGGCCCACAGAAAAAGGACAAAAGCCGGCCGTTTTCCACTTCGCTGTGGCGACGTTCATTCCCGAAAAACTGATCGAGTTCCTCATCACCCAGGTCATCGGCCGGTAGAAAAGAGGAAATATTGAATATGTTTTTAACCGGAGCAAGCATTTTACTTTGGACCGGAAAAGACAGATTGTCAGTAAATTCAAGAAACAGGCTGGGTACTTGATCCAAATCGATAACTGAGGTCGCTTTTGGGTGATCGGGTAAGTAAGTTCCTGCAAAAATACTTGTATGCTGATCCCCGGCTGACAATGTAAATGGCGTTTCCTGCAGAGCAAGCACCGATGATTCACCAGCATAATTTCCTTCCATGGTTTCCAAAAGTAACCCTTCGGGGATGCCCGTTTCGCGATAGGTCTTACCGTAAAACTGCATGCCGTCGACACTCCCGGATATGGCCGTGTTTTCGCATGCCAGCATCAGCCATGGATTCCCAACTGATTCTTTCATATTCTGACGGCAGCAAATCACGGAACCGTATTTTTGATCTTCAAGTACCAGCCGCTCCAGGTATTGGCTGACATAGTATTCGTTGATCAGTCCACTTGTAATTGGCTTTAAACCAATATCCTGCAGGTAAATCAAATCCAGTTCTACGGCATTCGATGAAGTATTTATAATTTGAATACTCCATTGCCAGCTCAGGCTTTTCTCCGAAAGCTGCAGCATACAGGTATAATCAAGGCCATCCCAGCTTCCTCTGGCAAAAAAAGCATTCTCCTGGATCCCGAAAATACTGTTGCTTTCCGGTCCCAAAAGCGCTTTAAATTCAACAGGCTTTGATCTTTTCCGCAGGTAAAGATTTGCTCCTGTTTTCGAAAATGGCGTTGCAGCCTTAAGGCTTATCCGTATAGGATCAACTTCAATATGCTGAATTGAGCCGTTTTCCAGAAAATGAATGGATAACCCTATTGGATTTTGAATATTCATTTAGGTCAATTTAAAGGTAAGATTCATTTCGCTCCTGTGCTTGTGAGCATAACTAATAACAACCCGGCTTTCGTTACGGAATAAGTTCACTTCTTCACCATCCATGGTGGCTAAGTATATCGTTTTAGCTCCCGGACCTTCAAACACAATTTCACCAGCCAGGTCACGATCACCATAAAGCGTAATTTCTACCTGATTATCAGTATTTGCAATACCCAGAATATCAGATGTAGAGTGTAAAAGCGTCAATCCTTCCGCGATTGGCATGCAAACCGGTGTGAGTACACTATACAGTGCGGGCCACAATGCATCATTCTGACGGTATGGTATGGTGATAGTTTCACCGTTATCCGGATGTGTGTATGTAACTTTGCCGGTTTGTTCCTCGTTATAATAATTTGCCACGAAAAGTACTGCGGCATTCTCGCTGGTGAATCGTTCGCGAACAGTGATGTTTTCATTACTGGAATGAGCCTGCCTGAGTTTCGCACCCGACCTGGTAAGAATTGCTTCATAAACCGGCTTTTGCCCTTCGGTGTCGAACCCTATCCAGGTTCCGAGGTGAGTCATTGACCCGCTTCCCAGTGCTTTTGTGAAGCCGCAGACGGAACCGTTTAAAGTCCGGGCTATGATCTCGGCACCGGCCAGTGATTCTTCCGAATATATGATAAGCGGGTTGGCACACTTGATATCCTGTAGGTCATAAATATCAATCAATGGCGAATCAATAATTTCCCTGCCGGATGGAGATATGGAAAGCGCATCGCGAAGGATGGTGCAGGGTTTCTGTGACATCTCACGATCGGGGAGGTAAGGGAAAATCACCAGGTTTCCGCCGGCTTCGGTATATTTTACAATTGTCAGCTGATCGGCAGCGTTCATTTCATCCGTACTGAAAGCCCAGACCTGCTTGTAGCTTTTCAGTTTAACGGCAGAAACTTTGCTCAGGTCCATCATATCATAATCGATATTTAGTACCTGTAATACTTTCAGTAAGCCGTCAAAATAGGCCGGCCGGCGTATGGAAGAGGCATTGAACTGAAGTTCACTGCCGCCTGTTTCAGGACGCTCCAGTTCGGTGGCATAATAGGGAGGATAAAACAGCACACAAACCTCAGCCTTGCGTTTTGAATCAACTATAAGGTTTTCGGAAGTCCTGATGATTTTATTCATCCGTTTTACGAGGGGGAAAGCCGAGGTGCGCTCACCTTCGGGAGTAAGTGGGTTGTACCAGTAAAAGGTCGAACCTGAATAGCCTGTGTGGCGCGTATTGCGTCCCTGCGAAAACATATAATAGTTCCAGCCGGTCAGGCCATTGGCAACACTGGCTTTGTAAAAAAGCTCCATTTCACGGGGATTGGTCACCACGTGATATTCGCGGGAACCACTCTGGAATTCGGCGGCAAATAGCGGCTTGTTGCCCTGCATGGCGTAGGTAATGTCGTTGATAATCCGGTCGTCGTGCATATTCCGGTACGACATGAACTCCGGTATATGATCCACCCCGAAAATGATTTCGCTCTTGTCGAGAAACAGGTCTTCGTACATGGTGATGTTTACCGGGAATTCGTACCCGTTTCCATAAATCCAGCCAGGAAGATTGTGATACAGAGGAACGCTAACCTCTCTGTCCCTTGCCATACCCGTCAGCATTCGAAGGTAATCGCCATAATACCTTCTCCAGAAACAGTGCCATTCATAATCGCGGCCGCGGTCCTCCTTCGAGGCATACGGAAGTCTGCCATCGGGCGGAAGCTCAATTTGGGCAAAGTCCTGGTAGGCTGTTCCCCACAGGCTGTTCAGTTCCTGTATGCCGGTAAATTTTTTCGAGAGATAAGAAATGAAGCGATCCTTCACGGCTTTACAATAGTCGGCCTGGTGCGCCAGCCATGAGAAAACGCCTATCTCATTACAGATCTGCATCATGATGATGGGGCCGCCTTCTGATAATTGACGTTTACTGATAAATGGCATGATGTTATCGTACCAGAGGCTTACCTTTTCGAGGTATTTCTGGTTGAACAGGCTTACCCCATCGCTAGGTACTATGCCACCTTTGCTGTTGCGCATTTTAACCTCGTCGCTGTATTGATCCATAAACCAGTCGGGCAAGCCGGCACCTCTGTACTCAGCCAGGATAAATGGCCCCGGCTTTACTATACAGTGCAAACCACGATCCTGGCAGCATTGAAGCCAGCCGTTCAGGTCATGTTCGGGGATCGACGTGCCATCAAAATCAAAAACGCCTTCAACCGATTCATGGATAGCCCAGGGAACGTAAGTGCTTATGGTAGTGAGTCCTGCATCTTTGGCAGCGTCAAGGTGTTTTTCCCACAAGCCGCGTTTTATTCTGAAATAATGGATCTCTCCCGAAGTGAGAAACACCTTTTTGTCGTTGAGACAGAAGTTATTTTCTTTGATGGTAAATGTCATAGCAATAGTCTTTTAGATTATAAAGTTCCAAGTTCCAATCTTCTGGTATCTGGTTCCTGGTTTCAGTTACAGGTACCTAAATCCTGACGCAAAGAATTTAATAATCTTCCCAGTGTGGTCTCATAGCATTAGTCTCTCCATTTGCACGTTCCAGATTTCGTTGCCTGAGAATATCCTTGATTTCGTGTGATCGTTTCTCGGTTAGTGAGTATTTAAGTAAAAAGAAAATAGCCAGTAAACTTAATAAGAAAGGCAGCCCAATTTCGACAACACGCATCATTAAAAGTGTATAAGGTGTTTGCTGGGTTAAAGGCATGATATCCTTTTCGATCGTGCCAAGATCCTTATCCAGTGACGCGAGAGATGAACTTGTCTCAATAGCGGCAATACGGACTCTTACACCGGTTATTTCCGTCATGATTTTAGCGTAATGCTTATCAGTTTCTTCTTTTTTAACCATTTTGGGCACAATGGATTTGGATTCCAGGTGTGAGATTAACTCGAATGAATTCAGCTTGGCTTTCTCAAATTTGGTCTGAAGTGTGAGCGAAACAGCTGCTTTCGATAAGTTAAGGACCACAGAATCCTGGGGCTGAGATCCCAGATTTGAAATACGCGCCTGGAGCTTTTCAAGACCAGTAACCGTCGACTTAGTTGCATTCAATGTATTCAGCAAAGCCGCTGTCCTGTCACCCTGGTAATGAGCCATATTCTGATTGGCTTCGTTATCCTTTTTAACTGATTCTTTTTCCAGGAATTTCACGTAAGTAATTGATTCATCCAGTGCATCCTTGACCTGTTTTTTTGTGGTTATGAACAAATTCGAAGTTGAACCTTTAAATCCGTCCTCTCCGTTCCAGGTTTGAACTTTTGACCTGAGTTCCCTGATATTTCCCTGCAAACTGTCCACTTTTGTAACCTGTGCTTCATCGAACATGGTAAACACAATAAGGGCACCAGCTACAAAACTGGCAAGAGCCGTACCCATTTTAATAAACCACCAGAATATGGCATAGTAACTTCCCTCGGTTCGTTTACCTGTGTTCAGTTCATCTTCGTCGCAGATATCGCCTACCATGGATGAGCCCAATGTGAAGAAAAACAACATGCCGGCTGAAAGCAGAATGGTAGGTATTATGATTAAATAGGGGTAGAGCGGGTTGTAACAAACAATCTTGGAGAGTTGAGCAAGACTCATCAGTACCATGGCAATGATGAGGGTACTTCGTTTTCCCAGCTTAGGGCTTATCCAGTTGAGTGGAAACACAGCCAGCACACCCGTGATGGCCCAGATCATTCCGTTAAGCCCAAGCATGGTGGCACCTGCGACTTTATCACCACCAAAAACATAAAAAATAGGAATATACATGCCAAGCAACTGCACGAAATTAAAGCCCATTGCAAGTGTAAAAACTGTAAGTGTAAGCATTACAAAATTGCGGTTTGACGCAACCATTTTCATGTCTTTCCAGAAAGGAGTTTTTTCCTGCTGGGTAACTTTTTTAAATCCAGGTTCCTTTAGCTTAAAAAACCACCAGAATGAAAGCGGAATCAGAACGGCTGCGATCATCAGGGAAACATACCGCATTCCATCGGCTTCATTTCCACCGGGACCTTTGAAAATCTCCATGCTGGCGAGGGCAAAGAGCCAGGGTGTGCCCATGGCAAACAGATTACCGACAAAGCTTTTAGCGCTAAACAGTCGGGTACGGGCGTGGTAATCGGTTGTCATTTCCATGCCTAATGCCCCATGGGGAATTTCGAAAATATTTACTGCGGTGAAAAACAGCAGCAGCATGATCATTATATAAACCAGCTGAAAAGCGTGGAAACCCGACTCGGTAGGGAACCAGGTTTGCACCATTTCACCTTTTGGAATCCACCACATAACCACAAAAGTAACGGCAACCAATATTCCGCCAATAAGCAGGAATGGACGCCGACGACCCCAACGGGTGCGCGTATTGTCCGAAAAATGGCCAATGATAGGATCCGAGAGAGCATCCCACAAACGGGGAACAATCATCATGGCTCCCAGCCAGAAGGCACTCAATCCCAGGCTTATATTTCCCATCAGTCCAACCAGTAAACCAGCTACATTAAAGAGCGCAATCGGAATGATTCCTCCTGCGCCGTAAGCAGCTAACTGGGTAAACGGGATGTGACCTTCCTCATTTATAGGTTTATCCGAGCCGATTCCATGTTCTTTCATCCTGTTATTTTTGAGAGTAAATGTGTTGATTTCTTTTTAAGCCGCTGTTTAATAATAAATTACCACTTCTGCCGGGCATGCCTTGACGGGAATTTCCTTCATGGAAAAGTCTTTTATTTCTGTTCCGTTTACAGTAACTTTTACCGGAAGTTTCGAACTGTTGAAGTTCCTGATTTTAATGCCGTTAGCCGGAAGTTTTATATCACCGGTAATGGAGAATCTATAGCTGGCGATTTCTTTTTGTATAGAATAAGAAATCTCACCATAATACGTGGGCAAATTTTCAACCGACATTCCTTTGGGCGCATCGATCCAATCCTGGTAAAGCGCTGAAGCTGATACGAGTGACTGGTCGAACTCGTTTTCGTATACAAACATGGAACGGATGGCGTTGATAAAATCGCTTCCGCACCAGGTGTGCGGCATATCACCTATGTAACCGGGGAAACGCTTGTCGTTCCACACCACTTCTGCCCAGTGGTTCCAACCCTGGGGACGCTGATCGTCCAGGAAAAATTTGATCAATTCATGCGCCCTTTCCGGCTGATCGAGGCTGATAAATGAACCAATAAGTCGGTTTTCGTAAGGAGTATAATTTACCCACTTCAGTTTACCATCTCTTCGGTTTTTAAAAAATTCGTAATATTTGTCAAAGGTGTTGTAAACCTGTGGCTTAGGCAGGTTTTTTAGTTCATTGCAAGGCGTTAATGCTATGGTAGTCGAGGTGGCATCAAAATCACCCAATTCAACGCAGCCGGGTATGTAATCGATTTTTCGCAATTTCATCGCCAGTTGCAATGAGTTGTAGAGATTCTCGGAAAATGTATCACGAATTTTCTCCAGCTTTTCATAATTCGCTGTTTCACCTAGTATTTTCTGGATTTCGGTTGCGTCTTTCAAGCCTTTCATGATAAAGAAATCATCCCAGTATGAGTGCATGGGTTTGGCCGAATAGCCTTCGTGGCTGATTGACTCAGGCACCAGGCCGTAGAAAGCACGTAAGCTGTCGTTCCCGTTTTTATAATAATCCGTGGATCGCTGTGCTATTAAAGACTCTATATATTCAACCGCCTTCAGGACATGGCTGTTATTTGATCTGAGGAAGGTGGTATCGTGGGTGAAGTTGAAATATTCGCGAACCAGGTAAATCATTTCCCCGTGGCTGTCATTTTCGGGAACAGGATCGGGTCCACGATGATCGACTACACATGGAACTTTCCCGTTTTCGTATTGATTTTCCGTATACCAGTCAATAAAGTCTTTTATTTCCGGTACAATTCCGGATTTTAAGAGTGCCGAGGAAGTCAGGGCACCGTCACGTATCCAGCTTCTTTCGTACGATCGCGAACCGGGTTGTATGCCCGCATTATCCCTGTTCACTAGTATATAGCCCAGGTTGGAACGGTATGTATTAATAATCCGGTCGGCCGATGGAGGCAGATTGAACTTAACATGCCCGACCTTTGATTTCCAGAAGGCAGATGATCTGGTAAATTCATCTGCTGCATTTTCAATGCTCAGTTTCCCGTCGGGAGTGTTTTTCCCGTAAAACGGAACTGCAACGAATAAGTCGGTTTGTCCCCCCGCTTCCAGGTGCAATGAATATTTTACTACTCCGTTGGCCAGGCCGTTCTGATCGGAGGCTGATTTACTGTTAGGCATTTTCCCCTGCCGTGTGAGATCGACCACACTTCCTTCATCAAAGGAACCTGCACCGAAGGTGTCGTATTTTTTTTGAAAGAGTATAACTTTATCGTCCACTGATAAATAACTTCCTGCTTCCTCTTTTATAGACCTGATTTTCCCGGCACCACCGGTCATATTCAGGAATTGGTAATAAGGATCCACCTGGTACGGCCGGATCAATAAATAGAACTCAAAATCTTTGGGTTTGCCTGAAGTGTTTTTAATCGAGTACCTGACATCAAGTTTGGAATTCTTGTTTGCCTCTCCGGTCGCCGTAATACTTGTAACAAGCATAAGATCATTGCATTGCCAGGTAACTGAGGGGATAAAATCAAATTTATGGGTGTCGCCTTCCGGGCTTAATGATTGAGCGGTTTTTACATTATGCCAGTTGTAAACGGAATCCCCTGTTTTAATCATAGGCTCAAGTGAAAATTGTGCTTTATCCACTTCAACCATTCCATCTTCGTTTATCATAGCCTCCTTCAGGTCGTTATTAACTCCGGCTATGGTCCAATATGATGCCTGTTCCAGGAAGTACCTCGGGTAATTTCCCAGGGGTGAATTTTTAGCGGTATAGATCAGGAAATCATTTCTGGTTAAGGATTCTTTGGTGGTCAGGAACTTTAGTTCACGGATTCCGGCACTTTTCAAAGGCTCCTTATTTGTCGTATGTATCTTTACATACCTTGCCTCCGCTTCGGGAAGCCGGATAAAACTGATATCACCCTGGTTGGACTGAACAGAATAGGCTTTCTCCCAGGTTTTAGCATCATTAGATTGAAAGATTTCGAAGATTTGGGCGTAATTGTTTTTCAGCCAGTCGATTTGCAAACCTCCGAATTCCCTCCTGGTTTTAAAATCTATAACCACATCCTGCTCAGCCACTTTCCCACTTTGCCAGTATGTTTCAGCCGAATTATCCAGCATTAGCTCCGGCAAATAGTATTTGGAAGAAGAAGAGGCAGTTACAGCTGGTTTCGGGTAGGTTAGCGTTTCAGGAGGAAGTGGCTCAAACTTAAAATCGTCGAGCCAGATAGTTCCTTTGCCTCCGACAAACGATGCAATTGTAAACTCAATCCGGTCAATCCGCTTCAG
The DNA here is from genome assembly GCA_037128115.1 of Bacteroidota bacterium. Lineage (GTDB taxonomy): Bacteria > Bacteroidota > Bacteroidia > Bacteroidales > UBA4417 > UBA4417. Next base: position 10,699 of record JBAXXB010000013.1, read on the forward strand.
ATTTTTATCATTGGTGGGTCCCCATGCAAAACTGATATGCCTTTTACGTATGGTGATCTTCTTCCATTCGGTCGGGAAATCGTAGTTGCGGTTGCTCACCCACCAGACATTGTTCCCGGTACTGTCGATAAATTTAATCTCGAGGTTATTGGAAGGCGATTCCGCTTTAATGTAAAATGTGAACGCATAATTATCAGGAAGGTCGATCGGGAAAAGTTTCTGGATGCCGCCATAGCCGGTTCCATGGGTGAAATCGTAATCGAAACGGATCGCATTACCGCTTAAGCCTTTTTCATTGGTTAAGTTAAGGTTTACACCATCGGATCGGATGAAATCCCACCCGTTTTTGTTCTCAAAGTCATCCAGGGTTTTGATTTGGGCATAAATCATGCCGGAAGTAAACACCAGGAAAACCAATGCCATTATCCTTTTTCTGATCAGATTCTTCATACCCGGAAATGTTATTTTAGATAGGTGTATCCAAGTTTATTCAAGCCTTTCTGGATTACCGGATCCTTCATAACATAATTCCAAATCATACCGGTTCTGTAGTTTTCGATCATAATCAGCATAGGGCCTTCGTCAATGCCTATAAAATCATTATCGATCCACTTGGCTGTAGGATTGAAAGAATCATAGTACCCGTATTTGCCCCAAAGCTGGCTGCCGTACCTGGCGTTCATCGATTTTATGGTTGGGATTACGATTTCCGGGGCAAAAGGTAAGGAGGACAAGGGCCCGTAAACTGCCATGGTTCCATCCTCAGCTATGGTATTGCCTGGTCCGCTGGTTCCTCTGCCGGCATAGCCTTCAAACTTTTTATCGCCGAAATTATACTTATCGCCTGGTCCGTCACATGCCGTTATACCCCAGCAAAGAGAATCATAACCGGTCCATCCTTTGGGATTTTCGATGGCATACTGCCGCTGCACATAGGTCGCCCGCCTTGAATTTTCGAAATAATCAATGCCTTTTTCTTTCATATATTTATCGGCCAGGCCCCGGTAATCGATGAAAGCCTGCGAAAACTGGTGGCCAAATAATGGTGGAAAAGCTACGTGTGAAAGGCCCTTATAAGGTGTCTCCCAATTATACGTCGATAACCAGGAATCATAACTCTGGTTCACATTTTCCATCCCTGTACCGGCTGCAAGTACATAAAGAAAGAGTCCTTCGTTGTACCCGCTCCAGCCCCAGTCGAGCAATCCTTTTTCCGGTGACCATGCCATGGAGATCGTATGCGGATGTTTGGCCGTTGCAGGCAATTGCATGAAATTCCAATCCATCCTACCAAGCAAGGTAGCGGCAAGAGTGCGGATCTGGTTCTCAGTTTCATCATCCAGGTTGTAATAGTTACGGGCAAAGAGGATCCCCATCATCAGTATGCCTGTATCAATGGTTGAGAGTTCACAATTCCATTCCCGCGTACCTGAATTCATACGCAGGAAATGGTAATAAAATCCTTTATAACCGGTAACATTTGGGTCCTGGCTCTGAACTGAATTAGCGAAGAATTTGAGCATATTCAGCGTAATGTCGGCTGCCAGTTTCCGGCTGATCCATTTCCTTTCAGCACCAATGGCAAGCGAAGGTATTCCAAAACCAGTGGCGGCTATACTTGCGGGTGCCCATTCTGCTGCGCGGTCCTTTACTATCCCCTTTTCAGGATGGTGTTCATTCAGAAAGAAAAGAAATGTTTTATACTGTATGGAGTCGAGCATGGCCACCTCCCCGGGTGTAAGAGGGTAATTCACTTTCCCGGCGGATTTAAATTCCAGTAGCTGCGATTGTGCACAACCTGAAGCCGTTATAAGGAGGGCAATTGAAAATGCTAAACTGAGTTTTAGAAATTTTTTCATTATTTTATGCTATTAAATTGCTACTTGTCCGGATATTAGTAAGCAGTCTATTTCTCTTCCATTTTGAAGTTAATACCAGCTAAAACCCTTGCCTATTTTTTATAACTGAAACCAAGTTTTGTCAGTCCGGATTGTACCTCGGGAGCTGACATAAACAAGTTCCATAAAAGCCCGGTGCGATAGTTTTCAATCATCACAATCTCTGGTCCCTGGTCGATGGCAAGGGTTGAACTGGCCCACCAGCCATGGCTCACATCGAAAGCATCATAAAATCCGTATGGGCCAAGAAGCCGGTCTCCGAGTATATAATAAAAGTACCGTATGGCATTCATTGATTGCTCGGGAGTATAGGGAAGGGATGATATGGCTGCCGTTGGAGCTATAACACCTATATCGTTGGTTGGTTCACTTACCCCGTATCCCGAAGGAATATCGCTTGCGGTCAGGCCCCAGCATGAAGCATTGTAGTTAGGGTATTTGAAAGGATTGCTTGCGCAATGGGCCCAGTTTATAAGGGAGTGATTCCGGTTCTGGGTCCAGTAATTTGCATAGGCATCGGATAAGTTCCTGGGATCAAGCCCCAGGAATGAATAATGCGCAAAAAACAAGGGGCCGCCATAGTCGTAACCGACAGGTAAAACATACCCGTAAAAGGATTTTCCGTTAATGATACCACCGCTGCGCGCATAACCCTGCTGGTATGCGGCGGCAGGAATCGTGTGCGTGGGTGAAGAAGCCGCAAGCACATACGTTATCATCGTCTCGTTATATCCTTCGAGCCTGAAATTCATATCCCAGGCGTAGTTGGGCGACCAGTGCCAGAAAAGCACATTCTGCCCGCCACGGGTATACCAGTCCCATTCAACTGTATTATATAATGCGCTAATCCTGTCAGCAAGGTCTTATTCCTGTTGTACGTTTGGGCTGAGGTATTGGCGCATGGTGATTAAACCCTGCATAAGGAAAGCCGTTTCTACCAGGTCACCGCCGTTATCCTTAGTGCTGAACGGGATCACTTTCCCGGTATTCCCGTTTATCCAGTGTGGCCATGCACCATGAAAGCGGTCACAAGTTTCGAGGAAGCCCAGCATCTTATCAAGCCTTGTCAAACCTTCGTTGCGTGTAATAAATCCGCGATCCATCCCAACAATCAGTGCCATTACACCGAAACCCGAACCTCCTGTGGTTACTTCATTATTCGAGGAATTCCTGTCCCTGGCAAGTCCGCATACTGGATGAGCGAAATCGTAAAAATACCGGAAGGTTCTTGCCTGTATAAGGGTCAATAGTTCATCATCTGTAATCAGCGGAAATTTGAGCGTTGAATCCAGTGCCGTGAAAAAAGAATTGGAAAAGCCTGCGAACGTATTCCCGTTTTTTGCCTTCAGCTCCGAGGAAACCGAAAAGTAATATGTTGTATATCCGGATAAAGTTGCCGGGTAATGAAGTTGAACTGTATTTGCTGTTCCTGACATCGTGGTCTCGAAAACCGGGTTCCCGGCCAGCCGGAAATAGGATTTCAGGTTATTTGTATCGGGAGCAGCCGTAAATTCAACCAGAATATTCAGGTTAGTCAGCGCAATGTTCTTTCCCTTCACAGGGGGCATAAAATTTTGATTGTTAATCGTTATGGTCTTTATCGCAAAAGCCCCGGCGGCTGATGTAAAAGAATACTCAATACCGGCAAAGGACTCACCTTTGCTTCCCGAGAGGGAGGAGGTGATTTTTAGTTTATAGTCGGTGAGATTGTCGAAAGGCTCATCAGGGTTGATAACAACAGTAGAATTGTTATCAGTAAATGAGAATTTTACTGCCACCCCAGTGTTGTCGCCCCGCTGTATCACGATATTCCCCTTTGCGGAATTGGTATCCAACGGGGCCGAAAATGTGATGATTACATCCGCGTCATTTACTATGCCTGTGGTTTTATCAGGAAACTTCAGCACTTCTGAACCGATTTTGCAGGTAGATATTTGAATGGAGCCCGCATTCACCGGTTTATCCTTTTTGCAGGAGAAACAAAATATGGCTGAAAAAGCTATTGTTGCCAGAATTAGTTGCCTGATATTCATGTAAGTGTCTTAAAAATGTAAAAAAAGGAGGGATCAGGAAATCCCAATACCCTCCCTTCAGCCCAAACTAACCGTCTTTATGGCTTTTCTGATTTGTACATCAAATCAATTTCGTTGGCCGTTAAAGCCTTGTGGTATATCCTGACATCATCGAGTAAGCCCTGGAAGTGGTTAGCACCCGGGAAATCATACCCGCCCCAGGTTTCGGTATCCCAAAGAGTACCAGCCCTTGATTGGATAAATCCAAATGCGAGTTCGTTCACGGTTTCGGGAGCGACTCCGGCATATTTAAGTCCTACTATACCGGCTTCTTTTGTAGGTACGCCAGCATCATCAGTCCAGAGGTTATGATCCTGTTTGATAACGAGTTCACCATTGAGGAACATCATTCTTTCCTTGGTCACGCTGTTGTATACGTAAGTGATATGAGCCCATTTGTCCTGCAGAACATCAGCCAAAGCAGTGTTTTCTTTGTTGAAAGTGGTACCTTTCCATCCGCCGTTGTCCTTGGTTTTCCCATCGCCATTATAGGCTAAGTCACCACCGGTCCCGCTCGTTCCGTCGCCATAATCAAACTGAACCGGCATCTTGAAGGTTTTAAAGTCGCTGCTGAGTTCAAACTGGAAGCCGTAAAAAGCGGCCAGGCCAATAATAAAATGTCCTTTTCCTGAATTAGCCGCTTTGAACCAGAAACTCAGGGTAAAGTCGTGGGTATTCATCAGTACATCACCATTAGGGATTTCAATGATACTGGTTGTGCCATTGAAGGAAGCTGCCTTACCGGCTGCAGTGTTACGCCCGGCTGCATAAGTGATGAACAGGCTGGCGCTCGGGTTAAAAGTGCCGACCTGGTCTTTGACGTTATCGTCGAAATTCCAGTAAGCAACAGCTCCTGAAGGGGCAAAAGTGCCAAGAGTGGTAAATGTCCTTAATATGGGTGTAAGTACTTGTCCATCAGCTGATTTTAAACCTGCACCTATATTTAACTTATACAATGCACCACTTGCCAATGCTTCGGTTGGAACTATATTAACTGAGCTTAACGAAGCAGTGATGGTCAACGGAATATCTACATTGTCATAATCCCTGGTCAGGGTAATATTGGCATTGGTAGCAGTAGTTGCATCTACATTGGTGTAAAAAATGGCAACTATGGTAGGCTTTAAAGGTACGGTAGTCGCTGCAATAGCCCCGTTGAGGTCCACGCTCCCGGCATCCAGGGATTTCAGGGTGAATGCTGCAGCGGCAGTGTCCTTTTTACAACTGTTAATCCCGGACATCAACACAACTGCCAGCAGAAGTGCGCCCAGATAAATTACTTTGTTTTTCATGGTTTTTTGGTTTACAGATTATCGTTTTGATTTAATTAAGTATTACCAGTTTGGATTCTGTGTCAACGATCCCTGTGAGATGTCAATTTCACTTTGAGGGATGGGTAGCAATTCATTTTTACCACTAACAAAACCCAGAGGGCCCAGGACTTCTACGGCTTTACCTGTACGTATAAGGTCCCAGAACCTATGGCCTTCCATGGCTAATTCATGGCGGCGTTCATTCATGATCAGGTCGCGGAGTGCGCTCTTGTCGGTTGTGGTTATGTCGGGAAGTATGGAAGTGTTCCCCTGGCGTGCACGCTGCCTAACCTTGTTGAGGTTTACTAGCGCTTCCGCCGGTTTATTATTTTCGTTTAGTGCTTCGGCAGCCATTAATAATACGTCGGCATAGCGAATTAACCTGCGGTTATGCCCGAACTGGGATGCAACATCGTTGCCGGGAGTCCAGACTTTACGGTTATAACATTCCGTTTCAAGGATATTTCCCTGGTCATCCTTAGTAATATCGGGTGTGGTTCCGTCGCCCAGTATTGTAATTCCATCCAGTACATCACCCAGGTCGATAATAGTTCCTTTCATGCGGGGATCCCCATTTTCGAATGAAGCACGAAGGTTCGGACTTGGCCTGTTAAATCCCCATCCGCGGTTGGGAGTACCCCTCACACCTTGTACGTTCGCAAATTGATCGCCTCCGGCTGCTTCAAGCCCGACTGCTCCTACTTCGAAAACGGATTCAATGCCTTGTTCTCCATTCACCCCATTGGCATCTGTAAAAATTGGTTCTAAACCGTAAACAGATGAATTGATGACTTCCAGGGTATATTTTTCAGCATTGACGAAATCGCCCTGGAAAAGATACACTTTTGCCAGCAAGGCGCGGGCCGAACCTTTAGTTGCACGTCCAAGCTGGTCGGCGGGTTGATTTGATTTTTCATCCAGGTCGGCTATCGCCACCGTAAGGTCATCCACAATAAGCTTGTAAACTTCAGCTTTAGGTGAGCGTTCCAGCTTAATAGGAGGATTAAGGGTTGTTACCAAGGGCACATCTCCCCAGGCCCGCACCAGGTCGAAATAAAATAAGGCACGCAGGAACCTCGCTTCGGCCACATACCGGTTGCGCAGGCTTGCATCCATTTCAATGGCCGGTACTTTCTCTATGACCACGTTAGCCCTCTTGATACCCTGGTATAAAGTGGCCCACCAGGCACTCAGCACTGATCCGGTCTTTGTAAATTTAAAATTATCAAACGGGCCAATCTCCGAAGACTGGTCGGTAGGATTGCTTCCCTTGCGTGCATCATCCGACATGATATCCAGGATAGGAAAAGTGCCGGAATGGAAGCTTACATCAAGCATTGTGCTGTACACTGCATTTACGGCAAGCAAAGCATCCGATGCCACTGTTGGGAAGGTGGTCTGTGTAAGGGCACCCTGGGGTTGTTTATCCAGGAAGGATTCGCATCCGGTGAAAGAAAGCGCCAGTATTATACTGAGTGCTATGGAGAATTTTATATTTATATTTTTCATCGCTCTTAGAAGGTTAAATTTACACCAAAGGAATAAACTGCGCTCACCGGGTAAATTCCTGTATCTATGCCATTCGACAGCACATCTCCGCTGCCGATTTCAGGCGTATATCCCGTAAACTTGGTCAGGGTATAGATGTTATTTCCCTTAATGTAGACCCGGAATTGCTGCATATGTATTTTCTGGCTGAAAGCTTCCGGTAGGGTGTATCCTATCACCACGCTTCTCAGCCTGGCGAAGGAACCATCCTGGATAAATTTATCGGAAGGCATATAATTATACCCGCCAAAAGTAGCACGGGGTTCTGAATTACTTGTTCCGTCGCCGGTCCAGCGGCCCATCACATGTTGTTCGAAGTTATAGGCATCGGGCCTTATAAATTCCTTGGCATTATAGATTTTATTGCCGGTCTGTCCCTGTATGCTGAAGGAAAAATCAAAGTCTTTATAAGTAACTTCCGCGTTGAACCCAAAAATAAAGGTAGGGATAGGTGAACCTAAATATGTACGATCCTGGTCATTGATCACCTGGTCGCCATTTACGTCAACCCTGCGGAGATCTCCCACCTGTGCATCGCCCGCATGCGGATAGGCATCCAGTTCGGCCTGGTTTTGGAAAACTCCGTCAGTTTTGTAACCATAGAAGGCCCCAATGGGCAAGCCTTCCCGGCTCTGAGTCAGGAACCCTTTGATATTACCTCCTAATAATAGTGAATCAATGCCGCTGCTTCCTCCTACACTGATTACTTCATTATGGACGGTGGATGCCAATATGCCGATGCTATATCCAACTTCCCCGATCTTATCCCTCCAGTTCAGGTTGGCTTCAAATCCACGATTCAACACCTTGCCTGCATTGTAGGTTATTTTTTGGTTTTGCCCGTTGCCCAGGAATCCCGGGGTGGATAATTCAACGAGAATGTCGTCGGTTGTGCGGTTGTAATAATCGAACTCGGCGGTGAGTTTGTCTTTAAACAGACCGATTTCCAGGCCGATATCCGTTTGGCTGGTTACTTCCCATTTCAGGTCAGGATTGCCACTTTTATCATAAGTAAGTGCAGGATAAATAATATCCCCTTTGCCAAATACGGTAACCAGATTCGGCTGTGTAAGCGAGAATCGTTTAGTGTAATCAATTTTTTCGTTGCCGATTTTTCCCCAGCTTGCGCGCAGTTTCAGTTTTGATATTTCGGATATGTTTTTAACAAACGATTCCTGAGAGATATTCCAGCCGGCTGCCAGCGAAGGAAATACGCCCCATCTGTTGGCTGTAGCAAATTTGGATGAACCGTCACGACGGAAGGTAGCCGTCAGAATGTATTTTTCGTTGTACGTATAATTAGCCCTGGCCAGGTATGATATCATGGAGTAATTCAGGCCTTCATCCACCCCGTTGTCCAGGTTGCCATTAATTCCACTTCCGGAAATATTAGTGTACTGAAGGTACCAGAAATCGCTTCCGTCGCGGATAATATTCTCTCCTGAAGCATTCAGGAATTCAGAAGAAGAGTTTTGCATGGTGTAACCGGCCACTGCGTTAAGGGAATGTTTGTTAAAAGTACGGTTATATGAGAGTGTATTTTCCCATAACCAGGTCAGGTTATCCGATGATCCTTTCGAAAGACTGCTCTTGGTATGTTTCTGCATCGATTCGGTACCATCATAATACAATACCGTATAAGCAGGTGAGAAGTTCTCATTTTTATTATAAGCGGCATCAATCCCCAAACTGGTTTTGGCAACAAAATTCTTGAGGAAGCTGGCTTCAGCATACAGGTTGCCGACAGCCCGTACCCCTTTGTTGAAACTATTGGTATACTCAATACTGGCTAATGGGTTACCCACTCCCTGTACTCCGGCAAAGGTGCCGTCAGCACGGTAAGGCTCCAGCGTGGGCCATGCCCTGTAAGCCTGGAAAACCACATCCGGGGCGTTCTGTTGTTTGTAAGGAGATAAGGTTATGTTATTCCCGAATTTCAGATGATCCGTCAGGTTATAGGTATTGTTCAGTTTAAGTGTGACTCGTTCATAACCTGATTTGTCAATGATCCCTTTCTGGTTGAAATAGCCAATGCCAATATAATAAGTAGTCTTTTTAGTGGCTCCCCATGCCGATAGCTGGTGATTGTTGATGGGAGCCGTGTGAAAAATTAAGCTCTGCCAGTCGGTGTTGGGAACTGCGTCCAGGTTATTGTAATTCGGGTCGCCGGGTATTTCGTTGGCGATAGTGGCAAACTCCCTGCCATCCAGGAGGTCGATCTTCTTTGAGAGTGATTGTATACTGTATTCACCCGAATAGCTGAAGTTTGTCTTCTCCTGGCCAACTGACCCGGTCTTGGTTGTGATCAGGATAACTCCGTTGGCTCCTCTGGATCCATACATGGCGGTTGCTGATGCATCCTTCAGGATTTCCATTGAAGCAATATCGGCCGTGTTCAGGAACGAGATATTATCAAGAATAACTCCATCAACCACGTAAATAGGCGAGGAGTTGTTAAAGGTACCCACACCACGTATGCGCACCGAAGGTGTTGCACCGGGAGCACCCGAAGTACTCGTCACCTGCACACCGGCCACTTTCCCCTGCAGGCTCTGTTCGGGGCTGAGTGAAGTTACTTTGGTAAGTTCTTTCGATTTCACCGATCCTACTGAACCGGTAAGATCGCTTTTGCGTACTGTTCCATAGCCGATTACCACGAGTTCCGAAAGCATGACCTGGCTGGGCTCGAGTACGATATTGAGTATACTCTGACTCCCAACAGTAACCTCCTGGGTCTGGTATCCGACAAAAGATACGACCAGTACTAAGTCGCCCGGGCTTAAAGCGAGGGAGAATTTCCCGTCAATATCAGTCGATGTGCCCTTGGTTGTGCCCTTAACCACTATAGTCGCACCTGGTAGGGTTTCTTTGGTGTCGGCAGCAGAAATCCGTCCTGTGACCGGCCGTACCTGGGCTAAAACAGGCATAATAGTGCCAGCCAGCAGCAGAAGCAATACAACGATGGCCCTGGGGTTGAGTTTAAATCGATCTGGTTGTAAAATTTTCATCATATTTAGTGTATTTGTCGGTTTATATAAATAAGAGGGATGAAATTTACGAAATTGGTAAGTTGAGATAGTACTGCTGTGTAAAATAACTCTCCCGCATAGTATTTGTTTGAGTTGTCATCAAATTGATTTTTGACAGTTATTACGTTTGCCTTCCACAAATTAAGCGGGTATATTCCGGAAATCAAATATATTTGAATTCATCACTATTACTTCAAAATATTTGATAGCTACCGGCATACCTCATCATCACTACTACACAGCTTATTGAGTAATCTCTAAGTATCAGATAAACAAATATATGATTATTTTTTTTATTATGATAATTTTAATGATTCATTTTCCCGAAAAGTTGATTTGAGAAAGTGTTGTTTTTACACTTTATACTTAGATTATAATAAATATGTGGTAATATCGGGAGAAAAATAAAAAATAATATAAAGTATTTGAACCTCATCACAGCTTTTTAGTTTAAAAAATGATGGGGAAAACACTCGTTCGAGAAATTACATAGTATGAAACCCCGGATTCCATAACCTGAGAAAGGGTGCCTGGTATTTTAGCATCCTGCTTTGTTCTGCCTTCTGTCATGTTTTTTCGGGACGCTTTTCCCTTAATAAAGCGTCAGAAACGCATTATATATTCCACCAGGTTATCATCCGTTGTAAGAGAGAGCCTTTTGCGGAGCCTGTATCTGCGTATCTCGACACCACGGACCGAAATATTCAGCAGGGGAGCTATTTCCTTCGACGAGAGATTCAACTTCAGGTAAGCGCTGAGCTTAAGATCACTCTGGGTAAGATCGGGAAAGGAGAGCTTGAGCCTTTTAAAGAAATTTTCGTGGGCCTGGTCAAAGAGGGCTTCGAATATTTCCCAATCATTGTCATTCGATATATTCCTATCTATCAGGGTTGTGAGCCTCTGCAGATAACGGGCCGGGTAGCGTGGTCCCAACTCCTCTTTCTGTTTCTCCAGTTCCTCTTTAATTTCAATCAGTACTTCATTTTTTCGGATGATCGACATGGTAGAATCGGCCAGTTGAAGGTTCTTGTGCGATATTTCAGCCTGTAGTTTCTCATTCTGCAGGGTAATAATCTCTTGTTCAGCATGCTGTTTTTCAACTTCCCGTTTTTCGTTGGCTATTTGCGTAAGATTTTGATGGTGTTTTTCAAGTCGTTTCCGGTAATAATATTGGCTTAGTAATATCCCTCCTAAAGCAAGAAGTATATAAACCAAAGTAGCAAATGCCGAGGCATACCAGGCTGGTTTAACTGTAAACGCTATGGTTACCGGTTCGGTAATACTTCCATTTTGGGTGAGAGTCCTTACTTTGAATCGATATTTCCCTACAGGGAGTCGGGTGTATTCAGCCATGGCCTTTTCGGACCACCTGCTCCATCCATGGTCAATGCCTTCAAGCATGGTCTGGAAAAGCCTGCGGGAACATGGATTACGTAAGGAGGAGAAAGAAACGGAGATATTATTAAAGGCATTTTCGAGGGCTATTGAGGAGCCGGTTAGTTCTTTAGCGATTTTTTCACCCTTGCTGTTCCAGCAGGAAAAATCACGCAAAAGCACGGATGAATTCTCGGGTATAATGGATTTTGTATAGTTGCTGTTATAAATGGCAAACCCATTGTTGAGGCATAAAAAATGAAGGTTTTCGTTCAATGAAATGATGTTTTCGTATCCATCCACCATATTCAGGTTGTACTGAGGGAGGATCATCCGGTATTTCATTTCCGGTTGCTTCGAATGAATATCGAAAAGGGCAGCTTCATCGTTGGTCACGAACCAGTACATGTTTTCAGCGGCTTGGGAAACGGATGTTGCGTTTTCGAACCCGCCCAGGTTTTGGTTAAATTCTGTATACGGTATTATTTTTTGATTCAGGTCATCCCAGGTAAACAGCCTCTGCCCGGTTGAAAATACTACCCTGTTGGCGATTTTGAACACCCGTATGTTGAAGTCGGAAGGAAGGCCATCTTTTTGTCCAAAGATCTGGATTTCTGCAACTTTCTCCAGGTTTGCTGACAACCTGAGGCGGTATAAGCCTTTGACGGTGTGACTCACCCAGATATTTCCCAGGTGATCGGCCTCAAGAAAACGGGCCGGTTCGAGAAAGCCAGCGACCTGGTGGCTGTATACCCAGTTTGTACCTGACTTTTTATAGATCAGCAACGACGAATAAGTGCTTTGAATCAGGTATTCCTGCCCGTTGGCCATAATTTTTTGAATCATATACCCGCCGCTAACTTCCGAAATCAATTTCAGTTCATTGTTTTCAATGCTGTAAGTACCATTCGTATGCCCGCAAAACAGGGTGCCGTCGATTATTTTAAGCTGCCATACCTGGCCCTGGGAGTTTTTCAGGAAGCCTTTATACAGGAAACGATCACCTGATTTCGTATAGGTGAATATGCCCCGGTTTGTTCCTACATACAATGTGTTATTATATAGGGCTGCCGTATAAACGGCTCCCAGAGCTTCGTTGCGGCCCTGGTAAACATCCACCGGGTTATTGAACGAAATGTTATCAATGCCGTTGTCGAGGCCTACCCAAATATTCTGGTCGTGATCATTATAGAGGGAAAGTACAGTGTTATTCTGCAGGTCATTCTCGCTGTGGAGGTGATTAAGCAGATGGCCCTGTCGGTCCAGGATAATGACACCTTTAACTATAGTGCCAAAGACCAGTTTGTCGCCAAAAATCATCCCGTTATTGATCTGGTATTCTTTCAACAAAGGATTTGCTTCTGCATTCCAGGGTGAAACAGACCGGCCATCGAACAGGAATAACCCGTCAGAGGATGTCCCTATGAGGTACGAATCCTTCCCGAAAGGTAGTATGGTTTTGACTTCTGTGTTTTTCAGTACATTATTCTTATCAATATTAACCAGTTTGTCATTCACAATTTCGTCCAGGTTTCCCCTGACTTCCTGCACGAAAAGCCGGTTCCCTGCCTGGAGCAGGAATACCACTGATCGTGGAAGTGCAATGGCTTTGATAGACTTTTTGTCGTATACAAAAATGCATGAAAAACCCTGGAAGTAGACTTTGCCATTTGCCTGTACTATTTTCCAGATCTCGCTGTTATGTATATTTCTGCCATTCAGCAAAGGAATGAGTGAATGATAGTTCAACACCCGTTGCTTATTCAGTTCCCAGTAACCGAATTCCTCGTACGAGCCGGTATATATCCGACCATCACTTGCTGCAGATACTGACCGGATGATTGTCCTGGCAGGTATACGGTTAAGTTTCCACTTCACACCATCGTACACCAGTAGCCCGTCGTTATTGGCAACATATACAAATCCCTGCCGGTCCATATCTACTGACCAGTTCTGACTCCCTGCCGCATACTGGTTACGATTGTAATGGGTAACAAGGTATGAGGCCTGGGCTGAACAAACGTTAAACGATAACAGAATAGACTGCCAAATGAGTATGAGTGCAACTGTTTTTTTCATCCACGTGACGGTATTGATGATCTGCGAACCTGAAGCGGATAAAATTAAGCTTTTTCTCCCTGTTCCAAAAATTAGAGTTAGAAAATCAGGAACGAAGTTTGTTTTGTCTGTTTAATCAAAAAAAAAGGCCACACCTTATCAGGTGTGACCTCTGGTTCAATACGTTTAAGCAGTTACTCAACAGTGATCTCATCCAGAAACATCCAGGCTTTTTTGCCTGCTGCCGGAATAGTCTCGGGACATACGCCACGGTTAAAGAATAACAGGCGCACATAGGCAGCTTCCGTTTCCGGGAAACTGATGGTCAAAGCACCTTTTTGCGCGACCATACTCCATTTATTGTCGTCGAAATCATGCACACCGGCTAAAACATAGTCAATGCCATTGGCTGAGGTTTCTACTATTACCGAGTGAGGAGCAAATACCTGGTTGTAGCCGTTCTCAAGGTAACCAAAGGAAACTTTCGATATTTTATATTTACCTTCGAGGGTGAGCAATGCAGTCAGGTTATCGCCTTCATAACCAAGCCAGTGCCCGTCGTTTATCTTTTCTGAAGCTCTGACTCCATCGGTAAGTGTAGCCCCGTAATTTGATTTGTATTTTTCGGCCGGTAAAGGGAAAATGCTGACAGCTTTGCCAAATGAAAGAGGAATTGATACATAGGCTTTGCTGCCGGCAACTGCGTTGTTCCTGTGTGCAATAGCTGTGATGGTAGCCGGCAGACTTACTTCGAAGGGTTTGTCGTATTGATTCCTGCTCGTGGATGGGGTTGATCCGTCAATTGAATAATTCATTATCAGGCTGTCGCTGAGCGGCCAGAGGGTCACCAATGCCTTATTGTTCCCGGAGTAAGTCATTGCTATTTTGAGCTTAGGTACATTTTCGTTAATGTATTCCTTGGCTGCATTATACAGGGTAACGGCATATTTATTTACATCACCGGTCGAAGGGGCCTTGGTGGAAATGCCTGGTGTGGTTATCCACTTAGTTTCCCATTCGTTCAGATCAAGGGCTTCTCCGGTTTGAAGCGATTTGGCATAGGCTGTCCAGCGGCCGAGGTAATAACTCCTGATCAGGCCACTCCACACCTTCGAGGCATATTCGTGTAGCACAGGGGTCGTATTGTCACCCCACTGGGTCAGTTGCCTTTTGGCATCGGCCTCGTAATAATCCGATTCTTCCTTTGTTTTACCCCATTTCCTGGCATTATCAATCAGTCTTTCGAGCCTTTGATCGGGAAGGGTCGATGTGAGTCCGTCCATCATCAGCATAAGTTCAAAAGCCCTGTCGAAGGCCTGTTTGCTTTCGGCAGCAAAGCCTTGTTTCTGCAAATCCATCGCTTTTTGTAAAAGCACATCCGTCTTACTGCCGGCATATTGTGTCACCAGCAGTGCAAGGTCTGTCTTGAACAAGGGACAGTTTCCGTAATTTTCGATGCAACTGATAAATTTCCCGGTAGCTTCATCAAGGCGTGAATCGTCAGTAAGGTTTACATTCGCATTGTAAGGAGGCCTGGCCTGGTAAAGGTTAAGCGGGTGTTCGTTATTGCCGAGGTAGGCTGAAGCAAATAAAGAAAACCAGGCTGCATTTATCTCACTGTCAGTTTTACCGTAACGTTGCCTTGTATAATCACCGAAATAGGTCTTGATATTGACTTTTTGGGTTGTCCACGCCATTTGCGTAAGCAGTTCATAAACTACTTCGTTGTTTTCGATGCCTTCGGGCGAAATGCCGAAGCCGGTAATATTTCCTTTTTTCGGGCTAGCAAGCATGTCGGGAGCACCGGTAGCAAAAAATGGAAGGTTACCACCCAGTTGTGAGTTACCTCCATAATTATGGATTACACTGTATATCCAGGGTTTACCATGGAAACCATCATGTTTCTCCCAACCGGAAAAACTCTCATTGGCCAGGTCGATAATAAGCATCTTGCTGTCGGGTACCTGGCTCAGGAATGCATTGACTGCGCTCTTGTCCCAGAATTTTTCATTGTTATAAAAGAGCCAGCCCTGCATCACCCAAACTCCCTGAGGATCGCCGGCAGTAACTGCGTCAGAAACCGATTTCCCATAAGCGGCCAGTTCTTCATCGCGATGATCGGCCGAAACGGGTACGTCGTTTTCGTTGAAAAGATCAGCCAGGTAATAATGCACTTCTCCATAGGTACGACGGTATTCACTGATAAAATTTTGCCCTATCGTGGTAAAATCAGAAGTTCCTGGAGCCAGTATATAGGATTTGTAACTATCAGGGAAGTTACACCAGCCTTTCATCTCGCGGAGTTTCGAGGCAGGATTCAGCCTGGAATAAGCTGCCGGGACTATACCCGAGAATCCGGGTACTATAGGTTCCATTCCCAGTTGTTTCATCCTGACAAGAACCTGTTTCTGCAATTCCATCGACTGATCAATATAGGATTGGGGCAGAGGGCCATCGTGTTTATATACGTTGCCCATACGCTGCCAAGGCAGGAATGCAGGACCCGTAAAAAAGGAGGATAACTCATCATTGGTCATCCCCATGTTTTTATATACTTTTTGCCAGATGTATTCCTGCCCTATCATCGCCAAAGGCATATTGATGCCATGCAAGGCCATCCAGTCGAGTTCTTTTTCCCAGTCGCCAAAGCTCCAGAAAGCAGTGCTGTAGCCAAAAGTACATACATTATAATACTGGCGGAATTTATAGGGTGAAACCGTGCGGGGTATCGTGTAATCAGGAAGTTCTTTTGGAAGCATCACCGACTGGCTGCTCCAGGTATACTGCACGTTACAGGCTTTCAGCATATAATCGTAAGCGCCGCGTGTCATGGCGATGGTGCTTGAGCCTTTAACCTGAACTTTGCCGCCGATGGCTATTACTTCGTAAACATCCAAACCCTTATCCGATGGGATTTTTTCAAACTGGAACGAGGAGGATTTCATCCCAACCACGCGCATCAGCACCTGGCGGGCAGCCATGATCTCTTTCTCAGAGTCAGTCTGAATGCCTGATTGAGCCGTGGAAAAAAAAGGTAATGCAGTTAATAGCGTGATTAACAGTAAATAAGTTTTCTTCATTTAAATAATTTTTGGGTGGCAAAGATAGTATATTGATTGTAAAAACGACAATTTGACTGCCTTAGTATTGGATTAAGGTTTTTTAACAATCTGAAGTTTAGGCAGGGCCCAAAGTACTGCAGTATACTTGATTTCAAATTCCAATAATTTAAGTAGCTAACCTTCCAGGCGCAACAACTGGAATTGGTTTTTTTTCGACTTATCAACTGAAGAGTTGAATTTCGCAAATACAAAGCTCAACCCAATTGGGTTCAGCAACATGGAAAATATAGGTATTACAAACGTAAAATTAACGGTATGTTATGCTTTCTTCCTCCGGATTCTCTCTTTCTCGAGAAGTCCTAGTTCACGACCGGTCTGCCCGGCGATGGATGTATTTTCTTCTGCCCGGCGTAAGAGGTAAGGAAGGATATTGCGCACTGGTCCGTAAGGAATATACTTGGTAACATTGTAGCCTTCGTCAGCCAGGTTGAAACTGATATGATCGCTCATGCCATAAAGTTGTGAGAACCATATACGGTCATCATTGCGGGCAAGACCTTGTTTTTCCATGAGTTCGGTAAGCAGCCGGTTGCTGTTTTCGTTATGGGAACCGTTAAACACGGATATACGGTCGAGGTGGGCTACCGAAAAGGCTATGCCGGCATCGTAATTCCGATCGGTATGTGCCTTGTCAGGTTGAATAGGGGAGGGGTAACCTTTTTCAGCGGCTCGCTTACGCTCTTTTTCCATATAGGCTCCGCGGACGAATTTCATGCCCAGGAAATAATTGCCGGCCTCGGCCTCTTTTAATGCCTGCTCCAGGTAGCCTAGCCGGTCGGTCCGATACATCTGCAGTGTATTGTAAACAATGGCTTTCTCTTTATTGTATTTTACCATCATCGCGGTGACTACCTGGTCAACAAAGGGCTGGTACCAGGAATCTTCGGCGTCGATCATGATGGGGATATTGTTCTCATAAGCAGTCCTGCACAGTTTTTCGACGCAGTCCCTGAAAAACTGAATAGCGTCAGCTGCTTTTCCTTCGGTGGTTTTATTTTCCGAAGCCAGGGTCAAAACCTCCTGCGAAGCGAAAGCCGTCGGCTTGAATACGGAGAAAGGAATATCAGGATGCCGGGCTGCGTTAATCACCGAACGCAGGGTCTCATCGAGGGTGCGTTGCATAGCTTCCTGGTCCTTACCGCCTTCAACTGAATAATCGAGTATGGATTTTACCTTGTACTGGCTAAGAAGCGTGACTGTCTTTTCACATTCTTCCAGTGTTTCGCCGCCCACGAAGTGTTTATATAAGGTAGGTTTAATAGCCCAGGCGATGGGCAAATGCAATCCGAGTGCAAAATAGGTGAGTGATTTTCCAATTTTTACGAGCCCGGGATTGGCTATGGTAGTAAAAAGCATGCGACCCCGCGACAGGTCAGCGTGACTCTTGTAACGAAAGGCAATCTCTGTGTTTTCGAACGAAAGCATATGAAATATTTTGATGACGCAAATGTATAAAGCTTTTTACATGTAAGAGCGATATGGCGATTTTTGTGCCGAAATAAATCTTTATGCCATGGATTGAAAGGGTTATGAACTTCCTGGGCAAGGCTAAAAGCTCCAGTACCCGTTTTTTTAATCGCTCTGAAGGAAATGAGTATCTTTGCGGGTATGAACCTTTCTGATAAAATATATTCAGGTGACGATGGCTGGTCACACTTACAGGTACTGATACGGGAATACCGGAATCCAGGAATCTTTATCCTGGTTGATGAAAATACGGTAAGCCACTGCCTCCCCGTGCTGATGACCAAATGTGCGGGCCTTGAAGAAGCAAAGGTAATTGAAATCAAAAGCGGGGAAGCTAATAAGACCATTGCCGGCGTTGAAAATGTATGGCAGATGCTGTCCTCGGGCAGGGCCATGCGTAACTCGCTGTTGATTTGCCTTGGAGGTGGTGTGATAACCGACATTGGGGGGTTTGCCGCAGCAACTTTTAAAAGGGGTATGGATTTCATTCATCTGCCTACCACGCTTTTGGCGATGGTGGATGCCTCTTTGGGAGGAAAGACCGGCATTAACCTGCATTCGGTTAAGAACCAGGTGGGGGTATTTGCACAGGCAAAGAGTGTTTTCATTTTCACTGAATTCCTGGCCACCCTGCCTGCACGGCAAAAGCTTTCCGGTTTCGCCGAGATGCTGAAGCATGCATTGATTGACAGCAGGCAGCATTTTGAAGATTTGATGGCATTGGATTCGCCCGAACAGGCGTGCACTGAATTAATGATATTAAGGTCCGCTGCAGTTAAGATACAGGTGGTTAACCAGGATCCCTCGGAGGGAGGCATCCGCAAAGTGCTGAATTTTGGACATACCATAGGTCATGCTGTCGAAGCCTATTCGCAGCAGAACGATGCAGAACCCTTGTCGCATGGCGAAGCTGTTGCCATAGGGCTGGTTTGCGAAAGCCTTATATCAGTCAGCCTGCTTGGTATGGATGAGAATGATTTTTCCCTTTTAACTGAATTGGTTGTACGACATTACCCGCATTACAGTTTACCGGCTCGTTCAGCGGATGAACTGCTGGTACTGATGGGACATGATAAAAAAAATACAGATTCCTCACGCCTGAATTTTTCACTGATAAGTAATATAGGCGAACCCGTTTACGACCAGTTGCCTGGCGAAAAGCTTATACGCGAAAGCCTTCATTACTATGTGAATCTGTAATGGGTGCAGGGAATTGTGCCTAATCACTCCGTATGAACGATGTAGGCTCAAAAGCATAACCTGGAGAAGATCTCAAAAAGGTTAAGGTTGAGGTTGAGAGGATAAAACCTTTACATTACCTCATTCTCAACTGAGTCATAAAAGAAAGTGCCTGGAGTGCCTGGAGTGCCTGGAGTGCCTGGAGTGCCTTGAAGATGCCAGACTGGCTGAACTGGTAATGCATTAGGAACGGTAGATGGTCAGAAGAATAACCTGGAAGAGATTTTAAAAAGGTTGAGGATGAGGTTAAGGTTCAGCAGATAAACCTAGATCGAGACCTAGATCTAAACCTAAATCTAAGTTTAGATCTAAATCTTAACCTTAATCTTAACCTTAACCTCAACCTCAACCTCAACCTCAACCTTAACCTCAACCTTAACCTTAACCTTAACCTCAACCTTAACCTTAACCTCAACCTCAACCTTAACCTTAACCTTAACCTCAACCTTAACCTCA
>JBAXXB010000014.1:0-30061 GCA_037128115.1 Bacteroidota bacterium
CGCATGTCAGGCCGTGAGCCGGTGAACCTCCGCTTGTAACATTGACGGTGATAGCTGGTGTTCCAATCAGGACGGATGCAGGATATGTAGTGCTGATCGAAATAGGATTATCAGTAAAAACAGCCAGAGCAGGATCCCCCAGGACATTACAGTCATAAAAGCACCAGCGTAGAGCACCGGGCTCCCATTGCCCGGGAGCAGTAACCCAAGAGGCAGAAGCAATCTTTGACTCCATATGTGCCCGCCCTATGCGATTGAGACTGTCGCTATACAACGCATTCATGTATTCGCGGTGCAAGTGGGCCGAAGGGCCTTCGGTTTGACCTTCGTTGAACCAGCCATAGCGGGAATTCCCGACAAAAGCAGCAGCAAAATTATTGATAGTCACCATTTTTTCGGCTATGCAGTCGTTGTAGTCGAATGCCCCGCAATAACAGCCATGCGTGTAAACAATAGTAAAATTATGATCTATACCATTCAATCCAAAGAAATTTTCATCGGTAATATCCGAATTACCCAGTTTCATCACGTAGGTTTCGTTGGCATGGCCCACATGATTGAGCATAGGACGACCCTGGTTCAGGTGATTCATCAGGTCCTGGCTAGTCCAGTATGTAGTTTCATCATACATATTATCAAAAAGATAATCAGCAGGAATTCCGGTTGTGGTGTAACCGTTATCGGAATGTGTACCTATTAGCAGGTCCAGGTAATCGCTTCCCCAGGTATCGGGATTCGACCAAAGGTTTTCCCCGGCCATAAGGATATTTCTGAATTCGCCTCCTACCGGGGTAAATTGATATTTGTAGCTTTTATTCAGCATATGGCTGAGTTCGGAAGCATTACTGAATGGTAAACGGGCCACGGCAATATCCGGCAGAAGATCGTCTTCACCGGGTTCACCCCAGTATGCGTCACCGTCAGTGTTCCAGTTTCCATCGAGGGCAGAATAATACAGGTCGGCAGGAATATTCTGATCGGAATACCCTGAACCGGATTGTGCATAACAATAGAATCCTCGGTGCGGAATCTGTTCGTCGTCACCGGCAAGCAGAACATACTGTATCCCGTGTGTCTGGTATTCCTGTATAATAAAATTCCTGATCTTTTCGGGTACATCTATTCCAGGCATGGAAGCGGTAATACTGTCCCTTGTAACCACCAGCGAAGTAATACCTTCCTTCAGGTAATTAGCTCTCATGTTGCCGAATGAACCGGAAAACTCAGCCGGACTAACAATCAGTAAGTCATAATTATTGAGCGTAGCACTTTGCCTGTTCCTGTACGACTGGTCCATTTCTTTGTTTTCAGCTAACCTTGTTGGTTCGTTGCTTCGAAATGAAAGGTTTTCCAATGCTTTAACAGCCCTGGGATCAGGGGCCGTACGAACCACTACACGTGCAGTAGAATAATAGGAAAGTTTCCCGGTAACCGGGTTGTACCTGGCGGGCGTAAAGGTGGATAGTGCAAATGAACGCCCATTGAGAAAAGCGGTGACCAACTGCCCTTTAGGATCGGAAGGGAAAGATTCATTCAGGCTGTAAACGACCTCATCTTTCAGGAAATTTCCTGAACTGCCGGCAGATACAGGCCGGACTTCCTGCTGAGGGTATAAATTGTATTTTCCTGATAGAACCACTTCATTTTCAAATATTATCTCTATACCTATGGCTGATTCGCCAGGCGGAAGCATGAGGTTAACCTGGCGGTATGGCAATACCGGCTGCCCGGGCAAGGCTGTGGGCATGGCATCATTAAAGCTGAGCTGCTGGTATCCATCAACATTCCGCACCGAAGGCCCGGAGAAATGATATACCTGTTCAACTTTGCCTGCCATGCCTGTAAGGGTGAAAGCAAGCAGTAAAACGGTCAAAAAAGAAGACAATTTCATGGGAAAGAATAATTTCACAGGTGAGGTTTTTAGGATTTCAAATTTCGTTAAAAATTTAATATGTATTACAAAGATACATAATTGCAGTTGTTAAGACAAGATGTGGTCGCGTAATCTACATTGTTTCAGGCCAGTGCATTTAGGCCAGCCGGCATATGTAGTTTTGTTTTGCCTGCAATCCCTATTATATACATGATAAATGCCTTTTAAACTGCATGGCGGAATAATATGCCCCTAATCTTGAATGAGAAATAATGTAATGTACCTGTGCTGGAGATGAAGATGCCTGAAAAGCAATTCAGAACCCTTAAGCCTGACCTGTTTTAGGGGAACAAAAAAATGGCTGTCCCTGTCATGGAACAGCCACTTCAAAAGTGGGGTTAAAAGAATTAGTGCTGAACTGTAACTTTCTGCGAATAGTTTAGTTTCTTGCCTTCCAATTTAAGGAAATAGATTCCATCGGCCAAACCTTCAACATTGATGCTGCGGGTTAGTTTTCCGCTATTATCAATGGTTTCGGCATAAACTACTGTGCCCAATGCATTCATGAACTTCAGTTTAAGAACTTCATTCGTGATGGTATTAACTGAGACATTGATATTTTTTGAAGCAGGGTTAGGATATACAGTCACCGGCTGGCTTTGATCTGTTTCGTTTACGCCCAGGCATGATGTACACACCATATCCATGTATTCGGTCCAGGGGCCTAAACCACAATCGTTGGATCCCCTGACGCGGAGACTTGCCGTGCCATTCCAGTTGTTTACCCAATGTATGGTGCAGGAAGCGCCGTTATTGGTCAACGTGCCGGCAGCTGCAGGGTAAAGATCCCAGATGTATGTTGTAGCATTGGCACTGGCAGTGGTATAGTCGGTGGTTTGATTTGCATTATTGGTGCAAACCAGGGTGAGGCCGGCGGGGGTGGTGGTATTAGCACCCGGGCGAATGGTAACGTAATTTTCCTTTACAATAGAGTCGGTTTTCAGTCCTGTTTTGGTTACCATGGTCACGTTATACGTTCCAGGGGTCTGGTACAAAATGGACGGAGCATCGCTAGCCGTGGAAGTAGCAGGTGAGCCACCAGGGAAATACCATAGTACTTCTGCCGGGCGACCAACACTGCTGTTGGCAAATGTTATGGTGTTATTCTGACAAATATTGGTAGCAGTTGATGCAGTAAAATCGCTCATTACCGGGCGAACTGTATTCTGAATTGCTTTGGTTGCGTTATCCTGTACAAAAGCCACAAATTCCATATTCTGCATAGGCCACATAGGGTCAATATTAGCTACTATATTGACAGTTTGCACATCCGTGCTTGTGAAATCCAATACTGTACCGCTTGCATCAGGAATCATAAGCCTGTTTACAAAATTGAGCTGGGTTTGTCCCTGCCATGCCTGCTGAATTTCCGATTGTGTCGCAGTAAACTGGAAAACCAGTTGGTTGTTCGGTAAGGTCGACACTTTTGTAATGGTAAAATCAAAAACAAACTGCTGCCCAGTGCGGGTCACGGTATAATCGATAGTAAGTGGTGAAAGGTTGGCAATACAAATGTTGTATTTAGGAAGGTACGAAGAGTACATGCTTGCAGTATGGCTTCCACCGACTACTGCATTACCTCCGTCGAACCTTGCGGTAGGGAATCCTGTAATATTATAATACGAATTCCTGGCATCAGAGTTAGTGGTCACATAAGTATCACCGTTGTGGTTTTCAATAACCGCCACCCGCTTACCATTGGCTACAAGATCGTCAGCACCCAGGGCTGCTCCCGGGCAATATTGGCACCAGGTACCGGTTCCGATTTCGACGGCAACCATACTACGTTCAACCTGTGCCTGAGAGATTAGGGCTGTCATGACAAGTGAAATAAGTAAAAGAGTAAATTTTTTCATACGCAGATTTTTTGGTGGATTTTGTTTTGTTGATTGGTTGTAGGACAGTTCTTTAAATAGATCCTCTTACTCGCAAAAGTAAATTATTTATTATGGGATGTTACAATTTCTTTAAAAATAATTTTATAATTAAGTGAAACAAGGAAATAGTTTTAATTAATAGATATGAATCCGTGGGGATAAATTGACACAATCCATTGACTTAACGTAACTTATAACAGAACAGATTGAATCAGGATACCTGGCAATACTTTAAATATCTACTGCAATAAAAAAGGCTGCCAGAAATCCGACAGCCTTTTTGAAATCCAAAAGAAATTAATTTATCTTGTGATCAAAACACGCATGGTTTGCATATTGCCTTCGCTGAGTACCCTGACAAAATACAAGCCCGATGGAAGGTCAGCTACCTTGAGGGATAATTCGTTAACGGTGGTAACGGGGTTCTCTATTACGCGGATAACACTGCCAATGGTATTCAACAATTCAACCCTGCTGATCTTCGAAATCTCATCCGATTTGATATAAATCCTATCGGTGGCCGGGTTAGGATAAATGAATATGGCATGGCTTTTAGGCTCGTTCACATTAACCGTGCTGAGTTCGGTGGTGAAAGTTGATGATTGGGCCAGGGTATTGATTCCCAGGTTATTTTCGAGGGTGTCAATTTTGAGGTAATACTGCTGGCTGTATTTCAGATCAGGATTAGGAGTAACCGTAATAACAGTTTTGCCGGCATTCACTGTTGCCGTATATCCTGCATTGGCACCGCCTGCATTGTTCTCTTTAAGAGAAATAACCGAGGCAACATTGGTGTTGGTAAGAGCACTGCCATCTTTCATGCGTACGGGTTGATGAAAGGTGATCATCATTGGTGCACTGATATTTACATTGCTGGATCCATCAGTTGGGGTCATCGAAATGATCATCGAACCGGTTTCAACCGAATAATTGGAGTTCAGGATTTCCTTATTCGAAGCTTGCACAAAGATAGCCACCATCAGGTCACTCATTTCCTCCACGTTGGTCGCAGTCATATCCACGGTGTATTTCAGGTTGTAAGTCTGGTTGGCCGTGAGTGAAATCATGGTACCAGAAGCATCGGGAACCATTTTCATCATTACATTGTGCCATTCGGTTTCTCCGTTCGTACCAACGTTACCGGTGGTCTTGCGTTCAATAACGGCTATCTGCACTGTTACACCGCTGTAATTTGCGTAAGGCAGAATATTGCAATCGATCATAACATTGTTACCCTGGATTTCATGCTGTGATTGAATATCCAGGTAGGTCATGGTTGCCTTCGAGGTACTGAATGCATTATTCACACCGGTGGCAGTGGTAGCACAAACTTTTCCGTCCACATAAAGATCGGGAACAGCATTAACGCCGTAATATGCTCTGCGAACACCACCTTCGGCAGTATAATAAGGATCTCCGGTGCCAGGCCAGTTCATCTGGTATTTTATAAGCGTAATTTCGTCTCCATGTGTTGCTATAAATGGATTGAAGGTAGAACTGTTGAACGAGGCACAGGGAGCACAGGTCGAACTTGTAAATTCTTCGTACGTCGGCCTGCGGTATACCAGGTGTTCGGGAACCGAAATATTTTTCACCATGGTATCGTTGGCAGGATTATCATCCGGGGTAGCGCTTCCGTTCAGGTTCGAAACCCAAACCTTCAGATCATAAACACCTGGAACAGCGATTAATGAATCAGCACAGGTATATGCATACTCACTGCCGGTAGATACATTCAAACCCGTGAAATTCGAAGTGTGAACCAAACCATCGTTAAGCGCCCAGTTAACATGCAATGATGTGATTGCATTTTCACCAACATTCACCACTTTGCCTTTAACTGCCTGGTTACCGACGAACATCACCGGAACGCCTACGCTTGCCATGCCTGCATCATTCGGAAGAGGATCGAGCAACGTAATATCATCAAAAAACCAGTCTTTAAAATTCTGGCTGCTGCCGTTTACTACCAGGCAGAACTGGAAAGAACCTGAACCTACATCGGTATTGTTTACCAAAGCGGTCACCGTTTCGGCTGCAATATCTGCAGTGGCTGCTTTTGTCCAAACCTGGTGCCATGTGCCACTGGCCGAAGCCCGGGTCTCTATACTCAGGTTGAAAGCGGTTGTATTCCCATCCACATGATCGAACATGTGTTTGAATTGAATAATCACCTGCGACAGACCGGTAGTATTGGCTGCGGGTGAAATAAAGCGCATGGTGCCACTGAATGCGGGAGAGCTTTTAACCCGGCCTTCGGGAATAACACCACCTGCACTGTTGGTTTGTGAAATGGCCCAGTTGCTCTGGTTTCCAAATACCATCCAGCCTGTCGGAGGCATTTGTCCGCCGCTGAAATTCTCCTGCAGCAGTACCTGAGCATACAGTCCGGCTGATACTAAAAGGACTGCAATTAAGAGTAATGATTTTTTCATATTGTGTTTTTAGGTTAGGGGTTGAGATTGCTGTGAGTTCTACCTTGAATGTCGTGAAGATCAGAGAATTGATCTAATTAGTGGCAAAAGTAATATATAAATAATAGGATGTTACATTTTGTTTGAAAAAAATATTATAATTAAGTGAATCCCGGAGATGAAATAAAAATCCGGACCTTTGAGTAATCCGGATAATCGTAACGTCCTGTCGACAAACAGCTTGGCGATGGCAGGAGAATGGGAATTATTAAAACCCATTTTCAAGATATTGAGCTCATCAGTGAATAATACTTACAATTTGACTATTCCCGGGTTTTCTAGTTTCTTGCTTAAGCTAAACCAATGAAACCAACCACTAACCAATAAAATGCTCCCCAATTTCATCCTTGTATATGATTATATAATTCAAACAAGTGTAAAAGTATTTCCTATCTTTGAGACTCAGAGTTCCGGCAATTGAATATAAGGAATCATCACCGGCAGCCCAAAGGTGTGAATTTATTTTTCAGCCATTGGTTAATTCAATACTTAAATTTCAGATCATGAAGATACAAATAACAGCCCGGATGGTGCGCTCACATATTATCATCACATTTGGACTTTTGCTGAATGCACTTGGCTGGACCGCCTTCCTGATACCGGCAAAAATTACCGGTGGAGGGATTACCGGGGTGTCGACCCTCATTTTTTACGGAACGGGGTTCCCCTTGGGTGCGAGCTACCTGATCATAAATGCAGTTCTAATTCTGATCTCCATCAAAATCCTTGGGACAAATTTTGGTGTGAAAACCATTTTCAGCGTTGTAATACTGGCTTTCCTTCTTTCGCTGCTGCAGCGTTTCATTTCAAAACCCATAGTTGCAGATAACTTTTTGTCAACGGTGATCGGCGGGATATTAGGTGGTGCCGGGGTAGGAATTGTATTTTCGCAGGGAGGCAGCACCGGGGGTACTGATATCATTGCCATGGTCATCAATAAATACCGGAATATAAACCCGGGGCGTGTAATTCTTTATCTCGACATCTTTATCATAGCATCCTCTTTCCTGCTTTTCCGTTCAATAGAAAAAATAGTGTACGGTTATGTGGCGATGGGGCTTACTTCCTATACCATCGACCTGCTGTTTACCGGCTCAAAGCAGTCGGTGCAAATGTTTATTTTTTCGAAGAAATACGACCTGATTGCCGATCGTATCGGGAAAGAAGTTGGCCGTGGCATTACAATTATTGAAGGGCAGGGATGGTACAGCGGCGAACAAACGAAGATTTTGCTGGTTATGGTGCGCAAACCCGAGGCCAGCCAGTTGTTCCGTATTGTTAAGGAGATAGATGGCGACGCCTTTATGTCGGTAAATAATGTAATGGGTGTTTACGGAAAAGGATTTGAACGGATCAGGATATAACCTTTTGTAATACCTAAGCAAAAGTAAACTTAAACTAATAATGGGATAATTTGTATTCCCTGATTTGAATTACCTATAGCTTAGTGGTATCTTTTAAACCCGTCCAATTACCCTGGCAACTCTAATTTGACTTCTATTGACCGAAATAGTAATGGATGCTGATGCCAATACCGAATTCAGTATCCTTCGGTTTGTAGAACACCTGCTTCAATTGCTGGCTATAGAAGGGCCGCACCTCTAACAGCAAGGGCTTCCACCGCTTTGCCAGCCCGGCTGAGAATTCGATATTATTAAATGTCGTTACGTCGCCCCTGGTGCCGAAATTGTTTTTATTCATATGATTCGAGTCGGCCCTGTCAACATAGCTGATATTCTGATGGATATAGAGATCCAGGTTTGTGCCGGCCGCGAGTGTCAGGCTGAAGTTCATTTTCAGAGGGAAACTATACCCCAATGTGATTGGGAGCTGGAGGAGCCTGTTGTTTATGCTTACCTCGGTGATATGTTCCTTCCCGGCAAGATGATCCTCAATACGATGGTTAAAATTATGATGTTTATGTTCGAAAAGATCTGCTTTATCTGTAAAATTTTCAGTCTTCAGGAAACCATAGTTTAGTCCTGCCCCGAGGCTTAAATGGTTTTTCAGTATCAGTTCAGTCGAAAGTCCCATTCCAATGGACTGGCCTGATAAGCGGAAATTTGCTGCTAATCCTGCTCCCGCATCCTTAAAAATATTCGGTGAGGTCTTTATCTTACTCATCGGTTGGTCGCCATTGAGTAAAGCTTCGTTTTTTAGCGGTTCAGTCACTTTTTCTGTCGACTGAATCTCCTTTATATTTTTCGAATCTATGGGTTTATCAGCTTCAGGAACCAGGCTGGCAGGCTGCTCTTTCGCCGGATGAACAATGTCCGCTTTGGTGGATGCACTATTTAATGAAACAGCAACCGCTTTACCAGGTGCATTCTCTGGTATATCAAGCCCTGCTGAAGCAGCCTGGACATGATCAGCTTTAGTGGATGGTGGTAACATCACATTATTATTTGTGGTATCCAAGTGGGATAGAACCTGCTGACCCTGTAATGTGTTAGAAACTGCCGTTATTTTAGAATTATTGCTAACTGAATCAAACCTTGGTAAAATAGCCTGGTTTTGACCCGGATTGCTGGCTAATGCAGATTTTTCTGCCATGCTATCAGCTCCCTTTGTTGCTTTTTGTTCTTTTTTAGCAGGAAAGTTACCGGATATTTTAGGATTCTGAGCCTGGCTGTTTTTAACTGATCCGGGAACATCCCGTTGTTCATTCCGGATTTCTGAAGGAAGTTCAGTTTTGGGGACAGAGGAAGAAAAATGGGCCGTATCCGGTTTCTTAGCCTCCTCTATTAAAGTATCTGCATTTATAGTAACGGAAGGTTGAGTTTTACTTTCCTTCCTGTGATCATCCGTACTTTCGCTCCTGAAGTGAGCAACCGTCCAGAATGTTAAAACGGTGAATGCAGCTGCCGACAAAGAATAGAATAACCAGGAACCATTGATTCCTTTCCATGGAAACCTGCGTTTACGCATCACCTGATGGTAAACCTTATCGATTTCATTTTCGGTATATGTTTGATTGAGGCTCTCCAGTTTTTCCCGGACGGCTTCGTCAAAATCCTCATTCTTCATCTTTTCGTACAGTTTTTAATTCATAAGCAGAATATAGGTTTGGATTTAACTTTAAAATCATGGATTGCAGTTTCCTGCGGGCATCCTGGAGGTTCGATTTTGATGTACCCTCCCCGATTCCCAGTTTTTCGGCAATTTCCTTATGTGTATAACCATCAATTACATAGAGTGAAAAAACTGTCCGATACGCAGGGGACAGTTTGCGAACCAGATCCAATATTTCCTCAGCTGAAATACCACTGATCACATCTTCGTTCAGATCGGGCAGGTGCACATTGTCAAGGTTTTGGTAAGCGGGCGCCTGGTTGCTTTTCCTGTAATAATCGATAGCGGTGTTAACCACAATGGTCCTCAGCCACCCTTTAAAAGCCTGTTTGTCATCGTATTTATCCAGGTTATTGAACACTTTCAGGAAGCTGTCGTTTACTATTTCATCCGCTAACTGGTCATCGGATGAATACCGGAGCGAGATGCTTTTAACATACCCGTAATAAAGTTTAATAAGGGCACGCTGAGCCGCAGAGTCATCGCTTTTGCATGCAGCAACAACACTTTCGGGCTCATCGGGATTAAATTCTCTCTTTCCCCGGTAAAACTTCATACCTCTCTATAACACCTCTATTGGTTAACAATACGAAAATACAATAAAAATGGTGGGGTAGAATTTTTTTTTATTTTCAACCCCACCCTTTTAGTTTGAACAGCGTATTAGGGAGTAACAAAGTTCAATTTTCATAATGTTCACAAAAATCAAAAAAATGAAGAAAGTCATCCTGAGTTATTTAGTCAGTGCCTTAGCACTTGTGTCTTGTTCCAAAGACCAGACCGCAACAACATCATCCTCAACCACGCAGGAAATAGCGGTTTCAGCGACACCTACAACAATCACTAATTATATCAGTGAAAATTACCCGGATGCTTCCATTTCATATGTACTTAAGTACTCGAACAGCGACACTGCATATGCCGTTACACTCAACACTTTTGAATTCCTGTCATTCAACGACATGGGTACGCCACTGGGTGAAAGTATGGCAGACACGTTATGTGATTCAATCCCTGACCCAAGAGGTGGCGGACATCATGGCGGCGGGCATCATGGTGGCGGACATCATGGTGGTGGACATCATGGAGGTGGAGGCCCTCATGGCGGAGGCATTCCTGCCGATTCCATCCCGGCTGCCATTACCGAATACGTGGCCGCTCATTTTGCGGGTTATACCGTACATAATGCCAAGTATGATACTTTATGTCAGTTCGGGATTATCATGAATGTAATGATTGATTCTTCCTACTCCGTTCATCATAAACTGATATTTGATGCTTCGGGTGTATTCCTTGCACAGGCGCACCGTTTTAATTCCTCTGACCTTCCGGCAGCCGTAGCCGCAACACTGGCATCGGGCTTTTCAGCCTATACTCTGCGCGAAAAAGCCGAATTATATGTTCTTGCTGATATGAGCAAAGAATACAGGGTTTTTCTGCATCTGAACGGCATACACCTTTCGGCAGTGCTGAAAGAAGACGGAACACTTGTCTGCCAGCAATAAACAGATTTTTATCAGTAAAATCTTGGTTTTGTTCAAGTGGTTTTGTTCAAGCATATCCCGGGCACCTGGTGCGTTACTGCCAGAGCCCGGGATTTTGTCATTTTTAAGAAAATGCTTAAGTAGATAAACGCACACCATATCCGGAGCCATATTCATTTCGGCCCTGAGTAAAAATTTCCTATTTCCCTCCTATAGGGATCTTACTCAATTGCTGAATGTTCTGCAGGTCGGCATAGCTATACTGGTAAATTCCATCTTCAGCTATCATTATCAATACGTTACCTATCGGAATCACATCCAGGGCTTTCAGATCAGGATAGAGCTTCAGAACATGCTGATCAATCTGTAAGGGGTCGGTGGCATCAAATATTTTTAGTCCCGACGGCCCGTCGCAAACAAATAAGGTCTTATTGTCGATCCCCAGTCCATAGGGTTCAGTCATCGGGTAGCTCTTAAGCAGCACAGGGCTCATAATATTATGCAAGTCGATCACTTCGAGTGCACTCTGAAAGTTGCCACACATGTTACCGGCTCGCAGCGTGACATAGGCATAATCGTCCTTAACAACCACCGGGTCGCAACTTTGTATATGATTGTATTCCGACCTTAAGACCGGCACATCCGGTTCCGAGATACTGTATATGAGCATTCCCGTTTGTGTCCCTATGAAAAGATTCTGATTATCGATAAACACAGTTTCGACCATACGCGACATTTCAATTTTCGCCCCTGCTGTCGGGCTGGTTGGCTGGCTGATATTGATTACCTGCATACTGGTCTGGTTAAGCCCATAAAAAATATCGCCGCTGATAATAAACCGGGCGAGTGAACCACCGGTACCCACGGTCTGGGTTGAATTTACACCTCCGACATTTTCGGCACTCAGGAAATATCCTGAACCCTTGTCGAAGTAATAATAAGGCATAGTCCCGTTATTTGTTACTTCTTCCGTGACCTCCTGGACCTGCCAGCCAACAATCACACCCTGTTCCTGGTTTATGCCCGATATGGGGTAAGAGTCATTGGTTTCGGGAATGGTATACGGGAAGACATCTTTAAGACGTGCTACCTCCACGGGTGAATAAATATCTGTTATATCCAGCACTACCAGGTCGACATAGTTGTCAGCATACAGGTAATTTCCGCGGACAGCCAGGTCAACGTTACCAGGTATATCAAGGAAAGTCAGGTTTACGGGAGAAGCCGGGTTCGAATTATCGAATACATGGATCCCTTTGTATTTCTCGTTCACAAACAGGTAGTTACCCTGTATGTAGATCTTCCCCGCACTTTCAATTGCAAATGCCGAAGCTGATTTTACAGGTTTCCGCAAATCTTCGTACGACATGTACCTGGGCACATTGGCCGGATATTTACGGTATTCAATAGAACTGTCCTTGCAGGACACAATGCTCAGCATCATGAGTAACATGATTGGAGCTGTCAGCATTAATTTCTTTGTTTTCATGGGATTCGGGAATTGGTATGAGGTTGTTTCTAGGGTTAAAGGGACTAGAAAGAAGGGACAGGGACTATGAGACAGCGGAAGTGACAGAGATGAGCAAGTTGGAAAACTTATGGTTTTAGTATGTTCACATTTAAGATTAAATCTGCTTTTAATGTTATTTTTCAGTACTGGCCATTGAATCAACAATTTAATCTCTTGGGTTTTAAGGTACTAGTTAAACAGGAATCCGAAAGAGAAGGTCAGGCGGTTAAATTCATTATACAGTATGTCCTGGTATTGCGAATACGAAGAATACCATGGGTACGACGTTGTGACAGTCTTCGTTTTCTGGTAACGGTAACCAGCACTGAAAACAAGTGCATTGTGGTTTGTGAAATCGAACCTCAACCCGCCACCTGCTCCAACCAGAATACCACCATAATAATCAGAATAGTCGCCTTCCATTTTCTTCGATAGAGGAACGGCATAGCCGCTAAGTGCAAATACATAAGGCGACCAAGATCCTTTCAGGAATGAATACTGAACATTGGCTATAAAAGGGATCTGCTGATGACCAAACCATTCAATTCCCATACCACCCCCGACCGCAAGCCGGAAAGGGAAACGGTAGGATGTTGTAAATGTAAAACCGGCTGTGTTTTTTGACCCACCATAGAAATTCACCGCTGCGGCCATCTCAACCGGCATAGCTTTGTTCTCTCTTTCTTTTGATGGAATTACCTGGTCCATCAGGATCACCTCTATCAATGAATCAGGGATCACCAGTATATTGCGCCCTGCCAATTCAATTGTTGCCTGTTTACCATTAACATTTTCGATCACTTTCCCACGCAAAACACTTCCATTGTGCAGGTATACCACATCCTCCTTCGATTGAGCGAATATAGAGGCAGTAAGGAAAACAATAAAAAAACCAATTATTGCCAGTGTTTTCATAACTTTAAAGGTATAGCATTCGGTAAATGTGTTTTTTTATAGGTCCTGACTAGTTCTCCAAAACTGATTTCCAGGGAATTATTAACTATAGAAAGCGGACTCTGGTATTCCTCTTTGTCCAGGATTAAAGTCCCGGAAGTCTCATTGATTTTAACCACGGTATAACCCGATTGCTGAAAAACTGTGTCATATGCTTTTCCACATAGTTTCCATCCCGGCTGAAAACAATAGTCTCAAAATGCCCGGATGAAGGGTAGATGCATCCCTGGACAATTCCACCACAAGTAGATACCCATTGCCATTCTCCCTGCAACTGATCCATGCTGGTCACAACAATATCCACCTCCTTGTGTTTAGAGCAGGATAACACACTAAATAACAATAAAATAAATACTAATGGCTTCATTTTAACCTGTAACATTGCTCGATCCTGTTTTCACTATTTTTAAGTATCTCCAGGAAGCGGAATTTCCAATATTCCAAAGGGGAAAAAATGCATGTGTTGGTTGCATGGTTATCAGAAAATATATCATGAGTGTGCACATATAAATCAGGATTTGAACAAATTTGATATAATGCAGCGTTACCAGGCAATTTGTCCACACCAGCTCCAAATTCCAGGGAAACAAAAAAAAGCCTTCCCCTTTACCGGAGAAGGCTTTCCTGTCAGGGGTCCTCAATTATTTACTGCACCATGCGGTCACCTCTTCGAGGCGAAGCGAAGGGATTTCTAGTTTCAGTTTTTTACGCAAGCCACTCAGTTCATGCAGCAATTTATTCGGATTTGATTCAAGAAGGTCAGCGGGCATTTTGATACCGGCTTTTCGCAGCACGGGCACCCACAAGGCTGGAATACCGAGTGCAACAAATTCCTCATCGGTTGCGCCCTGAACAACCGTAATTTTTTCGGGTCGCATCTGTGGGAAGAAGAGCACATCCTGAATGGATGGCTGGTTGGTCATGATCATGGTCAAACGGTCGATTCCGATTCCAAGACCGGCTGTGGGCGGCATGCCATATTCGAGCGAGCGCAGGAAATCTTCATCAAGCACCATGGATTCGTCATCGCCGCGTTTTCCCAGTTCGAGCTGCTCTTCGAAACGTGCGCGCTGGTCGATGGGGTCGTTGAGTTCACTAAAGGCGTTGCAAAGTTCCTTCCCGTTGCATATGGCTTCGAATCGTTCGACCAGGCCCGGTTTGTTGCGGTGTTTTTTAGCCAGAGGTGACATTTCGACCGGGTAATCCGTAATAAAAGTCGGTTGAATGGGGTTAGGCTCAGCCGTTTCACCGAATAATTCATCGATAAGTTTACCTAAACCCATGCTTTCGTTGGTTTCGACATTCAGTTTTTTACAGGTGTTTCGGAGTTCGTTTTCGCTCATCTGAGAAATATCGATTCCGGTAAAATGCTGTATAGCTTCATACATAGTAAAGCGTTTCCATGGGCGCTTGAAATCGATTTCCTTGTCGCCCACCTGTACTTTCGTGGTTCCATGCAAGTCAATGGCAATGCGCTCAACCATTTCCTCTACGGCATCCATCATCCATTCGTAGTCCTTGTAAGCCACGTAAAGTTCCATCTGGGTAAACTCAGGATTATGGAAACGGTCCATGCCTTCGTTACGGAAATCTTTCGAGAATTCGAAAACGCCGTCGTAGCCCCCTACAATTAACCTCTTAAGGTACAATTCATTGGCGATACGCATATACAGCGTCATGTCGAGGCTGTTGTGATGGGTTTTAAACGGGCGTGCGGCTGCTCCCCCGTAAAGAGGCTGCAAAATGGGCGTTTCAACTTCGAGGTATCCTTTGCTGCTGAGGAAGTTACGCATAGTGTTCACCAGGCGGGTACGTTTTACAAATACTTCGCGGACTTCCGGGTTAACGATGAGGTCGACATAACGTTGGCGGTAACGGACTTCCGGATCACTGTAAGCGTCAAAAACCTGGTCGTCTTTTTCTTTAACGATGGGAAGCACCCGCAGCGATTTGCTGAGCAACTTCAATGCTTTTACATGAATGGATATTTCACCCATCTGGGTAATAAAAACAAAACCGCTTACCCCTATGATGTCACCTATATCCATCAGTCGCTTAAAAGCAGTATTGTACAGTGTTTTATCTTCTCCCCCGCAGATATCGTCGCGTTTGATATACAACTGGATGCGGCCGGTGCTGTCCTGGAGGTCGACAAAGGATGCGGCACCCATAATACGGCGCGTCATAATACGGCCGGCTATGCATACATCCTGGAATGCATGGTTATTGGTATTGAAATCGGAAATTATTTCCTGTGCTGTCACGTTAACAGGGAAACTCTCTGCCGGGTAAGGGTTTATACCCAGCGCATTGAGTTCCGCTAATGAATTCCTTCGTATTTGTTCCTGTTCGCTAAATTCCTGTTGCATTTTTAAATTTTTTGCAAAGATATGAATTTGAACGGAAATGGGAATTGGAGTATACGAGGATGGCTAATTGATCCAGCGATGGGTAAACCCCGTGTTTGTCCCGCAAGAAAAGCCACTAAAGGGCACTAAGAACACTTAGGAACACTTAGATAGATTTAAATCTTCTCCTGGCAGCTGAACTTTCTTGATGAGTGAGACGCAAATCGCTAGCCTTTGAAAAATGCCGGTTTTGTCATCGAAAATCCGGATCAGAACAAATAGTCCTTAACTTTGAAGCCGGCAAAAGAAACAGAATGGACGAAACCTCCCTATTCCGCTTAAAAAACAGCTTTTTAAAACCCCGTACTGTAATACTTACAGCCGTAATCCTTTTTCTTCCCCTTTTATTCCTGGGCACACGAACCAGCCACGACTGGGGCGATGATTTTGCCCAGTATATCCACCAGGCTGCCAATATTGTAAAAGGTATTCCCCAATCAGAAACGGGTTTTGTATACAGTCAACTGAATTACATAGGTCCACAGGCCTACCCGGTAGGATTTCCCCTTCTGCTGGCTCCCGTTTATGCCATTGCGGGAAATAGCATGCCGGCTTTTACCATGTTTATCTCGCTGATTTATATTGGACTGGGTCTCCTGATGCTTCTCTTTTACAGGAAGTATTTCTCCTGGATCACGGCACTGGTGCTGGCTTTAATTTTCCTTTACAATCCCCAGATGGTCATCTTTAAACGCGAGGTGATGTCGGACATTCCATTTACAGCCTTGCTGGTGCTGAATTTTATACTGTACCAGAGAATGAAAACCGGGAAAGCGGGACAACTTTTATTGGTAGGAATTGTCAGTGGGTTTATGCTTACGTTAAGACCTGCTGGAATTGTGTTCGTACTTGCCATTGCTATGGAACAATTCATCTTGCTATTGAGACACAGAACCAGCCTCAAATGGTTTTCATTTGCTACCGGAATTTGTATCCTGGCCCCTGTTTTCCTGTATTTTGCAGTTAATTCTTTGTTGTTTCACATCCCATCGGGAGGCAGTATACGCGACTACCTGCTCTTTTACTATTCAGGCAATTTCTTGCAGATCATTCCCGAAAATCTAACCCATCACCTCGAAGTGTTCCGCTTCCTTTATGTTCCCCAGGCAGGTGTATTCATGGGATTCTCGGTAATACTGGGCTCAGCCGTGGTCGTTTTAACCCTGCTGGGTTTTATAGAGCGATTGAAGCAGGGACCGGAAGTAACCGAATGGTTTTTCATTTTTTATGCCCTCATGTTGCTGGTTTTCCCGAACAACGATTCTGCTTATCGTTTAATGGTGCCGCTGGGATTTATTTTCCTGTTCTATGCCGCAACGGGGCTGAAAACCATCCCGCTTTTTTCATCCATGCCTGGATGGAAGAAGACTCTCCTGCCAGGTATGCTGGTAATCTTGCTGTTTTTGCCGGGGCTTGTCAGCATTGCCCGTTCAGGTGGAAACACCCTGGAAGGACCCCAGCAGGAATCAGCCATAGCGGCTTTCAATTATATCAGTAAAAATGTGCCTTCCGAAGCCGTAGTTGTGTTTGCCAAACCTCGTGCACTTGCGCTTTACGGAGGGTGCAACAGCGTGGCCGATCCTTTTACAAAGGACCCGACTTTGATTCACACTCAGGTGATGAATGCTAAAGCCTCTTACCTGCTTATTAGCAGCAAGTTAACTGCTGAACCCATAAAACGCTATTCGCGGGTGATGCAGGGTAGGCTGACAAAACAATGGGAAAACAAAGAGTTTGTGCTTTACAGGATCAACCCTGTCAATCCTTCAGCACCTCGCTAAGCACCCTAACCGATTTTAATTCGCCAAAAGTAGGGATGTGAATCCTGAAGTACGCAAGCATTTTCAACAACAATTCACTGCGGGTCAAATAGTCGACCTTTATGCTCTCCACCCCCGCATTCAGTGCTGTCAGCACCTCGGAAAAACTACTGCTCAGAGGCGTCGAAAAATAATATGCATGCTCGGGAGGCAAGGCGCAGAAATTGCCGCCTACCATATCAAAATAAGGCCTGGATAAGCTAAAGTTATTATGCGGATCGAATCCCAGGAACTGTGTAAGCCCTATGGTAAAAGCAAGAGGGAACCCGGAAACTGATCCGCTTGCCTGGTCGAGGCTTAATATGGCATGTTCCATAAAACCATAGAGGTTGGGATCGGACATCTGTGCTGAAATGGCCCGGGTAAGCAATTCGCTGATATAAATACTTACAGCGGTTTTGGCCATATCCGTAGCGATACCGTTGAGTTGGTATTCACAGCTAGCATCTCTCAGAACGCGTAAACCTTCCCCTTCTTTATGATTCGCCGTTAGTTGAATAAGGGATAAGGGGGCAAACAGGTTTCGCTTGATCCTGGCTCCTTTTTTTCTGACCCCTTTGGCAATATAAGTCTGTAAGCCCAGCTGCTCGGTATAAACCCGGGCAAGTATGCTTGTTTCAGAATAATCCTTGCAATGGAGCACAACTCCTTTGGTCGATAGTATCATAATCAAAAATAGGCTCCCCGAATGAAAATGCAAACAAGGCGAAACGGCGATCCGGGCCTGGTCACTGCCAGGTTCCCAATAACCGGCATGCCAAATATAGAAATATTCCCTTTATGGGGGGTTGGCAAGTCACGTTAATTTACGCAGCAAACCGTGAGGAATGCCCGGATGAAGCCGCTATTGTTAATCAAAGCCACAGGGTTTAAGCATTAGGACTCCCGGATTTATACATTAATTGGTCCGATCCATACTTTGCCTAATCTCCTGTTTCTGAATTTAAGTAAAAAATATACCGAAAATAATCAGCTGGCAATACTTGTGAAGTGTTACTGCTTAATGATGATTCGGCTCTGTGTCGCATTTCCGGAATATGCAACCACCAGGTAGCATCCTCTTGGAACCGGGTTTCCCAAATTGTTGTAGCCATCCCAAACTGCTTTATAAATGCCTTCTGAGTCCTGCTTTGGAGCCAGGTTTCTGACGACTCTTCCCATCAGATCGAGTATCCTGACCTGGCTATTCCCGGATCCCTGGAACGAAAAGGTAGTTTCCTGGTTAAAAGGGCATGGGCTGGCAAAGAGCGTTTCCTTTTTTGCTTTCTCGGCTATCCCACCAAAAAGATAATCATAATGCGAATAATAGATGGTGCTGAATCCCATGCGATCTGATTCCCAGAAAAGGTTCACCCGTATAGTATAAGAATTAGGGAAGGTCTGGAAAAACCTGGGGCTGTGATCATTCCCCTCCCATTTTGATATGTTGGTTACCGAATCGGACCAGAACGGGCTTTTGCCATAGATTTCGTTCTGCCCCAGCGAATCCGAAACATAAGCCAGGATATAAAACCCGACATATTTAACCCCTATCATAAAGTCGCAGATGGCAGGCTGGCTATAATTGTATAAGGGCGAATTCAAGTACTCGATCTCAGGCTGGTTTTCGGCGAGAATAGCAAGACCGGTTGGTTTCGTACCGGTACTGGTTTGCAGGCTCAAAAAATTATTCCACATAATCCCGTTCGACGCCATTGCCGAACAATTTCCTGCCACGCTCCGGCTTGAACTGCTGTTGGTCACCCAGTTTCCCTGGTAGTAATAAAGACTTTTCGACAGCAGCAGTGTGTTAGTCCCATCGGGTTTAAGGTAATTCAGGTTGCCGTCGGCAAACACAGGATTGGTTACCCCGCCTGAGTCGACGGCATAAGGAGCGGTAAAGGTTTGAGTATCCCACAGGTAGGAAGCCACCCATATTTTACCGTTGTTTTCCCAGGCCACCAGTCCCACGTTGTCGCTCACAGGTAAAATATCCTCACCA
Organism: Bacteroidota bacterium; assembly: GCA_037128115.1. Classification (GTDB taxonomy): domain Bacteria; phylum Bacteroidota; class Bacteroidia; order Bacteroidales; family UBA4417; genus UBA4417. The sequence goes on from JBAXXB010000014.1 coordinate 19,514, forward strand.
GGTAACGACGCCAGTAAAGCCGGTTGTGAAAACGAACCATCCTGGTTATACAAAATATACCCCAGGTCAGTGTCGGCGCCTTCATTAGTCTGATAAACAATAGCCAGTTTCGGTGAAAACGGCCCGTTGTTCAGTTCCAGGATGGCCGGGTGGGTATGTTTTACACCATTTTTATGAAGGGCTACCAGTTCTTCGCCGACACCTTCGTTCATTATTTTATAACAAATATCAGTTGTTGACGCATCCATCTCCTTATCCCAAAATAGAATATTCGGGTCTGTTGAACCATATAAAACTGCATCCCGGTTAAAATGGGATGAATCGGTCACAGCTTTGTCAGGGAACCATACATGGTACTGTGCATTCACGAAAAGAGGCGCTATTGCCAGGATGAGAAAAAAGATTTTTTTCATGTTCTTCGGGAAATTTATAAGAACGAATAACTGAGCGTTGAATAAGACAATAAAAGTAATAAATATTCAAAAAAAATGGATGTTTACGGGTGGATATTTTTCTATTAAATTAAAAAGCCTGTCCCAAGGGACAGGCTTTTTAAGAATCTGCTTGTATCTGGTGAAATTATGCAGGATGAATTGCTTCAACCGGACATACATCAGCACAGGAGCCGCAATCGGTGCAGATATCGGCATCGATTTTATAGATATCACCTTCGGAGATAGCTTCAACCGGACACTCATCAATGCAAGTTCCGCAAGCGGTGCAGTCGTCAGAAATAATGTAAGCCATTTGATTTGGGAGTTTAAAATTAACGTTGCAAATATAAGTAGTATTCTTGTGAACAAAGGCGTAAAAAAAAAGATTAGCCGGTTTTGACAGATGCATTCAGGCGGGATTGCGTATGGTTTTGAAGCAAATGACAGGCAAAATACCATTAATTCATTGTTTTATAAGTTTTTACATATGCATGTTTTATGTTTTTTAGAATTTGTATAAATAAGATTTTAAAATTAAGGTCTGTTAAAAACTTATACCTTTGTAGCCTTATTCATTCAAAAAACAAAAGCATGAGCGACCAGACGAACTTCATCGAGAAAGAAGATGTTGTTGTTAAATTTTGTGGTGATTCAGGCGATGGCATGCAACTTGCAGGTACGCTTTTCAGCGATGCAGCTGCACTTCAGGGCCTCGACCTGGCAACCTTTCCCGATTATCCCGCCGAAATCCGTGCCCCGCATAACACCATAGCAGGCGTTTCCGGGTTCCAGGTGCATGTTGGGAGAAAGAAAATTGAGACCACAGGTGACTTCGTTGATATCCTTGTAGCCATGAACCCGGCTTCACTTAAATCGAACCTGAAATGGACCCGTCCGGGTGCAACCATTATCGTTGATGCCGACTCTTTCGACGAAGCTACATGCAAAAAAGCCGGCTACGCAACCAATCCGCTTGAGGATGACAGCCTTTCAGGATACAACCTGGTGAAAGCACCGGTTACCATGCTGACACGGAATGCGTTGCAGCCCCTGGGCATTGATAACAAAACAGCCGATCGTACCCGGAACGTCTTCACACTGGGTATTATTTACCACATTTTCAGCTGGAGTTTGGACTCAACGGTTCATTATTTCAAAACGAAATTCAAGAAGAAACCTGAAATGATTGAGGCCAATAAACTGGTTCTCGAAACAGGTTATAGATATGCCGATACCGTCGAAACCCTGGGTTCGTCGTATCACATTGCCAAGGCTAAAATGCCTGCGGGGCGCTACCGGAATATCACCGGAAACGTAGCTACTGCATGGGGTTTCCTGGCAGCTTCAGAGCGTTCGGGCAGGCCTTTGTTCCTGGGATCGTACCCTATAACACCGGCTACTGAAATCCTTATCGAACTGGCAAAATTCAAATCGCTTGGCGCCAAAGTTTTCCAGGCTGAGGATGAAATTGCAGGTATATGTTCAGCCATAGGCGCCAGTTATACCGGCTCACTGGCTCTCACCAGTACTTCAGGACCAGGTCTTTCACTGAAAAGTGAAGCGATCGGGCTGGCAGTAATGACTGAATTGCCTTTAGTCATTGTTAATGTGCAGCGTGGCGGACCTTCGACCGGCCTGCCAACCAAGAGCGAACAAAGCGACCTGATGCAGGCTTTATTCGGCCGTAACGGCGAAGCTCCCGTTGTTGTGATTGCGGCTTCAACACCGGCTGATTGTTTCCACTATGCGTATGAGTCAGCTAAAATTGCACTGGAACATATGACCCCGGTTATATTGCTAACGGATGGTTCGCTGGGTAACGGTTCACAACTGTTCCGCATACCGAAAGTAGCTGATCTGCCTTCTATTACCCCTCCCCTGGCCGAACCGAACGATAAAACCTATAAACCTTACCTTCGCGATCCCGAAACACTGGTGCGCAAATGGGCCATACCGGGAACCGAAGGGCTGCGTCATCGCATAGGCGGACTGGAGAAAGAAAATGGTTCGGGCAATGTGAGTACTGATCCTGCCAATCACCAGATCATGACTGATCTGCGTGAAGCCAAAGTACAGAAGGTAGCCGATTTTATTCCTGAACAGGGAATTGTAGGCGCTAAAAAAGGCGACCTGCTCGTTGTAAGCTGGGGCGGTACCCGTGGTACCACCGAAGCCGCCGTGGAAGAATTACAAAAACAGGGCAAGAAAATCAGCCTGGTGCACTTCCATCACATCATGCCACTGCCTAAAAACACCCATGAGGTGCTGTCAGGGTTTAAAAAAATAGTTGTTTGTGAACTAAACAGCGGACAGTTTGTTAACTACCTGAGGATGAAAGAACCAGACTACAGTTATAGTCAATATAATAAAGTCATGGGGCTTCCGTTTACCGTAACAGAGTTGGTAGCTAAGTTTAACGAAATGCTTTAGGAGGTAAAATTATGTTTGAATTTCCAAATAAAACCATTGAAAGATCGGTAGTTGAATTAAACAAATCCGATTTTGTAAGCGACCAGATGGTAAAATGGTGCCCCGGCTGCGGAGCCCATGCAATCCTCGCTTCTATTGCCAACGTGTTTCCGAAAATAGGTTACCGTAAGGAGAACTTCATGATGGTTTCCGGTATCGGCTGCTCTTCACGTTTTCCCTATTATGTGAATACCTATGGTTTTCACGGGATACACGGTCGCGCCAACGCCATAGCATCGGGTGTTAAAATTGCCAATCCGAACCTCAGTGTTTGGATAGCCACCGGCGACGGTGACTCCATGGCTATAGGGGGAAACCACTTTATCCATATCATCCGCCGTAACATCGACGTAAACATCGTATTGTTCAACAACCAGATTTACGGCCTTACAAAAGGTCAGTACTCGCCGACTACCCCAATGGGAAGTGTTACTAAAACATCACCACAGGGTACCATAGAGCATCCGTTTAACCCCGGTGAACTGGTCCTGGGTGCACAAGGCACTTTCTTTGCCCGAGCGGTAGATACGAATGTTAAGCTGATGACCGAGGTTATGTTCGAGGCAGCCCGCCATGACGGAACTTCGGTAATCGAAATTCTTCAGAACTGTATCATCTTCGCGGATAAAACGCACGAAGCCATTACCGATAAGGAAGTCCGCGACGACGCGCAGATCCATATCAAAAATGGTGAACCGCTTATCTTCGGTAAAAACAAGGATAAAGGTATTCGCATCACCGGCACACAACTGGAAGTGGTAAAACTGGGTGAAAACGGTATTACCGAAGACGACCTGCTTGTTCACGACCAATACCAGCAGGATCCCGGTGTACACCTTATGCTCGCAAAAATGTACCCGCCTCACTTCCCCGTTGCCTTAGGTGTTATCCGTTCGGCAATGTATCCAACCTATGACGACCTGGTTGAAGACCAGATTGCCAAGGCAAAATCCAGCAGTAAAATACTTTGTGTCGACGATCTGCTCAACAGCGGCGATACCTGGGAAATTAAATAAATTTTGATTGATAGTCAGATAGGGCCCCCGGTTTATCGGGGGCCTTTTTTTTGCCTTTTTCTTTCACTTGAAAAGCTGAATGAAAAGCTTTTAATTTTTACAGAATATCATATTAAAGATTATTTTTGCCTTAGGACGCATTTGTGCGAAAAAAGGGAATACCGGATAATTCATAATCTTCCGATTACAGCTATACATTCCTTTTCCTCCAAGCAATCCCATTCCAAATTGAGATTTGAGTAAAATGAAAATAAAACTCAACAGCCTGATCAAAATTGTTGGCACCCTGGCCATCCTGCTTTTCCTTTTCTGGAAAGTAAAATTCAATGCACAGGGATTTGGTGAAGTGCTGAGATCCGTCAATATGGTTTATTTCCTGCTTTCCTTATTTGGTGTTATTGCCGTACTTGGAATAAAAAGCTTACGCTGGCGAATTCTAATTCACAACGAAGGAGCTATCTATTCGGCATATAAGGCTTTTGCCGCCTATATGGCTTCGGATGCCGTCGGCATTGTAACCCCTGGCAGGATTGGTGAAATTGCCCGCCTGTATTATGTGAGGCAGGAGACCCCTATCAGTTTTTATAGTGCATTTAAAACCATTGTCTCCGACCGCATTTTCGATTTTACCATGTTGGGCTGGTTTGGCCTTTCAGGAATGTTGTTTTATTTCAAAACATTCGGTGACCATCCCGGCCTTGATTACGCAATTGGAGTATTAATAGTAATTGTTATCAGCTATATACTTGTCATTAAGTTTCTTGCCATTATTCTGCACAATAAAAAGGTAAGCCGTTTACCGGTTATCCGCTTTATTTATGAGAGCTTCCTGGCCGTTATCAGTAAACGATCGCTTACTATGTGGGCTATCACTTTTGTTGCCTACTTTATGTACTTTGGATTTTCCTGGCTGATCATGATTGCACTGCACCTGACTCCTTCGTACATCGATGTGGTATTTATCATGAGCATTATGAGCCTGAGCACTATAATCCCACTTTCGGTTGCAGGTTTTGGAACGCGTGAAGCCACCCTGGTTCTGTTGTTTTCGTATTACGGCTTAGCGAGTGAAACGGCAATTTCGTTTTCGCTGATGCATTTCACGGCATTTTTCCTCTGGGGCGGGTTAATAGGGCTGGTTTTCTGGCTATTGATGCCTATTTCCCTGCAACAGGTCAAAGATGATTCAAAAAGCATTTTCCTTTTATTTAAACCGGAAACCAGGGATAAGGAACCGGAGTAATTCGTGTCAGGTATAAAAAATTGTGCTTCCCTTTCCGAGTTTTTATCATCGGAGCATCCTGCCGTTTCAATTTTCCGGATTACAAATAACTTTCAATGATTCTAACTTAATAACTGCCAGGATTCCGCATGAATTGGTGTTTATTTCATATTATTGTTCCATAATCATCAATCCTTGAAGATGAACACTTTCAGGATAGTTTACTTTTACTAAATTTGCAGGCTCTATAGGAAATTCGTCTTTTGCCGGCCTATAGCTTTTATATTAATGTTATAAGTCTTTGTTCAGCCCGGGGTGATTCCCGCTCAGGAAAAAAACAATAATGATTAAAAAGCTCAAGCTTACATTTCTGGTTATTATCCCCCTGTTATTCCTGGTAGCCGGGCTGCAGTTCGATCGTACCAAATACGGTACCGATCCTGAGAGCGCTTACCTGCTGAACGGAATGAATATAGCCATGGGCAAATCGGTAGGTCACTACGATAACCCGGGAACAACAGTCCAGATCTACAGTGCGGTTATGCTGAAGGCCACCCATTTTTTCAGGTTTTCGGGTTTAGACCTGCAAACTGACGTTTTAACCCACTCAGAGTATTACATTGAGATTTTGCGCAAGGGACTAATTTTTATAAATGCCTGTGCGATTTTGATTCTTGGGCTTTTTGCCGTTTCGCTTCTGAAGAATTCCTGGGCTGGGCTGGTATTGCAACTGGCTCCTTTTCTTTCGGTTACACTGATGGAAGAATGCTTTACAAAAATTGCCCCCGAGCAGTTGCTGTTCACTACGGTGGCCATTCTAATCATTCTACTGCTGAAATTCTATACTTCGTCTTCACCAGGGAAACTCAAATTTTCGCTGCTGTTCGGCTTGCTTGCCGGTTTCGGGCTGGCGACCAAAATGACATACCTCCCCCTGCTGATCATACCTTTCGTCGTGCTGCAGGGGCAGAAAAACAAGTGGGTTTATGTGGCTTCCATACTGCCTTCTTTTATCTTGTTCACCTTACCGGCTGTTAAGGGCTACCCGCAGATGGCCTATTGGTTCCTGAACCTGGGAACACATACCGGCACGTACGGGCAAGGGGCTTCGGGTATTCTTGACCCGGCGACCTATATCCGTTCCATTCTTGAAATTGCAGGGAACAATGTAGCCATGTTGTTGGTGATGTTTCTTTCAATTTCTGTACTCTTAACCGCCATTTTTATATCTGGACGCCTCAAATCTGCCCTAGCAAATAAAGAATTTTCGATGTTGCTGGCCCTGCTAATTGCCCAGTTTGGAAGCGTACTGATGGTCGCCAAGCATTATCACAATAACCATTACCTTTTCCCGGCCCTCAGTCTCACGGCATTTGTCCTGGTTTTTATTATACTGCTGATTAACAAATATGTGCCGGTTCAAAAGCTTGACAAATTCAGGAGGCTTTCGTTCCCGGTTCTTGCAGCTGTGATTCTGGGGGTTTCGTTATTGAACATCCCATACATGGCCCTGGCATTCCAGGGATACCGTCTCTCGAACCAAAGCACGGATGAAACTTTTGCCAGGCTTGATCATGATTACAAGGGATATACAAAAGTCTACTATTACCCGGCTTCATTTAATGAGTATTCCTCTCTCAGGTGGGGAAATGTATACTCGAGGCAATACAGCACCGAAAAGCTGATGAAACTGTACCCCGATGCCTTGTTTTATAATGCATGGGACAAGAGTTTCCAGTGGTGGGAAACCAATATCCCGATTCGTGAATTTGTTAAGAAATATGGAGGCCGTATACTGCTTGTCGGTGGCCCGCGAACGGATGAAGAATTAAAAATGGTGGAACAGGGCGGACTAAAACTGAATAAGCTCTTCGAAAGCCGGGTGCAGGCCGTTTACGAAATTGATACCACCAACTCAGCTTTGTTCAGGGATAATATTCATACAGGCCCTCCTGTATGGTCGTTGCAGAATGATTTTGAAACCCTTGACCCTGACGGGCAATGGATTTTAGCTTCCGACGGGTCTTCATTTTGTAAAAATATCGCCCTGGTCAGCAGCAAATCGCGTTCGGGCAAACATGCATTCGAACTCCCGGTAACTGACAGCTATGCCATGGAATACCAACTGCCGGATGTAAAGCCTGGGTACAGTTACGAATTCAGCATCTGGAAAACTACGGGAAACCCGGCTGCCTGCCTGGTAGCCTCGGGTGGGGATGCTGACCCTTTTTACCAGCAAAGTACTGGATATGTTGAAACGGATAGCAGGGGCTGGGAAAAAGTAATTCTGGGATTCAAAATTCCGGCCGGGTTTAAAGGTAATAAGCTGAAAATCTACCTCTGGAACCACGGCAGCAGCCCGGTATGGTTCGATGATTTCAAAGTTGAAAAATTCCAGTAAAGCGGATATCAGTAAGTTTACAACTAGTTGTAATATAATTAATTGAAAAATATGATTAACGGAAAGAAAATTGTGATCGTGCTCCCGGCATATAATGCCGGACAAACGCTTGAGATAACCTATAAAGAAATTCCTTTCGATATCGTGGATGAAGTGGTGCTGGTTGACGACCGCAGCCGCGACAATACCGTTGAAGTGGCTCGACAGATCGGAATAAAACATGTGATACAGCATGAACAGAATAAGGGCTACGGAGGAAACCAGAAGACCTGTTACGATACTGCACTCAAACTCGGAGGTGATATCGTAATCATGTTGCATCCCGATTACCAGTATACCCCCATGCTTATTCAGTCCATGGCATACCTTATTGCCAACGATGTATTTCCCGTTGTGCTGGGTTCGAGGATACTCGGAAACGGCGCACGCAAAGGAGGCATGCCGCTGATTAAATACATTTCCAACCGGGGACTTACATTGATTCAGAATATTCTCGTTAACCAGAAACTTTCAGAGTACCATACCGGGTATAGGGCTTTTTCACGCGAAGTGTTGCAATCCATTGATTATCATGCCAACAGCGACGATTTTGTATTCGATAACCAGATGCTCTCACAGATTATTTATGCTGGTTTCCCTGTAGGTGAAATTACCTGCCCTACCAAGTACTTTAAGGAAGCTTCCTCTATTAACATGACCCGCAGCACTATATACGCATTTGGAGTGCTGAATACGTCCCTTTCGCATTTCCTCAACAAGCTCGGCATATTGCATTCACCCCGCTACCGGAACATAAAAAAGAAGTGATTTTAGATTGACTGTCGTGAAGGTCAGCGCCCCGCTACCGCGCGAACTCTCTCACCGCAAGTAATCCTTTCGCGTGGTTCTATAAACTCTTAACACTATGCTTGCTATGGCCTGTCGGTGGGTGATTTCGTCCACGTTCCGCAGCTATGCCCGGTAGCCGTTTAGCGGGCTTTGTAACTGTCACCCGGCTGAATGTTTCTGCGGGGTGCAATGTTTCAATTTACACTATCATAGACTATTGGGCATAGGTGCTGTTATGGTGCGTAATTCAATCACTATTAGACTTCTATCGAAATATTCACTTTCCCGCCAAGCCCTTTTTCAACGATGTCAAAAAGGGTACTGAGCGTAATGTTACTTCCATTATTTTCGACCCGGGATATGTACGTTCTTTTCTTGTCTACTTTTAGTCCAAGTTCTTCCTGAGTCATATTTTGGGATTCACGAGCTTTTTTTAACAGAAGTCCAATTCGAAATGATTCGGCTTCTCTCTCAAGATTGTCACGTCTCTCTGTACCTTTCTCACCGTAAACTTTATCTTTGATTTCTGTCCAGGTTGAGATGCTTTTATTTTCTGTTTTCATAATATTCTTCCATTAATTGTTTTGCTTTCTCGATTTCCTTGGATGGCGTTTTCTGAGTTTTTTTCTGAAAACCATTGAGAAGAATTACCAACCTTCCCCGGTCAAAAAAGCAGAAAACACGCCAAATGTCTGATCCTAATTGAATTCTTGCCTCATAAAGTCCGTTTGTGCCGATAATGAGTTTCAGATAGGTTGTTGGGATTCTCTCTAAAGTCTCAATTGCTTCTAAAATTTTGAAGATTTTGTCTTGAACTTTAATAGGCTGTTGTGTCAAGAAGTCCTCAAAATAGTTTTTGTAAGCAATAATTTTTCGGATTTTCTCCCTGAGTTATTCAATTATATGTAAAAGTAACTTTAAAGTTACAATTCTCTAAATTTTAATACTTTTTCTTTTTTTATTATGCACCATACCGATTGGCTAACTGCTAAATAGCACTTATATCGTACATATCTGTAAGTGGTGTTATTAGTTAAATGATTGAATTTTATGCCGATAATTTTGTTCTATTTATAATTCATCCCCTGCTACCGCGCGAACTCACTCCCTGAAGGTAATCCTTTCGCCTGGTTCTATAAACTCTTAACCCTTTGATTGCTATGGCCGGCCGGAGGGTGTTTTCGTGCAACATGGCTTCCTGTTGGGTCGCGAAAAGCGACCACACGAAGCCTTAGTTATTGGCAATAGTTGTTTATTCTATTTGATTCTCAAATCTGCAGGATTCTGTCTGCTATCCCAAAGTGTATGAATAATTATCATTTCATCAGTCACTTCGTAGAATAGTATAAACTCTTCAACGATTAATCCACGAACTGAGTCTAATTCAGTCTTAATGCCAATTTCTGGTTGTTTAAGGGGAAGCGATAATTCCTTATTAAATTTCGTATAAAGCTTTTTAGAATAGGTCTTACTCTTATTTCGTTCAGTATAGAACTCAAGAATCATTAATAGTTTAATTCTGGCTCTATGAGACCAAACTATTTTCCGTCCAGCCATTTATTAAATTCTTTGTCCAGTTCATCTTGTTCAACGAAAAGTCCTGATTCAATTTCTTTCCGGGATTCGAGTATTTCAAATCGTTGCTCAGGCGTCAATGAAAGTGTCTGAGTCTGAGTTTTAGTGTCCAGAATAGTCTTTATAGCATTTAAAAATGACACGTCATTTATCTCTGCGATCCTCTTTATCAATAATTTTTTTAATGCAATTGTTGTCATGTTTCAATGGCTTTCATACTGTAAAGGTAAGACGTTTTTAGCTTAATAATTCACCGCTGGCGCGTATTTGTAACTTAGCGAAGCGATCTCATCAGCCATAGGCTGATAATCCGTGACGGTATAATAATCAATAACAAATTACGGCTGCTTAGCTTTTTCCCTGCTACCGCGCGAACTCACTCCCTGAAGGTAATCCTTTCGCGTGGTTCTATAAACTCTTAAGCTGGCTAGGCGAACAGGAATTGCTATGTCTTGTAGTTCGCAAAAGCCAAAATATCAGGCTCTTTCCCTTATCGAAAATAGAATTATTTACAGTATTTCACTTTAAAAACAGCATTCCGGATCAACCCCCGCTGGCGCGGATCTGTGATCCGTGCCCTCGATTCATTTATTTTCATTCGAT
>JBAXXB010000015.1:0-27486 GCA_037128115.1 Bacteroidota bacterium
ATTGAACTCTTCAAACTCCCTGAACGCGAAGCATTGAACTCTTCGGCCTCAACCTTAACCTCAACCTTAACCTCAACCTCAACCTCAACCTCAACCTCAACCTCAACCTTAACCTCAACCTTAACCTCAACCTCAACCTCAACCTTAACTCTGCCTTTGTGAAACTTTGCAACCATATTAGCACATTACCGCACTATCTCATTATCACAATTCAAAATTCTTCATTTTTCATTCTTCATTTTTCATTCTTCACTTTTCATTCAATCTCTTATATCCGGCATTCTACGCCTCGTACTTCCTAAAATTTATGGCGTTCCCGGCATTAGTTTCCTCAACTTTTTCATTCCAGGCGGGGCAACCGGCATTCAACGCCGCATGTTTTTCATTCAATACGGGGCAAGCGGTATTCAAAACCTGGCAAACCGGCATTCAACCTCCCGCAACCGGCATTCAATCGCGCGTAATATTCATTAACCGAAGCCTTACCGGCATTCAACGCCCTGGGTTAGTCATTGCATAAGGGACAAATCGTTATAAAGTCCTCGTTCCGGCTCCTATTGTTTATATTAAGTTCGTTGAAGCCTGAAGTTCAGCGATTAAAGTACTTATTACAGGTATTAAAGTGGTTACTTTGGTCATTAAAGTTTTTCTTTCAGGTATTTAAGGGATTATTGCAGGTATTAAAGTCAAGCCTTCGGGCATTTCTGTGCCGTAGCCGAATTCAGCGCATCTGGCAAAGTTTCTCTTCATACCTCTTTAAATGGCATGATACAAGCCGCTTGCCTCCTCCCGCAGTCTCGTAAACCTTCGCCTTAAGCGAAACCCGGTTCCATGCTCTGAAGCCTGCTGAAGAACTTTGCCTGCATCAAATCTGCATGACTTAGTAATAAGGAATATCCAATAAAAGAGATAGAAGGCGAATGTCATAAAACAACAAAAGCCCGGACGAAAATAGGCCCGGGCTTTTGCTTAATGCAGGTAATCAGGTTCTAGTACCCTGCGTTCTGGATTAACTTGGTGTTTTTATCCAGTTCCGACTGTGGAATAGGCCATAAAAGCCTGTTTTCGGTCAGCTGGTATCCCAGGTTCACCCCGTTCTCATCTTTTGCATTGTTTATCACGGCAATGGCACGCCCGGTACGTTTCAGGTCATACCAGCGCAGCCCTTCGAAAGCAAGTTCCAGGCGGCGTTCCTTCTCTATGGCAAGGCGCATCGATGCCTGGTCCGAAGCAGGAGTGTTTGGCAAACTCACACGGGTACGAATCTGGTTAACCAGTGCCGCGGCTCCGGCAAGGTCGCCGGTTTCATTGAGAGCCTCGGCCTTTAATAGGAGGATGTCGGCCAACCTGATAAAAATATAATTCTGTGGGCTGGGTGAAATGGATATCCGGTACTTGTTGATGAAAGGATAACTGGTCTGAGGATAGTGAGAATCGGACCATTTGCCTGTCACATCAAGAAATGTGATGGAAGCATTCTTACGGATCATGTCATTTTCATCATCAAACGCTTTCACCAGGTCGTTCGATGGAATATTGAACTTTTTCCAGTCCATACCCCTGAACATGCTGGCACCCCAGTTACCGCTTGAACTGGTTCCTTCGTAATTGATTTCAAAAATGGATTCAGACGAATTTTCATGAGCGTTATCCCATAACTGATCATATTCGGGTAACAGGCTATATCCGCCTGCAATTACATCATTGCAATACTTCAGCACTTTGGTCCAGTCATGCGGCTCCTGTGTAGCATATACCCTTGCAAGCAGGGCATTCACCGCCCCTGAAGTCACATAACTCTTATTCACGGCGGTTGCGTTAACATGTTGTATAGCAGTCTGAAGGTCAAGGATGATCTGAGCATACACATCGGCCATAGGCACCCTTGCAGGGAAAAGAATAGGGTAAATTTCAGCCAGATTGGCTGCACTGATCGTCTTGACTTCAATTAGCTGCAAAGGCACATCTCCCCAGAGCTGTACTAGCTGAAAATACATGAATGCCCTGATAAAGGAAGCTTCGCTGATGATCTGAAGTTTCCGGTCGGCGGTAAGCAAGGGATCTGTAACAGAATTTACATTGTTGATTACGGTATTTGCCTTTCCAATGGTTGAATAGAGATAGGCCCAGTCGCGGCTAACATTGGAGTTGGTAGCGTCAATATTGTAATCATCAATCTGAAAGTTAGCGGGATTGTCGGCGCCTGCATAAGCGTCGTCCGATTGGGCATCGCCGTTCACAAAATAGTCGAGTTCATAGTACTCATTTCTGAAATCGCCATATACACCGGCTAATGCTGCTTCCACTTCACCCGCCGATTTATATAATATGGAGTCAGAACTTTTATTTTCAATGGCAATTCCCTGCGAACGAGGCTTCAGGTCGAGAAATTTCGTACACGAAAACATCGCCAGGGTCATAATTGCCAGAAACAGGATTTTAACTATATTTTTCATCTTATGGCTTATTTAGAATTCAACATTTATTCCAACGATAATGGACTGGGTCTGAGGATATGTGCCATAATCGATACCCAACTCAACAGCACTATTGCCAAAAGCATTGACTTCTGGGTCGAAACCGCTGTATTTGGTAAAAGTCAGCAGGTTCTGACCGGTTGCATAAACGGATAGCTTCCTGATCGCCTTAATATTCGGGTTGTTATCGAGTACTTTGTACGAAAGGGTCAGCGATTTCAGCCTGAGGTAGGAACCATCCTCGACAAAACGGTCGGAATTACGCACATTTTTAGTGTTGCCTCCACCTATAGCTCTTGGAATATCCGTGATCTGGCCTGGGGTAGTCCACCGGTTCAATACAACAGTAGATTGATTTTTACTGTCGAACATTCCTTCAAGGTCAACACGTGTGGCATTGAAAATGTCATTACCCTGGCTTCCCTGGAAGAAAATATTTAGGTCAAAACGTCCGTAAGTGAAATTGTTCGTAAACCCATATGTGAATTTAGGTTGTGCATGACCGATAATGGTACGGTCACCGGCATCGAAAATTCCGTTTTTATTCAGGTCCTTATATTTCATGTCACCAGTTGCCGGATCCACACCATCAGTCATATACCCATAGAATGTGCCCAGGGGCAGTCCCGTCTTGAAAATAACAGCATCCTCATTGTTGCTGTATATTCGTCCATAATATGCTACATCAACATAGGTTAGTGAAGTAACTTTATTACGATTGAACGACATATTGAAATCTGTACTCCATTTCAGTTTGCTATCGATATTAATGGTGCTGATATTAAATTCAATACCCTTGTTTTCAATTTTCCCAGCGTTTGTCTGCATGAGTGGAAGATTAAGTGTGCTGGGCCATGCCACATTCAGAATCACATCGCTGGTCTTCTTCATATAGGCATCCAGGGTTATCGTTACCCTCGACTTGAGCATGGTAACATCAAACCCCAGATTGGTCTGGGCCGTAGTTTCCCATTTCAAACCAGGGTTTCCAAATGTTGCCTGGCTTTCAGATGGTCCAGATAACGGGTTTGTGGGTGTATGGCGGTAATAATTAATAAGACCGTATTGAGTATAATTAGGAATTCCTTCCTGGTTCCCGTTCTTACCCCAACCGCCGCGGATTTTCAGGTCATCAATAAATTCAATCCCTTTCATGAAATTTTCGGACGATAAGCGCCACCCGGCAGAGAATGATGGCATAGTTCCCCAGTGATGGGCCAATTTGGAAGATCCGTCATGACGAATACTCGTGGTCAAGTAATATTTGCTGTTGTAGTCATAAGTCGCACGTCCGAAAAAGGAAGCTAACGCCCAATCTTGGTAATCGGTACTGCCCGAAATCACATTTGCTGCATTTAAGGTAGTAACAGATGCATCAGCAGGAAAATCATTGCCCGAAAGATACGAATCGTAGCCTTGGTATTTCTGAACACTGTTTCCCAGCATAGCCGTGAATTTGTGCTTGTCAAGAGTACGCGAATAATTAAGGGTGTTTTCCCACAACCAACTGTTGCTGTTGAATTTATCGGATGCACCTGAACCATTTTGTGAACGTCCGTTATTAGTGCGGTAAGGATCGAGGTAATAATCCCATTGGTGTGAATTCACTTCCACCCCTGCTCTTGATTTGAGATAGAGTCCTTTAATTAAGCGTGCTTCTGCATAGATATTACCGAACAATTGCTTGTCAATAGATTGTTGATCAGCTCCTTCCATATAGGCAATCGGATTTTCCCAGGAAGGCTGAAAGGGGTTCGGGTCGAACCAGGTTTTGTCGGTAAGCACAAATCCACTGCTGGTTTCCCCTTTATAGGTGTGAAGGAAAGGCGGTGTATTGAGCGTACTCATAATTACCCCGCCCCTTCCTGAACTGGCATTGTCGGGCGTATCCTTGGTATTCAGGTTCATCACATTGATACTGGTACCTATTTTAAGCCAGGAACGCACTTCGTTATCCAGGTTCACCCTGAGGGTATACCTGTCGAAACGGGCTGGTTTAACTATTCCCTGGTCACTCAGGTATCCACCCGATATAAAATATTTGGATTTGCTATCTCCACCTGAAACTGAGAACTGGTAGGATTGGGTCTTGCCTGTTCCGAATACTTTTTTACTCCAGTTGGTATAGTCGGTGGCTGCGGGATCAAGGCCCAAATTGATCTCAGTCATTAGTTTACGATACTCTTTTGTATCGAGTACATCTATGGTTTTTCGTAGCTTTGAAGCACCAAAGTATGTATTAAAACTCACGGTCGGAGTTTTATCAGCACCTCTTTTGGTTGTGATAAGCACAACTCCATTGGCCGCTCTTGCACCGTATATGGCTGCAGAAGAGGCATCTTTAAGCACACTCATGGTCTCCACATCATTGGGGCTAATACCCTGAATATCCGTAGTTGGAACACCATCCACCACATAAAGGGGCTCGTTGCCTGCCAGTACCGAGGTAGCCCCCCGAACGCGAATTGAAAGCGCTGATCCCGGTTTGCCCGAGGGCTGCACAACCTGAACCCCCGCTGCTTTTCCCTGTATGGCCTGTGCCGCCGAAACTATAGGGCGGTCTTTCAGTTCTTTTTCCCCGACTACGGAAACGGCCGTAGTCAGATCCTTTTTTTTCTGGGTCCCGTAGCCCACAACCACCACTTCGTTCAGTGTTTGTACCTGCTCAAGCAGTACAACATTAATAACGGATTGGTTTTCGATTTTAATGTCCTGGGCTACAAAACCGATATAGCTGAAGCGAAGTATGCCTCCCGGAACGCTCAGTTTATAGTTCCCATCGATATCGGAAATCGTTCCGACCTGGGTACCTGTCAGTTGAACCGTGACTCCTGGTAGCCCAACGCCCCCGGCATCGGTCACTTTACCCGAAATCGTCCTGTTCTGGGCAAATACAGACAAGGTTAACGTGAATAAAATAAGTAAGGTGTAAATTTTTTTCATAGTATCTGGTGTTTAAGATGGGGAATTTCAATGCAGAGCCACAAGGTAAGAAATAATTCCATTAGTGTAAAACAAGAATCAAAGTCGCCGTTTATACCAATTTATCAGGGCATCCTGCCTTTTCTAAAAAAAAGATCAAGAGCGAGCCGTAAACCCGCCCACTCTTGATCCAGTAAAAGAAGTATTAATTAAGGTATTACCTTTCCAGTATAGCCGACCATGCGGAACCGCCGGAATGGTCAGGAGATAAATCAACTGAAACGAACAAATACTCTTTTGTACCTGTATTGGTATAACCCATTACGGCATAAGTGTTGGTTGCATTGCCGCCATTTGGCAGGTTGGCACCGCTTGTATTTTCACCGCCGTAATAACCTTTGTAGAAACCAATAAATGCTGCAAAACCGGCTCCATTGGTAAGAGTGATGGTTGGAAGTGATTTTGAGCCTCTTTTACCAGCCGGGGTAAAGGTATAGGTATGGGTAGCGCAACTTCCGAAGGCTGCTCCATTGCCGCTGGCTGCTATGGTTGCATCGTCAATACATCCGTTTGTTCCGCCAAAGTAACCATCGTTACGGGCTGAGCCTTTTGTACTGTAGCTGAATGCACCGCCTGCACTGAACTTGAATTCATCATCAGCCATACACGACCAGTCATCGCCGCCTGTTGACGAACCATCAAGCATAGCCTTGGTAACATGCCACCATGCATTGCTGCCTAAAGCACCACCTACAAAAATGGAATTATCCGAAACCACTACTTTCCATGCAGCTCCCTGGAGTTTTGTATCAGTAAGAACATCAGTGGTTACAAAAGCAGCCTGTGAAGCCGTAGTAGTACCGTTTGAATTGGTAGCCGAAAGCACAACCAGGTATGGTCCGCCATGAGCATAGGTGTGTACCGGGCTCATTTCGGTTGAAGTTGTTCCATCACCAAAATCCCATGAGTACGAAGTAGCTTCGGTTGTGGTATTGCTTGTGGTGATAGTTAATCCATTAACAGTCATAGTAAAGGCTGTGCTTGGTTTGTTACCTGGGATAGGAGGTTCCTGGGCAGCATCATCATAATGTACAAGTACAAATCTCCAGTATCCGCCTGGTGTGGCATCCCACTGGTATTGACCTTCAACGATAAGTGTATCTACTGCACCGTCAACAAGGCTTACAACATTGTATTTAACTGAATCCGGCATAACAACGGCAGGACCCGGGTTATTTACTTCTTTACCGTTGCCTAACTTGAAGAATCCAACATAAGCGCCTTTACCAATTGCGGTAAGGGTATTAGGTGTTCCGGCTGCGAGCCTGAAAGTATGTGTTCCGTCGCCCCATGCTGAAAGGTCTTCACCATTGGCTCCAACCATGCTGCTGGTTGGTGAACATACTGCTGTAGGAGCAGCAAAAATTCCGCCTTCAGCCCAGAAATCGCCGTTAGTATTAAATACCAGGCTGCCATCACGTTTGAATGTCCATTCGTCATTCAACATGCAGGGCCTTTTGGCAAGTTCATCGTTTCCATTACCAACAGCCCACCAAATAGTTGAGTGGTCAAAAGGTCCGCATTGCAATGGAAAAACACCTGTGCTAGCATCGCGAAGCAATTTCCAGGTCTTTCCTGCAGCACCTTCACCTACAAGCTTAGTAAGCAAGGCATTAGGGTCAGTAATCGTAACTTTTGTTGAATACATATCGGTAACTCCACCAGGTGATGTAGCGGTGATCTTTACTGTGTATTCTCCTACTGCTGCATAGGTATGACTAGGGCTGTCTTCGGCGGAAATAGCGGAAGCGTCACCGAAATCCCATGCAACGGTCTTAAAGTTCTTCGATTCGTTGGTAAAGGCAACCTTCATAAAATCAGCTGCATCCACTTTGAAAGTAAAACTGGCAATAACGGCTGGTTCCGAGGTATCTTTCTTACAGGAACTTACCAGGGTAACTGTCAGTAAGAACAACAGTGCCCAACTTAATTTAATAGTTCTTTTCATAATTTGGTTGAGGTTTAAGTGTAATTATAACACGAAGATAGTGTATTTTTTATTAATTTAATCAATTGCAACTTTTTTTTTATAATAAATCAATAAATACTAAATTCAAAAACTCTATATATCGATGTGTTTTAGAAGTGTTTAGATTCTTATTTAGAACGATTCTATATTAATTAATAAATATGCCTGCTTATCAGCAACGGCGGACTGCCTATGGTTTTCGAGAAATAACTTACTTCGGTTGCCTGGTGTAAAGAAGTTTCTATTCCCCTGTTTATTTGAGTCTTTTTGCTTGCTGCTATGTTACCTGCTAATTTATTGCCGGACTAAAAATCAGTTGCAGATTCACTCTGTATTTTTTTCAATTCAGGTAAAGTAGCAGTAGTTCACCTATTTGCCACTGAAACCTGTGATTCGTTTTGATAAAAAAAAAGGAGGCTGAACAGGATAACCCGCTCAGCCAACCAACCAATTGATTATGAGAAAACCAACTTATTACTTTAACCCTCAAGTCAAATCCAAGCGGTTACCCTGCCAACCTCCTTTTTAACTAATTCACGGGATTAGTATCCCGGGTTCTGCACGATTTTAGAGTTATTGGTCACTTCATCCAAAGGAATTGGGAAGAGTTCATTTTTTCCTGTAACAAATCCCAACGGGCCTAATACCTGAGCGGCTAAATCCCAACGAACCAGGTCAAAGAAGCGAACACCTTCGAAAGCTAATTCGGTCTGGCGTTCCTTTACGATGGCATCGAACAAGGCAGTGCCTGTAGGTGCAACATTTGCCAGGCCTGCACGGTTGCGAACCTTGTTGAGTTCGGTAAGCGCTTTGGATTCCAGGTTCTGACGGTAATAGGCTTCGGATGCCATGAGTAATACATCAGCATAACGGATAAGCCTCAGGTTGGTGCCATAGTTTAGTTCGCCGACAGGAGCGCCGGTTTCACTCGAAAATGTCCCGTATTTCACCCTGAAATAGCCATTAAAACCGTATGCGTCGGTTCCGGTCCAATCGCCGCCTAAAGCACGAAGATCAGGAATTGACCATAAAGTTGCAGCACGACGAATATCAGTTGCTTCGTAAGCATCGTACATCGATTTGGTAGGATAATTAAATCCCCATCCGCCTACCATTCCGCTATTGCCTGCCACGAAATAATCGCCACGTGGACCGCATAGCTGCCAGGTAATGTTGTTTTCCATATTGCGGTTACCACCCCAGCCAAAGGTTCCCCAATCGTAACCTTTTGTATTCACAAACATGACTTCAAAAATGGATTCACTTCCGAGTTCCTGGTCAATTTTGAACAATGTACTGAAATCAGATGATAATTGATATTCGTTTGAAGCTATTACTGCTTCGAACGCGTCGGACGATTCTTTCCACTTTTTCTCATATAGGAAAGCTTTGCCTAGGAGTGCCTGGGCAGTTCCTTTGGTAACGCGGAATTTATCTGCGTCAGCCAAGGCTGATTTCAAAGGAAGAACAGCAATAGCTTCGGTAAGATCTTTTTCGATCTGGGCATAAATGGCTGTCACTTCAGCCTGTGGCTGCTGGTATTCGCTGGGAGCCAGTTCGGATAAAATAAGCGGAACCTTGCCAAACATCATAACCAGTTCGGAGTAATAGTAAGCACGAAGACATTTGGCTTCGGCGATTACCTGTTTACGGAAATCGTTGATCGGGTCCACTTTACTTATAACCAGGTTACAACGATATATACCGTAGTAGTTTCCTTCGTATGATCCTTTAATAACAGGATTACTGGAACCGTAGTTAAATTTATCCAGTTCCTGCAAAGGAGGTTGATCACCACTCGAACTACCGCCACAGGTCGACTCGTCGGAAGGAAGTGTTTTAGCAAGGTAAACCGACTGCCAGTCGCGTGCATTGGTCCATTGAAGGATATCGTAAGCAGCAATAAGCCCCTTAAATGCGTCAGCATCTGTTTTGTAGAAATTCTCTACCGGGATTTTCCCTACCGGAGCAACTTCGAGAAAGTCCTTGCTACATGAAGTGATAGCCAGGAAAAAGACTACTACAACAAGGATTTTATGTATGAATGAATTTTTCATGTTTTTTCTATTTAATATTTTAGTTGATTGATTTACTTCAGTTTACAATAAACATCATTACTAAATGGTAATGGAAATACCGGTCATGAATTTACGAGGGGTAGGATAAACACCGCGGTCAATTCCCTGGCTGTTGTTTTCAGTACTTCCTGCTTCAGGATCCATTCCCGGGTATTTTGTGAATGTGAAGTAATCATCGAGTGAGAAATACAAACGAGCTCCAATCAGGTGCAGTTTGGCAGCTATTTCTTTCGGCATGGTGTATCCGAGTTGAATCTGTTTGATCCTCAGGTATGAGCCATCAAAAACCATCAGGTCGCTGTTGTAGGCATACGGGTTTGTTAAATCTGCCCTGAACCAGGAATTGGTGCTCCCTGCTCCAGTCCACCTGTCGTTGTAAAAGAATTCAGGCCTGTTCGAAGTTCCGCGGTCGGTGCGGTTCCAGCCCATGATAATATCATTACCATAAGTTCCCTGCATAAAGATATTCAGGTCGAAATTCCTGTAGTCGCAACTCAGGTTTGCACCAAATGTCATTTTGGGGTGAGGTGAACCAATCTGAACCATATCACTTTCATTGATACTGTTGTCTTTCTTATTGTTTACAACAATAGGGTCACCCGGTTTGGGAGCATACCCAACTAAAGCATTGTCAGCTATATATTTGTCGATTTGAGCCTGGTCCTGGAAAATACCATTGGTCTGGTAACCGCGGAAGTACCAAACAGGCAAGTTTTCTTCCATGTAGGTAGCTGTCCAGCCTGTTCCAATCGTAGCGCCTGGTAAACGGGTAAGCAATGGGTTCAGGTAGGTTACTTCATTTTTATTGGTGGTCAGGTTTAAACTGGCACTGTAGTGGAAATCGCCTTCTGACTCCCTGTAGCCCAATTCAAATTCGAATCCCTTGTTGGTTACGTCGCCTGCGTTGCCAAACGGGGCTTTGTTACCCATCGAAATCGGAGGGGTCAGAGGGGTCAATAAATCCTTTGTAACCTTGTTGTAATAATCCACCGAGAAAGTCAGTTTGCCTTTATAAGCGCGGAAATCTATACCTATATCCGTCTGCTGGCCGGTTTCCCACATAAGCTCAGGATTTGCAAGCAATTCGGGTTCTGCACCGGTGTAATAACCACCACCTGCTTTTGGGTATTGAATTCCGGATGAGGTAATCATGGAGCGGAACTGGTCAGGAGTTAGATTCGATAAGCTACCGTTCTGTCCCCAGCTGGCCCTGAATTTGAAGTAATTAACAGGTGAGGATAAATCTTTCCAGAATGACTCTTCCGAAATAACCCATCCAGCTGATACCGATGGGAAAACGCCCCATTTGTTTGCCAGCAAGGATGTACCA
This sequence comes from Bacteroidota bacterium, assembly GCA_037128115.1. Classification (GTDB taxonomy): domain Bacteria; phylum Bacteroidota; class Bacteroidia; order Bacteroidales; family UBA4417; genus UBA4417. The sequence goes on from JBAXXB010000015.1 coordinate 10,837, forward strand.
TCACGACGGATACTTGCATTAAACATGTATTTATTGGCATAATCGTAGGTTAACCTACCAAAATAGGATTCCAGCGTTTTTGTTTCAGGAATACCGGCAATTTTACCATCGATTTCTGAAGTACCCGGGTAAGTTGAAGACTCATCTTCAGAGTTCAGAGGTGAGAACCATGCATTGGAGTAATTATGCTGGTAATGTTGCGCTGAATGGCCGGCCATAAGTGAAAAATTGTGCTTGTCGATACTTGTTGTATAAGTAGCGAAATTTTCCCACAGCCAGGTAAACCATTTGTCATAATTGTTACGGGCGGAAGTAACGTTGTTGAAGCGCTCTGACGAGAACCAATACGTGGGGTTCCAGGTATGATAGATCTGGCCGGCATAATCTATACCCATACGAGACGTAATCGAAAGTCCTTTTAAGGGCTTTATAGTGGCAAAAGCGCTGCCCAAAAATTTATCCTGTATGGTATTACCCCTTGCAATAGCCATCTGGGCCAAAGGGTTGGCACTTTCGCCTTTCAAAAATTGTGAAACGCCGTAATATTTACCGTTGCCGTCTTTTACAAGAGTATAGCCACCATCCAGAGCAGCCTGTGCGTGTTCCGGTAAAGCACCATCATATACAGTAGGTGTAAGTGGATCGAGCATAAGTGCACTCGAAACAATACCACCGAATTCACTGTTTTCAACTATAGAACTGCGATCGGTATGAGAATAGGCAAAATTATTACCAACACTTAGCCAGCTTTTTACTTCATGATCGCCATTAAAGCGGACCGAATACCTTTTAAAGTTGGCTTTTTCGCCGCCAACAACTCCGTCCTGGGTAAAATAAGAACCCGAAAGCAGGTAACTCGATTTATCCGTGCCTCCTGAAAAGGAAAGGTAGTGTTTCTGCATAGGTGCAGCCTGTGAAATCTGGTCGAGCCTATTGGTATTGGTCGAAACACCTGTAGGTATGGTAACCCCAACATTGGCAGCGTTAACATAATCGGTATACTGGGCTGTGTTCATCACAGGCATCATTTTACCAATCGACTGCATGCCATATTGGTAATCGTAAGTTATAGTACCACCTGATTTCTGGTTGCCACCTTTACCTGATTTGGTGGTGATAATCACAACGCCGTTAGCGCCTTCTGCTCCATAAATGGCAGCAGAAGCAGCATCCTTCAAAACCTCGATGGACTCAACATCGGAGGGTTCCAGGTAATTAATATCGCCGCTCTTCATTCCGTCTACAATATAAAGAGGGTCAGCATTGCCATTACTTCCGGCTCCGCGAATTCTTACTTTTAAACCTGATCCCGGTGAACCGGAGTTGGAACGAACGCTAACACCGGCGATACGGCCCTGCATGGCCTGCTCGACCCGTGACGAAGGAAGACTTTCCAGTTCCTTGGATTTGATCTGAGAAATGGCTCCTGTTACCAGGCTTTTCTTTTGTGTACCGTAACCCACGATCATGATACCAGAGATATCAGTCGCTTTCTCGGCAAGGACAATGGTAAGAAATTCACCGGTTTTGGCTTCCACTTCCTGGGACACCATACCGGTAAATGAAAATGTGAGTTTTACTGCCGGTTTGTCGGCATTGAATTTGAATTCACCGTTCAGATCGGTGATTGCACCGGTGGTAGTACCGGTAACGGTAACACTTACACCCGGAAGGGTTTCGCCTGCTGTGCTTTTGACCTTGCCTTTGTACTCGTAGCCTTTTTGGGCATAAACCAGAGAAAGTGCACTCAGCCACAAAATCCCGGTCAGCAGCAGCACTTTGCTTTTCATGCCGCAATGCAGGTAATTGTAGAGATTTTTCTTCATAAAAATTGTAGTTTGGTTTGAGGTTTGTGATGGATGAATTATTGATTGTTTGATTGGTAATTTCTGGTATTTGTCATTTATGTGTTAATTTCCGACCAGGTTCAATTTGTTGGATTTTATTCCAATAAAGTTTCAATTTGTAAAATCATATTCACTTTTCGCTGTTCATCAGCTACTTACATATTTCGTTAAAGTGCATAGTTATTGCCGATCTTAACAAATTGTCAAAAAATTTCAAAGGTGACTGGAAGGATTAGTGGAGCAATAGAGCAGTCGAGCAGTAGAGCAGTGGAGTGATAGTTTTGGGTTGAATTGCCTTTTCTTTATTTAACAAAAGAGAAAATAGGCGATCCGCTTACTTGAATTCAAATTCCTGTTTTAGTCCACCGATTTCGGCCCTAAATTCGCCAGGCTCGGTGATCCATTTCAACTCCCGGTTCACAAAAGCAAGATCGCGGGATGAAATGTCAAATGAAACCGTTTTAGTCTGCCCCGGAAGCAGTTCTATTTTCTCGAAACCTCGGAGCCTTTTAACGGAAGGGGTATTACTGGCATATAAATCGCTAACATACAACTGAACGACTTCTTTACCTTTCAAAGCACCTGTATTGGTAACATCAACCGTAATATTTAGCGATTCGTCCATGCCCAGTATTTTCTTACTGATTGTAAGGTTGGAGTATTTAAACTCGGTATAGCTCAAGCCGAACCCGAATGGGAACTGGGGATAAAAGGAGGTATTAGAAGTCAATGGATTTTGCGAATCTTCGTTGTATTTGTGATCGTAATGAGTGAGATCATTCGGGTAACGGGGATACGTATAGGACAATTTCCCGGAAGGGTTCACGTCGCCGAAAAGGATATCGGCAATCGCGGGTCCACCCTCATTACCTGGCAAGTAAGCCTGCAATATACCTTTCATTGCATCGGCAAATTTACTTATGATGCGCGGCCGGCCTTCGGTTAACACCAGTATCACAGGCTTGCCTGTTGCTGCAAGTTTTTTGGCAAATTCCACCTGGGCATCGGGAAGATACAGGTCATCAATATTACCCATTTGCTCGGTATAGGATAATTCGCCCAGGCACAATACGATATAATCAGCCTGGCCTGCAAGTTGTAACGCATTATTGATATCCGACAGCGAGTCAAAACGGGTTCCTTCGGCATAAAGCACATTCTTCCCGCCTATTTTAGCCTGTATGGCTTCCAGTATAGTTGACTTATATTCAGCATACGTATCGCTTAGCTGACCCTGCCAGGTATAAGTCCATCCGCCGTTGAGGCATCGCATGGAGTTCGCTGCAAAGCCGGTGACCAGTACTTTCGCGTTTTTCGGAAGGGGCAATATTTTATTGTCATTTTTCAGCAAGGTAACGGCTTCGCGGGCAGTTTCCAGGTTGGCCAGGCGGAACTCTTCCGAGCCAAATTTAGGATAATCACTTGCGGGATAATACATATTTTCGAACAGTCCCAGTTCCATCTTCACGCGCAAAATTCTCCTGACAGCCTCATCAATTCTGGCCTGGGGAACGGACCCCTCTTTAACCAATTGCAGCAGGTAATCATAAAAAGTAAAATCCATTGGTACCATGCTCATATCCACACCGGCAAGAACGGCCATTTTAACGGCTTCTTTGGGTGAAGAGGCTACATGCTGAATGGTATACAGGCGTTTGATATCTTCCCAATCGGAAACGGCAATACCTTTAAAGCCCAGTTCGCCGCGGAGTATATCGGTAAGTATATGATGATCAGCGTGAACAGGTGTTCCGTTTATTTCTCCTGAATTGATCATGATGGAATGCGCCCCGGCTTTAACAGCCTCGGCAAAGGGTGTCAGGAAATACTCCCTCAGGTAATTCTCGGGGATCCAGGCAGGTGTACGGTCTTTCCCGGAAAGCGGGAAACTATAACCCATATAATGCTTCAGGCAGGATGCTACCTTGTATTTATCCGAAATATCCCCTCCCTCGTAGCCGTTTACCAGGGCTTTACCCATGGTACTGGTCAAAAATACATCTTCACCGAAGGTTTCCCACAAACGGGGCCAAACCGGGTTACGGCCCATATCCAGAACGGGAGAAAAATTCCATGGAATATACGAAGCCCTGGTTTCATAAGCGGTTATACTTCCTGCCTGTTCAACAAGCTGAGGATTCCAGGTGGCAGCCATGGCTATTTCCTGGGGGAATAAGGTCGATTTTTCGGTATAGGTGGCACCATGTATAGCATCAATTCCATAAAGTACCGGTATTTTTAATACGGTTTGACCGGTAGTCATTTTATCGATAGCTGAAATTATCTCCAACCAGTGTTCGCGGGTGTAACAATGATTAGCGACGTTTAGTATCGAACCTACATGGTAATCTACAATGGCATTATGCAGTTTTGCCAAATCAACCTGGTGGGGTTCAACTACACCTGTTGAGTTGGTCACCGAAACAACATCAATAGTAACCTGGGTCATCTGCCCGATTTTTTCTTCGAGCGTCATTTTGTTTAACAGCAGGTCTATTCTCTTCTCTGTAGCTGATGCAAGCGACGCTTTTTCATTCTTTTGACTGTGACCCAGGAAACTTATCGTTAACATAAGTCCGCACATACAAATTGAAAGCCTGAAATTCATAAAAAAATGATGTTTGCAATTGTTTATCGTCACTTACAGCCTTATCCTGAACAAACCCGGCATAAGCTTTAGTTGGTGTAAATGTGACACGAAGATAAATACAAATTACCCTGTTTTGCAAACTGTTGTTAAATAATTATAATTTTTTCGATAACAGTTGCACACAATATTTTTTTAATATATTGATTACATGCGTAATGTATTGCTATTTAAAATCATTATATATTATCTAGTTAATAACAATTCGTTTACATTTTAAGAAATTTACTTAGTGTTAAAATTATACTTAGTGCAATTAATATTCAAAATTCATGGGCCAAATCCCGAATATATCTGTTGAATTTTATAGACTGTAATTGGCAATAAAAAATAAGAAATCTGCTATAAAAGGTCAAACCCATTTGTATAATCGCATATTCCTTTTAATTTTACTATCCCCAAATATACTTATACCTAACTTACATGAGTACACGCAGAAATTTTATAAAGACTACCGGAATCGGGATCGCCGGTCTCACATTGAGTCGCTATAATAATATGTATGCTTCCCCTTTTGGATTTTCGGCAAGCGGATTCACCAGTCTTCGCCCGGCTGAAGGCAGGAGAAATTTCAGGAGTGAGGCCGTCGATGCTGCTATATCCCGGGTTACGAAAGACATTTCCGACCCTGAACTCGCCTGGCTCTTCGAAAACTGTTTCCCAAATACACTTGATACAACCGTAACATATACGGAACCCGATGGCAAACCGGATACTTTTGTCATTACCGGTGATATTCACGCCATGTGGCTTCGTGATTCCTCGGCCCAGGTATGGCACTATGTAGCTTTTACCGCGAGGGATCTGCCTTTACGCAAGATGATAGCGGGAGTGATAAACAGGCAGGTAAAGTGTATTCTCCTGGATCCCTATGCGAATGCATTCCTTGATGGGAATGAAATCAGTGAATGGAAATCGGATATTACCGAAATGAAACCCGGGCTGCATGAACGCAAATGGGAAATTGATTCCTTATGCTACCCTATCCGGCTTGCGCACGGCTATTGGAAAGCTACCGGCGATACTTCGGTTTTCGATACCCGCTGGAATGAGGCTATGGAATTGATCTATTCTACTTTTAAGGTACAGCAGCGGATAAATAATCCCGGTCCTTATTCGTTCAAAAGGATCACAGCCTGGTTTACTGATAATGTACCCTGCAACGGGATGGGCAACCCTGTCCGCCCCGTGGGACTTATATGTTCTACTTTCAGGCCATCGGACGATGCCACTATGTTCCCGTTCCTGATACCATCGAATTATTTTGCTGTAACTTCGCTACGACAACTCAGCGAAATTTGCGAAAAAGTAACCGGCAATATTTCACTGTCATATAATTGCCTCAAACTAGCCGATGAAGTAGAAGCAGCGCTGGAGTCATATGCCATAACGGAACACCTGAATTATGGGAAAGTGCTCTCCTATGAGGTGGATGGTTTTGGAAACCGCCTGATGATGGACGACAGCAATGTCCCCAGCCTGCTTGCACTGCCCTACCTGGGATGTTTAGATGCGGATGACCCGGTTTACCTTAATACCCGGAAATTCCTGTTAAGCAACGACCATTGCTGGCACTTTGAAGGGAAAGCAGCCTCAGGAATAGGAAGTCCTCATACCTTACCGGGTAAGATCTGGCCTATGACCATCATTATCCAGGCTATGACCAGCACCGACAAGGCAGAGATAAAGAACTGCCTTGAAATGCTGAAAACCACCCATGCCGGCAAGGGCTTTATGCATGAATCGTTTGAAAAAGATAATCCCGCCGATTACACCCGGAGCTGGTTTGCCTGGGCCAACACCTTATTCGGCGAACTGATCATAAAGGTTCATGCCGAACATCCCGAACTCCTAAACGGATAACCCACTATTCCAAATTCTTAAACATGAAAACTCTTATTTCCATTCTGTTTTTTTTATGGATCCTCAATGTGGTAAAATCACAGACCGCCGACACCGTCTGGCTTTCGTCGCTCGATATTTCGAAAGCGACACTGGGTTGGGGCAAACCCGGAGCCGACGTCACTTGCATGGGCAACCCGATTGTATTGAACGGGATAACCTTTCGAAAGGGCTTTGGCACACATGCTTCCAGTATCCTCTTTATAAAGCTCAACGGGGGCCCGGCCCGGTTTCACGCTATTTGCGGCATCGATGACGAAGAAAAAGCATCCAGCGGATCGGCGGTTTTTAAAGTTTTCGGGAATAAGAAACTGCTTTGGCAAAGCAGCGTTTTGCGGTCAGGTGGACCTACTGAGACAGTTGATATCAGCATAAATAATCCGGATACTTTAATTTTGTGTACCGAAACTACTGCCGATGGACCGGCCTATGATCATACCGACTGGGCTGATGCATACTTCCTTGTAAACGGCGTTGAGCCTGTAAGTATAGACCGGCCGACAGAACCTACTGTAATTCTCACTCCTAAAGCTCCTGACACTCCCCGGATAAACGGGCCCAAAGTTTATGGTGCCCGCCCGGGACATGATTTCCTTTTCCGCGCGTCTGCTACCGGAGAGCGCCCTATGACTTTCTCAGCCAAAGGACTACCTGCAGGACTGATGATGGATGCCGAAACCGGGATTATTTCGGGAAAGATTAATAAGGAAGGGAAATACGAGGCAGAGCTAACAGCAACGAATAAGAAAGGCAGCAATCGCAGGAAACTGACCATTATTTGTGGCGACCGGATCGCACTCACTCCTCCCCTGGGTTGGAACAGCTGGAATTGCTTTGCCACCGATGTTGACCAGGCTAAAGTAAAATCGGCTGCCGATGCCATGGTAAACAGTGGCCTGGCTGACCATGGGTGGAGCTATATCAATATAGATGATTGCTGGATGGTAAAACCGGGAAGTGACGACCCTATACTTGGAGGCGAAACCAGGGATATTGATGGAAACATGAAAACCAACAAAAAATTCCCGGACATGAAATCGCTGGCTGATTATGTGCATGGTCTGGGGTTAAAAATCGGCACCTATTCGGGCCCGGGACCAAAAACATGCGCGGGATTCACCGCCTGTTACCAGTTTGAGGAAAAAGACGCGATGCAGTTTGCCAACTGGGGTTTCGATTACCTGAAGTACGACTGGTGCGATTACGAACGAATTGCAAAAGACCATTCGTTACCCGAGTTAAAAAAGCCATACATGGTCATGCGCGATGCGCTCAACAAGGCTCCGCGCGATATAGTGTACAGCCTATGCCAATACGGCATGGGTGATGTTTGGGAATGGGGCGCGGAAGTGGGAGGAAACTGCTGGCGTACCACCGGGGATATAACCGATGATTGGTCGAGCATGGAGAGTATCGGTTTCGGTCAGGCAGGACATGAAAAATATGCCGGCCCGGGGCACTGGAACGACCCGGATATGCTGGTTATAGGCCGAGTAGGCTGGGGACCTCAACTTCACCCTACCCGTCTTAGCCCGAACGAACAGTATACGCATATTTCCCTCTGGGCATTATTGGCTGCGCCCCTGCTGATAGGCTGCGATATGACCCAACTCGATGAATTTACCTATAGCCTGCTTACCAATGATGAAGTTTTGGATATTAACCAGGATCCGCTGGGCAGGCAGGCTTCGAGGATCGCTCAAATTGAAAACCTGGAAGTCTGGTATAAAGATCTTGAAGATGGGTCAAAAGCCGTGGGATTATTTAACCGCGGATTATTCCCTGCTGATTTGACCGTAGACTGGAAAGATCTATCTATTACAGGCAAATATACGGTTCGTGACTTATGGTCACAAAAGGATGAAGGCAGGTTTGATGAAAAATATACGGCCATTATCCCTGCACACGGTGTAAAACTAGTCAGGATAATCAAATAGCAATATCCGATATCCCGGTATTCACATGTTCCTCAATCGTAATGCCTATGATTCAGACTATGCACTTTTGCTCAAATCCAATCACTTTTGCGGAAATAGTTGGAAGACAAAAAAAAACCAGGTAGTCCCTTTTTGGACTGCCTGGTTTTTTTCATAAAAGCTTAGATTGACGTTTTACTATTAATTAGGCGAAGTACAGAAATTAGCATTTACATCCCACCAGAGGTTGGTGCTGGTACGGTCGCCGCCGGCACCCATCAGGGCAACACCTTTATTATATTCAACGGTATTGTTGACAGATTCTGTATCAGGAATCTTAACCCTCTTGATAAAGCTGCGTGGATCCGTAATGCTGGTCGGAGCCGAACTGTACACGGCAGGATCGCGGTAAGCTGGTACATCGAAACGGGGCAGGTTAAGCCGGCGTTTATCACTCCATGCCTCTATGGACACATCAGGGAACAGGGAAATGTATTTCTGGGTAATGATCTTTTCGAGCAGTGTGTTACCCGTGCCGCTTACGTCATTGTAGTTGGCACTCGTTCCTGCACCGTTTTTCTCATTCGAGGAAAGGTATGCATCAGCACCGTCAACACCCCACCTGGTAAAAGAAGCTTTAACGCCAATCTCATACTCCGATTTAGCATCACCAGCCGCAAAACCACGAAGAGCGGCTTCTGCTTTCAGGAAGCATATTTCTTCGAAGAGCATCACATCGTATTTCCTGGAAATATTGCGTGCACTCTCCGGTCCAACCGTTTTCACACCCAGAATAGCGACTTCACTGCTTTTGTTTGGTTCCTGGTTCACATCATTCGGATGCAATCCCGGGGGAACACCTCTCCAGTAACCATCGGTGGTAGGATCGAACATAACAACAGCCCTTGGGTCAACCTTAGCAGGCTTGGTGGTTGCGTTAATTCCGGCCGGCCATACAATTCCGCCAATGTTAGTCACGAGTTTTTCGAAAGAAGATGTCATATGCTGGGTTTCACCCCAGGCAAAGAGTAAGGTATAGTTGTAGTCATTTCCCCATCCCTTATTTGAAGGAGGGCATTTTGCCTCATCAGCTTCTGATTCAAAAACGCCACCGTCAATAGCTGCCTGGGCTTGAGTCTTGGTCATATTGGCATCCACTTCCGATACCCTGAGAGCCAGGCGCAGGCGAAGTGAATTGGCAAATTTCTTCCATTTGGTCATATCTCCATTGTAGATCATATCTTCGTTGGAACTCAGGAATCCTTTGGAAGTGTCGAACATTTTTACTGCCTCATCGAGTTCGGCAAAAAACTCTTTATACTGATCCTGGACCGAAACATAAGGAGGATTTACCACTATGGTCTTATAGGTCGGGAAAGGCATTACCCCGAAAAGGTCACAGGCCTGGCTTTGAATATAAACACGCCATATTTTAGCTAATGCGACTGAATTGGTACGGTTCGGATCATCTTTTCCCTGGTTGATAATCGTGTTAAGTGAAGATACCCAGCTTGGTACTGAATTCCAATAGCTGATAGTCCAGCTGTCGTTGGGGAAATAATTCCGGGTATTTGTCCAACCAGAAGGAACTTCATCCAGCATCTGTGAATAAAGGTCAACATGAAGGCTTTTTACCCTCTGCCACATATCGGCACCATTATAGGTACAACCGGCCCTCAAAAGTGTAGAAATCTGGGAACGGCTGAAATCGTACATATCGGCCGTAGGCCTGTTAGGGTCACGGTTCATCTCGGTGAGATCAGAACAGGAAAACAGGCCAAAAACTAAGAGTATGAGAAAATATATTTTTGTTTTCATGTGTGTAGCTTTTAAGATTAGAAGTTAAGATTTACATTGAATCCAAGACTACGCAGCATAGGCATAGTGCCATATTCAATACCCTGAGCATTACCTGTTGAATAGGTTGCTTCAGGATTGAAGCCTTTTGTTTTGCTGGAAATCATAAAAAGGTTTCGGCCAACAAGGCTGATCTTGATGTTTGACATTTTCACTTTCTGAGAAATGGATTTCGGTAACGAATAACCCAGGCTCAGTTCCCTGAAGCATACATTGGTGGCATCGTACATCCAGGCTTCGGTAATAGCGGAAATCCCGTTCCAGTAATCCTGTGAAGTAACATTAATGGTATTGGCTTCTCCGGTCGATTTAACTACTGCATCCTGAACAACAAAGCCGGATTCACGTCCATCGAGTGTCATGGCCAGGTTGCCTGACGCGGCACCAGATTTCATTGAACCCATGTAGATTTTCCCACCATAACGCATGTCGATCATAAAGGCCAGGTCGAATCCATAAATCTTGAAGTTATTGGATAAACCCATCATCCAGTCAGGCTGATAGTTACCTAGTTTTGTCATATCCTCTGATTTCAAAGGAATGCCGTTGTCATCGACCAGGATTTTACCACTTTCATTCCGTTGGTAGGTATATCCGAGCATATCACCATAATTGCCACCCACTTCGGCGACTACTTTCAGGAAGGAGATGGAACCGTCGCTAAGAATCTGAACATTAGTCTGATCGTTCAGTTCAATGATCTTATTCTTGTTTTTCGAATAATTCAGGATAAGGTCCCATGAGAAATTTGTATGGTTGATAACGTTGACATTCAGAGCCAGTTCAACTCCTTTGTTTTCAACATTTCCTGCATTCATGAGTTCATACTGGTAACCCGTTGCCGGGGGAACTGCAACACGGAGTATCTGGTCAAAAGCATTTTTCTTGTACCAGGTAAAGTCGATCCCTATCCTGTTGTTAAGCATCCTGACGTCAAGACCCAGTTCGGTTGATTTAATACTTTCCGGTTTCAGGTTTGGATTGGTCTTGTAGTTGTCGGGGCTTGCGGTAAGAACTCCGGCGACATATTGTATATTATAATAATCATTCAGCATGTATGGATCAGTACCATTACCAACCTCTGCCCAGGATGCACGCACCTTGGCAAAGCTCACCGGGCCCATTTTTATGCCTTTATTTGTAAGCAACTGGCTTACGATCACACTTCCTCCAAAGGAGGGATAGAAATATGACCGCTGTGCAACAGGCAAGGTTGAAGATTCATCGTTACGACCGGTAATATCGAGGTAAGCCCAATCGGCGTAAGATAATGAGGCAGTACCGTACCATGACCTGGTTTCTTTTTCCTTGGTGGTATAACCCGTTTCGCGGTTTACACCGTTAGCCACGGCATAGAAATCGGGAATGACCAGGCCCTGGGCCTGTGAAAACTGGTAGGTAGATTTGAAGTTCATGAGGTTACCCCCGAATGAAGCAACGCCTTTCAGTTTCCCGAACAGGTCCCCCTGTGCCATCAACAGGAAATCGGCATTCTGCTCTTTTGATTTATCCTGGATCACCCTGTAATCGCCGGATATACCTTCGGTAAACCAATATGGGGTTCCGGTTGCAAGCCTGTCAGAGTACATGGATCCTGAATAATCGAGTCCATAGCGGGCCCTGAGGTTTAGCCAGGAAGTAAAGTCATATTTCAGCGACATAAAACTGATGATACGGTCCTTGCTATCGTTGTTGGTATTCCTGTATGCAGACCAATACGGGTTACGCGACATTCCGCCATAATTTGCTATAAATGAGGCGGGTGAACCATACTTGGTAAACGCGTAATTGGTTGATTCGTAGGCAGTATAGTCGCTCATGGCAACAGAGCGGGGCATCTGCAGGTAATTGAGGAAGATATTGTCAGGATCGCTGGCCAGTTTCAGTCGGTTTTCCATATTCTGGTTGATATAATTAAACTTAACGTCGGCTGAAAGTTTATTCCATTTACCTGTACTGCGGATATCGATGGAGGTCCTGTTGAATTTGCTGTTTGGCACAACACCCTTATTATCCAGGCGGGTGACCCCAAGCCTCAGTGTCGAATTATCGCTGCCTGTTGAAAGTTCAAGACTGTTGGTACTGGTTACACCGGTTTGAAGAAAATCCTTATACAGGTTATTTCCGGCAGGGGAATAGGCTTTTTTACCCATGAGAGCATCAACCTGGGTTCCGTCCATTTTTCCACCCCAGCTTCCGCCGGCAGTAACATCGAATGCTCCGTTAACGCCCTGCCCGTATACATCCTGGAAATCGGGAGTTTCCATTGGGCTTTCGAAAGTAGTATTTGTATTAAATGCAATTCCGAGGCCTTTTTTGGTTGAACCTTTTTTGGTGGTGATCATCACAACACCGTTGCCTGCCCGGCTGCCATACAATGCGGAAGCGGCAGGACCTTTAAGTACAGAAATTGATTCAATGTCGTCGGGCGAAATATCGGCTATGCCCGAGCCCCTGTCCACGTTACGGTTGCCCCAGTAATCATCGGTACCACCAGTTGAACTGTTAATAGGAATCCCGTCGACCACAACCAGAGGCTGGTTATCCGCTCCAATAGAGTTGTTTCCGCGGATGATCATACGTGAAGAACCCGATGCCCCTGTTGAAGCCTGTCGGACCTGCAAACCTGCAATTTTACCGTTCAGTGCGTTCACTACATTAGGATCCCTGGTTTCGGTAATTCCTTCTCCTTTAATTTCCTGTAGGGAATAGCCCAGCGCTTTTTTATCGCGCTTTATTCCTAAGGCAGTTACAACTACTCCTTCGATCACCTCGGCCGAAATAGCCAATGTAACATTTAGTGTCGAAAGGTTGCCGATTGCCACTTCCTGGCTGACATAACCTACAAACGAGAAAACCAGCATCTGCGCATTGGCAGGAAGTTTCAGGGAGTAGGCTCCGTCTAAATTGGTAACTGTACCGTCGGTAGTACCTTTTACAACGACATTTACACCAGGCATAGTCGAGCCGGTCTTGGCATCGGTAACCTTACCGGTGATTGTTTTCTGGGCCATCACGAACTGCCATGAACAGATCAGGATCAGCGCCATCAAAAGTGTCACTTTTTTCATAAGCACGTTTGTTTAAAGTTTGACTTGATGTTGGTTAATTGGGATTGAAAGTTCAGAAAAGATTTTCATTGAAAAGGCTAAAATAATAAAATATTTTATGAACTTTGAACACTAACGTTATTTTATTTAATAAATAAAATAATTAAAAGTCTAACCTTAGTGTATATCGCTCATTATCTGTTTATTAGCTTGTTTCTTTAACAAAGAGCTTCTTGAGTACCAGGGTTTAAAAACTATATTCATTAAAAAACGGACTAAAGTTAAGCAATTAAATGTCAATTCAACCAGTCATGCTAATATTTTTTTCAAAGAACCTGAAGTTCACTCTTAGAAATCCTAATTTTGAGCAGAGACAGAATATTAATCCCGAAGTCTCGCTTTACGGCTGCACTGTTTAAAAAGAACTGGGATGAATTTAGCACCAGGTAGTGTAAAGTTATTTTGCACACTTATTTTGGCAAGTTAAATAGTGTACGGAAGATAACCCTGCCACAAGACGCATTTTCATATTGACAACCAACTACTTATATTATTATTTTCAAACGACCCATTTTAAATATGAATATTCTTTGCAATCTTAATAATTTTTTTCACTATGTAGGTTAATATTATTAATGATTGTTGTAAATTTACATCCTCTTACTATAAGTTGGACATCAGAGATACTGAGTGCGATTTAAAAATGATTAAGTTACTTACTATGAAAAAGAGCATGCTATTCGGTAATACTTCGGGGGATCCCAGAACGAACGGGTCCAAGAAAAACAGCCTGAAATTATTAATATTAAAGGAATTGTATCAGAATGGCTGCAAATCAATCCCTGAGCTCAGCAAAATCATCCACATGAGCACTCCAACTATAACCCGGGCGATTGATGAATTAATAGAGAGCGAATTCCTTGCGGAAGAAGGCATAGGTACATCAAGCGGAGGCCGCCGGCCTAATTTGTATGGTTTGAATCCTCCGGCAAGGTACGTTTTGGGAGTGGATATCAGCAGGTACCATATTCGCCTGGGGCTGTTTAATTTCAGCAACCAACCTGTTGTGGACATTAAAGTGATTGACGAAGGATTAGAAGTTTCGAAGGATTTCATGAAGAGCCTGAAAGATGCAGTGAATAATTTTATACAGGAATCAGGAATTGATAAGACCAAACTCATGGGCATTGGGATAGCACTTCCCGGCCTGATCGATCTGCACACAGGAATAAGTTATAGTTATCTTCAGGACGAAAAGCCTGCAACCATACAGTTTGAAAACATATTTGATTACCCTGTTTTCGTTGAAAACGATACCAAGGTGATGGCCCTGGGCGAACAGGCTTTTGGAATGGCACAGGGCAAGCAAAATGTATTGTGTCTCAACATTGGTTCCGGGATCGGGTTGGGGATGATACTCAACGGGAAATTATACAAAGGGAATTCCGGTTTCTCAGGCGAATTCGGCCATATACAGGTTGACCCTGACGGGCAGCTTTGTTATTGCGGCAAAATAGGTTGTCTCGAAACCCTTGCTTCCGGAACTACCATGATTAAGCGCGCCCGCAAGGAAATAGGCGAGGGTGCAACTACAATAATCCGTTCGATGGTCGATGGTGACCTGAACAAAATTACGATAGAAACCGTTTTGCAGGCAGCACAGGGTGGCGACCAGTTTGCTATCGGGATGCTGGCCAACATTGGTGAACACCTGGGAAGAGGAATAGCTGTGCTTATCCACCTTTTTAACCCTGAACTGATCATTATCGGGGGTGAACTGACCAAAGCCGAAAATTACATTGTGGATCCCATACAGCAGAACCTCAACAAGTTTACCATTGCCAAAATCCGACGCGATGCACAAATAATCACCTCCAGCCTGGGTCAGAATGCCGGACTGATGGGAACGGTGGCATTGGTTATGAATAAAGTTTTTCAGAAAGAATAATCATATAACCTATCAACAAGCCCTGGCCTGCTTTTGTATACCTATATATATACCAAAGCAGTTGCATTTAAAAATACCAATATATTTTGCTGCAAACGCTGATAACACCTATATATGAACGGCAGGACTAAAACAGGCAGGCTAACAGTTTTCATACTCACCATACCGTTGATTCTGTTTGCAGTGATCTTCCGGCCTGTGCCATTGATGGCACAGCAAATATCCATTCCTGACTGGGAAAACCCACTCTTAACTACTTTCAATACCATTAAACCGCATTCCACCTATATTCCGTATGATTCGGAGATAAAAGCGATTAATAATGACCCGGCACTTTCAGCCGATTACAAACTACTGAACGGCAGGTGGAATTTCTGCCTGTCGGAGAATTACACAAAAGTACCGCAGGGATTTTACATACCGGAATTTGATGCATCCAAATGGTCCCTCATCGATGTTCCTTCCACCTGGGAAGTGCAGGGATACTCCTACCCTATTTATACCAATAGCGCCTATGAATTTTGCCCTGAAAATCCACAGCCTCCGCATGTCCCCTACGATTACAACCCCGTCGGGGCCTATATAACCCGGTTTTTGTCCCCTGAAGGTTTCAAAGGGAAAAATGTATTTATTCATTTTGGTGCGGTTAAATCTTTCTTTTATATATGGCTGAATGGCAAGTATATAGGATTCAGTAAAGATTCGAAAACACCGGCAGAATTTGACCTCACTCCCTACATGGTGCAAGGCGAAAACACGCTGGCACTGGAAGTCTTCCGCTGGAGTGACGGTTCCTACCTGGAATGCCAGGATATGTGGCGAATGAGCGGGATCAACCGGGATGTTTATCTTTATGCAAGACCTGGTATTTACATCAGGGATTTCTTTGCCCGTGGCGACCTGAAAGATAATTACACCAATGGAAACCTGGTGCTGGATGTGCTTTTTAACGACCTGGAGTCCGCCAAGGCGAAAAAGCAAAGCCTCAGGATAAGTTTGTTCGAATCGGACAATACCCACAAACAGGTCTTTTCAGAAGTAGCTTCCCTTTCAAATATTCAAGGCAAGGATAGTTTAAGGTTCGAGAAAATAGTTTCCCAGGCAAAAAAATGGACTGCTGAGTTATAAACTTGGCTCAATTTCGTACAATAGTTCTTGATGAAGCAGATAGAATGCTCGATATGGGGTTCGTAGCTGATATGAGATTCATAATGAAAAATATGGCACCAAATCGTCAGACATTATTATTCTCGGCAACTATTACAAGTGAGATAGATAAATTGATAAAAGAATTTTTAAATAATCCTGAAAGTATTTCTGTTAAAACAGGTGATACTGCTCGTAATGTAGAACAAGATATAGTTCGTGTTCCTCATGGTGCTGACAAGGTAGAGACTCTTCACAATCTTTTATCTAAAAAAGAATTTTCAAAAGTTCTTATTTTTGGACGAACAAAACACGGAGTTGAAAAGCTTTGTCAGAC